>CAZIUO010000021.1:17385-23265 GCA_964542575.1 uncultured Muribaculaceae bacterium
ACTCTAAACTCTCCTAGAGCATCGTCTCGTGGTTCTCATCGTCCCATTCGCCGATGGAGGGCTCGAGGCCTCCGCCGCCCTTGACTTCGACGGGGTCGATGCGGATGGTCTCGTCCAGCAGCAGCCAGTTGTGGTTGATGCAGTCTTCGCTGAGAAAGAGGTCCGAGAGGTCAAAACAGTAGTCGTCGATGCGGCCGTCAACGGAGGTGAGGCGGAATGTCACCTGCAGATTGTTGGCGGAGCCTGCCGGGCGCCCGAAGGTGCTGAAGATGGCGCAGAGGACCCCCTGGCCGCCGTCGCTGCTCCCCTTCATCTCAAACCGGATGCTGCTGAGCGGGTCGTCGACCCGGCTGCCCTGCGCAATGAGGTTGCCGCTGGAAAGGCCGGTGAGAACGGCCGTCGCATTGCTGAGATACTTGAGGCCCTCCACCTTTATCTGCAGATAGTAACTCTCCACCACCGTGCGGGCATCGGCGCAGACGGTGTAGATGTCAGAAACGGCGGGGATGGTCTCCTGCGGAAGACGCGCCACAAACAGGTGGTCGGGGCAGAGGGTGAGGCTTTCTCCCTGCGGAACTATGTCCGCGCAGGCCGCAGCGACGTTTTCCGAGACATCGACAGCATAGGCCAGATCGCTCTCCCAGGCCGTGGGCCCCTGCACCAGAGTCGACTCGGCGCCAAAGCTGCAGGCGTAAATCCGGTAGGTGCCGGGGACGACGTTCACATCCCCCACAAACACCGTGTTGCCCTCCGCATCTCTCTCGGTGGCGGTGAGATAGGTCTCGGCGGCGATGCGGCCGCTCCCGTCAAAAAAGACCACGTGCATCGCCTCCGTCACGAGTTCCGGAACGGGGACGCTGCTGTTGTAAATGTCGCTGGTGACATTACGGATGCCGTCGGTCCTGACGGTGATGCGGATGCGGGTGCGGGTGCCGCCGCCAAACTCTTCCAGCGGACGGCGCTGGCAGGAGACAATAGAGAGCAAGGCCGCCGCCAAAATCAGCACGGCCGCCCTGCAGCACCTCCTGAATCCCGTTTGCATTGTGTCTGATGCGCCTCTTAAGTCTCTATATAGTACGTCAGAGCGGTTTCACCCGCTCTGACGCTGGAGCCGCAATGCGGCCCCATAGTTAAATTGTTAGATTACAGATTCGTAGCTCTGATCATCCCAGTCAGCAACGGAAGGAGCCCAGTAGATCTGACGGTCCTCAAGGTTGATCTTGAAGGTGTAGGTGATCTTCTTGCCCATCGCAATCTCTGAAGCCTGCTCGTGCATATCATAGAGAGAGATTGTCTTGGAGACATTCTCGGTGGTGAATTTTGTACCGTTGTAGGTCAACACCTGATACTCGATGGATATGGCGGGGTAGTGCGCCGTGTCTGCGGTGGTAGCTCCAATTTTATTAAGCGGCTGAGGAAGAATCAGCAGATAATCGTTGCGGCTCTTGTCCTGAGTCTTGTAGGTCAGATTGAACTTGGTGTTGCCGCTGAACGCTGTGGCGGTGCTGTCGTCAAACCAAGTGTAAGCCTTGCGAGCATCTGTGAGATTCCAGAACTCATCTTTTGTGGAGAAGTAGCCATAATTACCTTTGTATAAAAGATTGTTTACGGTAACCTTCTTGAGCTTGAACACCACGTCGCCGGCTACATAAGAGCCTTCTGTGTGAGTGTTGGCATAGTCTTTCTCAACAAGGTTGCTTTCAGCATCTTTACCCACGGTGAGGAAGTTGATCCCAACAATCTGGGAGAGTTTGTGCTTGAACACGATGGGGACACCTTTGTAGCCGCCGTTGGTGCCGTTTGCAGTCTGGTCCACTGCAAGGTCAGCCACCATAAAGTCGGTGTTCTGGTGGGCGTCCACATCATAATCGTGGAACACGATACCGCTGTTGCCATCGAGGGTCTCAACTGCAATGGGGGTGTCGGTATTCCCCTCTTCCTGGTAGTAATAAGGGCTGTATGCAAAGAATGTAAGACCGCCGGTAGTGGGCCAGTAGTAAGGCACAGCGGTGGACCAGGTGTTCACGCTTTCCTTGTAGCTGACTTCACTTACGGGGATAAAGAGAGATGCCTCGGCCATATTGTCGCTCCAAGTCTTTTCATCTTCCGAATCGGCTGCCAAATAATAGGCAAGGGTGCCGAATGTGGGGTCGGAGGACTTGTACTCGGTGCCGTCGATCATCGCCTTAGTGGAGAGTTTTCCATTGATAGGAGAGAAACCGATGGCCGAGGCATAAGTGTCTCCGGGTGTCATGTCAGTCTTAGAGCATCCGGCAACCACTGCCAGAAGTGCAGCCGCAGCTGCGATTGTTAAATTTTTCCTCATTGTTTTGTTAATTAATTAAAAGTGTTAAAAATGTTAATAGGTTTACTGAATAATCGGCCGCAAAGGTTTGCTCCGAACTATTGTCAATTTTTTTGTTGTGGACAGCAACCGCATCAGGCGGTCACCTTACCTGTCTCCCACCCGACGATTTCGGGAGCCCAGTAGATCTCTTCGAGGTAGATGTAAAAGCTTATCGAATGCTGTGCACCGGCGCGCAGTTCCCCTTCGGGAACCAGAGAACGGAGCGACAGAGTCTCGGTGACATTCTCCGTAAAGCCCGTGATGATGTCTTTTATCGTATAACTGACTTCCAGCATCTGCTCATCTTCTGCAAGGGTCTGAGGGATATAGAGCTGATATCCTCCGGGGAGCGCGCTCTCCTCGGCCGTGATAAGCACGGGAGAAGATGTGTAGTCGCCGTAAGTGGCGTCGTAGGTAGAGCGGACAGTCCATTTGTCAACCTCGCTCCACACGCCGTCCTTGCATTCGCCCTGCTGGAAATCGGCAGTCTTTGCCATATTGGTAAGTTTTACCGAATTGATGCGGATCTCCTTGGATGCGGAATAGTCACCCTTTGTCCGGGCCAGAAGCTCGACTCTCGAAAGCTGAGAGCTGAAGACGGTCGGGACAGATGCGGAGGACCTGGTGAGCACCTTGTCGGAAGAGGCGTCAGCCACCATAAAATCGGCGTCGGGATCGAGGGATATGTCAAAGGATTCCAGGTACACGCCCCTCTCCCTGTCGATGCCGGCCACAGTCTGCGACTCGGGATTGAAAGAGAGGTCGTCGCGGTTGAGGCTCCAGCCGAAGAAGGTGAGGCTGCCGTTGTCCGAGGGCCAGCAGTAGGTCTGCTCCAGATGCCAAAGGTCGCCGCTGTTAGCCGCCGAGGTCTCGGGGAAATATTCATTCGACTCAAGGGAAGAGGATGTCCAGTCACATCCGGGGGCGTTGTAATAGGCGCCAGCCTGGAAAACGCTTGTTGCGGCGAATTCGGAGTCCGAACCGTCAACGACCGGAACCAGGGAGAATGTTATTTCATCTTTTACGATGTTTTCATAATCTGCATGAATTTTATCTTGCTCCGCGCACCCCGCAATCACTGCGGTAGCGGCGAGAATGTATGCCAACTGTTTCATATTTTGGGATGCGCACGTCCGGCGCATCAGCGGGTGCTGTGCGATTGCCCCTGCAAAGGGGTTTTCCTCGCTTGTTACTGCGTACTCAGCCTGTCAAGGCTATGGTAAAAGGAGGCCTGTCCGATGCCTGACGGCGGCATCAGAGAAGACGGATTAGAGTAGACTGGGCATTCTTTCCGGGATATGGCTGCCGGCTCCAAGCCGGTATGTCACCGCGAAAGAGCAGCCGGGAAGGCACAACTTAACTAATCTGAAAATGTACGCAGCTATTTCAGCAACGGATGCTCTCGAGAACAAAAATCCGGTCTGCGGTGGCACGCAAACCGGAAGTTTCAAGCATAAAGCAATTTGAATAATTGCAGATAGTGTATTCGCTTGTGATTTTCCCGCACTTTACAAGAGTGAAGGCAGGTGCGGAACACTGGAGATTCTTGCCGATGACGCTCTGGCTGAGAGCGCGAAGACATTCCGAGCCGTTCTCGGAGACAGGGTTGGTTTTTTTGGCGTTCAAGACGACACCGTCTTCAAACAGAACGCGGCCGAAGTCGTTGCCGCGGCCCAGGCCGTCGGACATCTCGGGCCCGGAAGACAATACAAGGCAAGAGCCGTGAAGGTTGAAGAGCGGCCTGCCGTAATCGGCCCGCATCCAAGTGCCATAGCAGGACAATCCGAGCAGCAGCCCGAATATCACCAGCAATGTCATTTTCAACTCTTTCATAGTTCAAACGGTATGGTCTTAACCAAAACCTTACCCGAATTTAAGAAAGGAAATTTGAAAAAGCAAATATTTTTAATTTTTTGTGAAATTTTTATTTTGCTTACTATCTATCATTCCAACAAGCCCTGGCCTTACAATCTGAAAGTTATACACCCCTTGCGCCCAACAAAAAAAGCCGGCCCTTGCGGGTCGGCTTTTTCATAAAAGCATCTGCTAACCGAAGTTATCGTAGAGGATGCTCTCGGGCGGAACACCCAGGCTGTCAAGCAGCCCGTTCACGCTCTTGACCATCATAGGCGGACCGCACATAAAGTACTTGATGTCCTCGGGAGCCTCGTGGTTCTTCAGGTAAGTCTCGTTCATCACATTGTGCACGAAACCTGCGGTATACTTCACGCCCGCAGCATCTGCAGCCGGATCGGGACGGTCCAGCGCCAGATGGAAGTGGAAGTTGGGGAACTCCTTCTCGATCTCTGCGAAATCCTCCAGGTAGAACGCCTCCACCAGGGCGCGAGCGCCATAGAAGAAGTGTACCTCGCGGGTTGTCTTGAGAGTCTTGAACAGGTGCATTATGTGGCTGCGCAGAGGTGCCATTCCGGCGCCGCCGCCCACAAAGATGTACTCCATATCCAGAGGGTCGTTCTCGGGAAGCAGGAACTCGCCGTAAGGGCCGCTGATGGTGACCTTGTCACCCGGCTTGCGGGAGAACACGTAGGAAGAACCTACGCCCGGCGCAACGGGGAGCATCTTGAAGACGCCCTTGGGCTGGCTGCGGTCGAAGGGAGGAGTCGCGATGCGGACGTTGAGCTTGATGACATTCTTCTCTGCGGGATAGGAAGCCATAGAGTATGCGCGGATGGTGGGAACGGTGTTCTTGTACTTGATGTCAAAGAATCCGTATTTCTCCCAGTCTGCACGGTACTCGGGATCCACGTCGAATGTAGAGAAGTCCACATCGTATGCGGGGATGTCGATCTGGATGTACTCGCCGCTCTTGAACTCGATGTGCTCGCCCTCGGGAACCCTTACGCAGAACTCCTTGATGAAGGTAGCCACATTCTTGTTGGAGATGACTTCGCACTCCATCTTCTTGACGCTGAGGGCGCTCTCGGGAATCTCGATCTTGAGGTTGTCCTTAACCTTGACCTGGCAGCCGAGGCGCCAGTGGTCGTTGATCTGCTTGCGCGAGAAGTGCACGGTCTCGGTGGGGAGGATGCTGCCGCCGCCTTCGAGCACGCGGCACTTGCACTGGCCGCAAGAGCCCTTGCCGCCGCAGGCGGAGGGGAGGAAGATCTTCTGCTCTGCAAGAGTGGCCAGCAGAGAGCCGCCCTGCGGCACGTCTACCACCTTCTTGCCGTCGTTGATGTCAATCGAGACGGTGCCGCTGGGGGTAAGCTTTTCCTTGAGGATAAGCAGCAGCGCCACCAGAATAAGTATCAGTATGAGGCAGGCCAATACGGCCACTACCATAGTTTGCATATCCATATCAGCGCTCTCCTATAATTGAATACCCATAAAACTCATAAACGCGATACCCATCAGACCGGTGATGATGAAGGCGATGCCCAGACCCTTGAGGCCGGCGGGAATGTTGGAGTAAGCCAGCTTCTCGCGGATGGCCGCCATAGTCACGATGGCCAGGCACCAGCCGATGCCGCTGCCGAGGCTGAACACGAACGCCTCGCCCACATTGGCATAGC
>CAZIUO010000022.1:0-22674 GCA_964542575.1 uncultured Muribaculaceae bacterium
CTTCCATAGGGGGCTCCTCAATGTCCTATTTTACATAATATAAATTGTGTAAAAATCCGGCATGCGAACCGGATTCTTACAAATATAGTCAATTTAACGTCTTCTGCGATAATTATTTCCGCGACGGCCGCCGCTGCGCCTAGAGCGCGCCTTGAGCGTGCGCAAAACGATTATCGCAATCACAATCACGGCGCAGACGCCAAGAATAATCACCGTGGAAATGTTCATAGCGTTTCCCTTTACGCGAGACCACATCGACACCAGGTCTGCAGTGTGCTCGCCCCAGTCGTGCTCGATTGTGCTGCGGGAAATCGTCTCCTTGTCGGGATAAAGCACCGGGTCCAGGCTCACCGCCGTGGCGCTGTCGCCAAAGAAATAGCTCACATCAATCGGCTCAAGGCTCTCATCCACGAACGCGTCCATCACTTCTTTTGCCTTAGAGGCTGACACATAGCCAGTTATATCCACATTACGCACCACAATGTCGGGCCGGCTCATAAAGTTTATCCAATAATTGGCCGCCTTCACATTCTTGGCATATTTGGGGATTACCCAGCCGTCGAACCACACAGTGAATCCCTCTTTGGGGCAAGTGTAGCGCAGGTCCACGCCCATATCCCGGCCTTCCTCGATGGCCCACACGGCGTCGCCGCTCCAGGTCAGATTCACATAACCCAGCTCCTGGGTCATCTGCTCCTTGCCGAAATCGGCCTCCCAGCCCGCCACAAGCTCTTTTGCCTGCTTCATATAGGCCTCCACGGCGGCGATGTCCTCGTCGCAGGTGTAGTTCATCAGGGAATCGGGCGACACCCTCCCCTCCTCTATGTCCTTCTGGTGCAGATAAAGTATGATTTGCGAGTAAACGTCTCTGGGAGCGTCTTTTATGAAGATGCGGCCGGTAAACTTGGGGTTGCGGATTATGTCCCAGGTAGAGGCCTCCTCTTCTGTGACGTATTTTGCGTTGTAGAGGATGCCGGTGGTGCCCCACATATAGGCCACGGCATAGTCGTTGGCATTCTTGCCGCCGCAGTCCAGCTTGGAGAACATCCCGCGCACATAGGGCGAGAGGTTCTCGTCTATGTAATTGGGGGTTTCGCCGTAATTGCGCTCCAGGGGGAGCAGCAGGTCATCCTTGATCATCCGCTCTATAATGTAGTCGGAGGGGCATACGACATCGAAATCTTCCTGTCCGCGCTCGATTTTGGAGAGCATCGTCTCGTTGATGTCGAAGGTCTGGTAGATTACCGTCACCTTCTCCCCCGTCTGCTCTTCATACCAGGTCTCGAACTCCTCTATCACCGACTCGTCGATGTAGTCAGACCAGTTGTACACTTTGAGAACTGTGCTCCTGTCGGCCTTGCAGCCGCCCAAAAGGAGCAATGCAGCCAAAGCTGCAAAGGAAAACAATCTTTTCATTACTTGAGTAAAGAGGCTTTTTTCTTTGCCGCGCGCTCCTGGCGGATGTTGTAGGCCAGCAGCAGCACGAAAACAACAACAAATATAATGGTCATCAAAGGCCTGAGCTCGGGGGTGAGGCCACCCTTGCGGGCATCAGTATAGATATATGTCGAGAGAGTCTCCAGCCCCACGGTGCCGCGGGTGAAGAAGGTCACCGCAAAATCGTCGAGCGACATAGTGAAGGAGAGTATGAAGCCGGTGATCATGCCGGGCAGCAGCTGCGGCACCAGCACCTTGCGCAGCGCCTGGCCGGGAGTCGCCCCCAAATCCAGCGCCGCCTCGTAGATGTTGGGATTCATCTGATGCAGCTTGGGCAGCACGTTGAGCACCACATAGGGGGTGCAGAAAGTGATGTGGGCCAGCACCACCGACACATAGCCCTGCGTCACCCCGAGGAACACGAAGAGCAGGAACAGCGACACGCCGGTGATCACGTCGGGGTTCACCATCGGTATGTTGTTCAAGAACATCAGCACACTCCTGCGCCGCCCGTGGGTATAGTAGATGCCGATTGCGGCCAGAGTTCCCAGCACTGTGGCCACCACAGAGGATATCAGCGCTATTGTGAGGGTGTTGTACACCGCCCCCATCAGCCCGCTGCCCCCCGTGTTGCCGGTGAACAGATTCTCGTACAGCTTGGTGGAGAAGCCGGTCCAGTTGCCCAGCACGCGGCTCTCGGTGAACGACGACACCGCGATGAAAATCAGCGGCGCATACATCAGCAGCAGTATCAGCAGCAGATAGAGGCGGGCAAAAAACTTCTTCATTGCCTATATGAGCCCTCCCTCACCCTTGCGGTCCTCATTCTCGCCGCCCGAGAGCAGCGTGCACACCGCAATTATTATAAGCATTATGAACGACAGCGCGGCGCCGTAATTCCACATAGAGGAGTTGATGTTCTCCTGAATGATGGTGCCGAAGAGCTTTATCTTGTTGTTGGTCAAGAACTCCGAGATGGCAAAGGTGCTCACGGTGGGCATAAACACCATCATCACCCCGCTCACGATGCCGGGCAGCGACAGGGGCAGCGTCACGTTCAGGAACACCGTGGCGGGCTTGGCCCCCAAATCCTGCGCCGCCTCCAGATAAGAGGGGTCCAGGCGCCTCAGCACATTATAGATGGGGTAAATCATAAAGGGGAGATAGTCATACACCATTCCGAACAGCAGCGTCCCCTTGCCCAGCGGGATTCCCAGCATATTGAAGAGGTTGGCGGTGGCCAGCGTCCGCATCAGGGCGTTGATCCACATCGGCAGTATGAATATAACGATTGTGACGCTGCTGCGGTTGAACTTGGAGTTGGCCAGTAGCCAGGCCACAGGGTAGCCCAGCAGCAGGCAGAGCAGCGTGGTCTCCAGCGCGATCTCGATGGAGACGGCAAATGTGCTCAGGGCGTCCGAGTCGCCGAAAAAGCGGGCTATGTTGTTCAGAGTGAAATGGCCCGCCTCGTCCACAAAGGCGTTGCCCATAATGAGCACCAGCGGCAGTGCCACGAACAGCAGCAGGAACACCGCATACGGGAGCGCCCAGTTGCTGCGCTTGCCCATAAAACTTGCGTGCGCGGCCATCGGCTAAGAGCGCGCTTTTGACCCCCTGGGGGATATGCGCATATCCTCCGGACGGATATTGATACCTACCACGTCGCCGTCGTCCCAGACATCCTGCGTGTCCACATAGATGTTCTCGTCATATTCGGTGCGGACCGTCAGATGGTAATGGTCGGCCTTGTAGAGGATGAAGGTGACATCCCCCTCGCACACGCCGTCGCGCTTGTCGTCCATCAGGTCCACCTTGTCGAAGTCCACCTCCACCAGCACCTCGCTGCCGGGGGCGATGCCCTCCTGCGGCAGGCACTCGAACTCGCAGCCGAGCATCTCCACGTGGGTGGCGTCTATGAGCGTCCCCTCCAGAGTGTTGCAGATGCGCTCCTTCTTCATCACCTGTATGTCGCAGGGCTTGATTATCATGCTCACCTCGGTCCCGGGCTCAAAGGCGTTGTAGTCCTGAATCATAAGCTCGTGGCCGTCGGGAGTGTTCACCGTCATCTCATAGTGGACTCCCTTGAATATGCAGCCCGACACAGTGCCGGTAAACTGCCCCTTGTCGTTGCGGGCCATTATGTAGATGTCCTCGGGACGTATCACCACGTCCACCGGGACATTCTCGCCGAAGCCCGTGTCCACGCACTCGAACTCGTGCCCCATAAAGGAGACCAGACGGTCGCGGACCATAGTGCCGTTGAATATGTTGCTCTCCCCGATGAAGTCGGCCACAAAGCAGTTGACCGGCTCGTTGTATATGTCGGTGGGGGTGCCTATCTGCTGCACCACCCCTTCGTTCATCACCACCACGGTGTCGCTCAGGGTGAGCGCCTCCTCCTGGTCGTGGGTCACATACACGAATGTGATGCCGAGGGTTTTGTGCATCTGCATCAGCTCTATCTGCATATCCTTGCGCATCTTGTGGTCAAGGGCGGAGAGCGGTTCGTCCAGCAGCAGCACCGAGGGGCTGTTGACAATCGCCCTGGCAATCGCCACCCTCTGCTGCTGGCCGCCGGAGAGAGAGTCCACATTGCGCCACTCATAGTCGGTCATTCCCACCATCTTGAGCACCCGTTTGACCCTCTTCTCGATCTCGGCGCGCCCCACCCCGCTCAGCTTGAGGCCGAACGCGATGTTGTCGAACACGTTGAGATGGGGAAACAGGGCATAGCGCTGGAACACGGTGTTCACCGGCCGCTTGTGCGGCTGCACCTTGTTCATCAGATTGCCTCCTATGAAAACATTGCCCTCGTCGGGGGTCTCAAAGCCTGCTATCAGGCGCAGAGTCGTGGTCTTGCCGCAACCGGAAGGCCCCAGAATGGTGACAAACTCGCCTTTTTTGATGTTAAGGCTTACGTCATCCAGTACCCTTTTGTCACCGAACCGTTTGGATATGTGGTCCAGCGAGATGATGATATTGTCTTCGCTCATTTCATAAACAAAAGCATATGCAGAAAATGCGGTGCGAAGATAGTAAAATTTGCAATAAAAAAAAGAGGGGCGGCCCAGCGGGCCTCCCCTCCCCTGAAAATTATAACATTCAATCAGTTATTGCGCAGAAGGCATCTTCATGCAGCGCACGGGCATACCGCGCTGGCGGATGTGCGAAGTGATGCCGTCGAATTGCAGCTCGTCGGGGTCGTCGCCCTTCATTATGCGTACCGAGAAGAACGATGCGCCGTATGCATTCCAGCCGCCTTCACCATTGTAAAGACCTGTCTGGGAAGTGTATACAAAAGCGGCGCGCCTCTCTTCGTGGGTTGAGCCGGATGCCTCGGGGTCAAATCCTGCGTGTGCAAACCATCCGAGCTTGTCGGCTCTCTCATCGGAGTTAAGGGCTGTAATATAACCGGCATAAGGATAGAATGAGTCCTCTTTATTGCCGTCAGGGATGATTACGCCGTTGTCCAGAAGCTCTATGCTTTCTTCGTCAACTGCGTCCCAGACCTTCTCGCTGGCTACCATATATCCGGGAGGGCACGGGTCGTAGATTGTCTTCTTGAGTTCGGAGAGCGTCGCATCGCCGGTATGGTTGCCGGTGCCGTCTTGAGTGGCGAGATTCCATTTGGGGTTGCCCCAGAGAGTCTGGGTCACTCTCACGAGAGCGCTGTTGTACCATTCGCTGGTCTTGTTGTTATTACTATAGAAAACGCTGGGATTCTGCACGGAGGGTGTCATCAGCGCCTCCGCTTCCTTGAGGTCTCTTGCCATACCGGTATATGCGCGGAGGGGATCCTTGCGGCCCCACTGATAGTAGTAGCCGTAAGTCTTGCCGCCGTCGGCGGGGTCTGCGCTGGTGGCGCCCAGGTTGCGGTCCAGAATGTAGATCTCATCATCATCCAAGGAGTACATCTTGGTCATCTTGGGAGAATCTGTGCACCAGATGTGCCAGCTCCAGAGCACTGTGCCGCCCTTTGTGGTGAGGGTCAGCAGGGCGCTGCCCTTGTTGCCGTTGGTTGTGAATGTTACAACCTGTTTGGACTTGCTGAAAGTAGGCTTGCCATCGAAGATGTCACCGTCATTGATATCCTCGTCGCCGTCGCCGGCATCCTGCCAGAGCACATTGATGTAGTAGGGTTGTTTATATTCGCCTTTGTAAGAGTCATCTTTGAAGTTGACCCTCGCTTTGCTATCGGGATAGAGGACGCCTGTCTCGATCCAGTTCTCGTCCCAAAGGACTCCCTCCTCGCCGTTGCCCATCACGCTGGCGTCAAAGGTGTAGGTGCCGGCCTTGGTCACAACATAGCAGTTGGCCGTGCCGTTCACGCTCAGGTCGCTGCCCACGTCAAAGGGATCTTCGTCGCTGGCGGCGGGTTTCTGTGTCAGATTAAAGAATTCCTCCAGTCCCTCATCTTCATTGGAGAAGGTTATCATAGCGGAGCGGGCGTCGGTGGTGGAGGAGTTGGCTGCAACAACCGCAGTTACTGTCTCGCCGTTCTTGGTGAGAGTAACCCAGTTTGCGTTGCAGCTGACCTCATAGCCGTAATTTGCCTTCACATTGATGGTGATGGTCTCGCCCTCTGCAGCCACCGCTGCCTCCTTGGGGCTTATCTCAAGATAGGCCTCCTCAGGTGCGGGAGTGTATGCCCTCTGATTTACGGTAACGGTAAATGCCATATCGCTGTAGCTTACGCTGATTGTGGCGCTGCGGGCCTCCTCTTTCTCGTTGGCTGCCACGCTGAAGCTCAGATGGTCTTCCGTAACGGTCTTGGTCACTACCTGGCTGATCCACTCTGCGGATACCTCAACCTTATATTCCACATTGCTGCGCACGATGACCTCGATGGTCTCGCCCTTCGCGAGAACCATGTAGGCAGAAGAGCCGCCGTTCTCAAGCACGTCGACCTCTTTTTCCTTAGCGGCCTGCTTGATGGTCACCTTCTTTACGATGTCGCCGTAGCTGTAGGTGACGGTGGCTGTGCGCGCCTCGAAGGCCTCGTTGGCAGCCACGGTGAGATTGGCGCCGCTGCCGCTTACCCAGCTCTCGCTGATGCTTGTCTGGTAATCGACGTTGCTGGTGACTGCGACAGTCACTGCGCCGCCTGCGGCTGCGACATTATAGGTGGTGGTGCCCACTTCGATGTAGGGATCTTCCTCCTTCTCCTTGCCGTTCTGCTTAACAGCGACGCTCTCCTTGAGGTCGCCGTAGTAGAAGTCGATGGTGGCGCTGCGGTCTTCCTGGCTGTCGTTGGCATCCACGCTGAAGCTGTTGCCGCCGTTATCCTTGATCCAGCCGGCGTTCACACTTACTTCATAATCCACATTGCTGGTGACATCCACGCTGAATTCATAGCCTTCTGCGGGAGCGGTGAATGTGGTGGCGCCGTTAATCACGATGGAAGGGGTGATACCCGCCTGCTTCACGGTGATGGTGGCGGTGAGGTCGCCCCCCTTGATGGTAATATTGCCGCTGCGCTGCTCGGTGGAGGTGTTCTCCGCAGCAGTCACGGTCACGGTCTTGGTCTCCACAGCCTTGGTGCTTGCGGGGACTGTGAGCCAGCTGGCGTCGCTGCTCACCTTGTACTCCAGATTGGTCTTGAAGGAGATGCTCACGCTGCCCCCCTCGGCCCCTATCGAATAGGTGGTCTGGATCGGGGTCAGCACCGCGTCCTCCTCCACAGGTGCCGGAGAAGGGCATCCCTGCAGTACAAATAGGCACATAAGTGCCGTCAATAGATAAAACTTTTTCATTTAATGTTTGATATTGGTGTTAAGAATGTTCAGTAACATTTGACAAATATAGCAATATTTAGTTTAATCGGGAATCCGCATGCAGCGCACCGATGCGCATCTTGCCCGCAGGGCGCTGTAGAGCATTGCATCGCCGTCGGGATATGCATACAAACTGGAGGGCGCCGACATATCGGCCTTCACAAAATCGCTCTCCGGCTTTCTGTGGAAGAAGAACATGCTTCCCCGGATGAAATTGCCGTAGGCCGACTCCACCGTGGTCGCGCTGCTCCACACCGCCACAATGGTGATTTCGTTGTGATGATAGCCGGAAGAGTCCTTGTTGGCCTCGGTGGGGGCGAATCCTCTGTAGCCATACCAGCCGTTGTCGCCGCCGTACATATCGCCGGCGTCGCCGTAGCCGGCAAAGGGATAGAATGCCCGGCCGTCGGCGACCTCAAACGAAAGTCCGTATTCGCTCTCGGAGCAGATGTCCATATTCAGCCCGGTCCAGGTCCACTCGGGGGGAACCATATATCCGGGAGGGCACGGGTCGTAGATTGTCTTGTTCAGTTCAGAAAGAGCCGCCGTGTAATGGTGCTCATTGCCGTTGTTCAAGGCAAACGGATTGCCCCAGAGATCGGCGGTGACGGTCTCGGCGCTGTTGTTGAACCATTCGTTGGTCTTGCTGGAATGTCTGTAGATTACGGCGGGATGCTCCACGGAGTGCTGCAAGTCGGCCTCGGGCTCCCACATCGAATTCTTCACATTGTAATAGAGCTTGAGGGGGTCTTTGCGGCCGAACTGATACCAAAGCCCGTAGGTGGCCTCGCCGTCGGAGGCATCGGCGCTGGTGGCGCCCAGGTTGCGGTCCAGCAGTGTGAGGCCGGTGCCGTCGGCGGTGATGTAGCGCTGCTGCGCGGGAGCGTCGGTGCACCAGATGTGCCAGCTCCAGAGCACTTTGCCGTTCTTGTTCACAAGCGAGAGCAGGGCGTTGCCCTCGTTGCCGCTGGCAGTGAAGCCTATCGTCCTGCTCTCGGCATCGTATACGGGGTCGCCGTCAATCACGCCTCCATCCTGCCAGAGCACCTTGACGCCGGCAGGGCCTGCGGCTCCGTCGTATATGAAGCTGCTGAAATTGACATCCTCCTTATATTCGGGCCAGAGATGCTGAGCCAGGGCCTGGTCGTCGGTCCAGATGAAGCCCTTCTCGCCGTTGCCCATAACGCCGGCGTCGAAGGTGTATGCCCCTGCCTCTGTCACCACATAGCAGTTGGCGGTGCCGTTGGCGCTCAGGTTGTTCCCCGCGTCAACGGGGTCATCTCCCCCTTCCTCTTTTGAGTCATCTCCCCCTTCCTCTTTTTTCTGCGCCCCGGCCTGCTGCACGGTGACTGTGGCGGTGAGCTCGCCCCCCGTGATGGTAATATTGCCGCTGCGCTGCTCGGTGGAGGTGTTCTCCGCCGCAGTCACGGTCACGGTCTTGGTCTCCACAGCCTTGGTGCCTGCGGGAACGGTGAGCCAGTCGGCGTCGCTGCTCACTTCATATTCGAGATTTGTCTTGAAGGAGATGCTCAGGCTGCCCCCTTCCGCCCCTATCGAGTATGTGGTCTGGATCGGGGTCAGCACCGCGTCCTCCTCTGCAGGCGCAATTGAAGGGCACCCCTGCAGCACAAAGAGGCACAAGAGTGCCGTCAACAGGTATATCTTTTTCATGAATGCAAAATTATAACAGAAATTTCGTACATTAAATACCAATATTACCTGTTTTCTTGCCTAAAATGCGGTGCAGGTTTCATCTTTAAGGGTTGCATCCACATCTATGCGCTTCACCGCACCGGGCACGTCAAATGTGAGGGAGGCGCCGTCTGCAGTCACCTCCATCGTGGCGCGGGCGCCCATAATCAGCGGGAGCTTGATGTATTCGTGACCGGCGGGGAAGCCGCACATCAGCGGTATGTTCTTGCCTTCCAGATATTTGGCAAGCATTTCCTCCGCGCTGCGGCTGTCAAATTCCAGACGGCAGTCGGTAAAGTCGCCCAGGATTATGCCGCGGCACCTCTCCAGCAGGCCGTGCATTGTGAGCACGTAAAAGAGCCGGTCGATGTGGTGCATATCCTCCCCGACCTCTTCCAGAAACAGGATGAACCCGTCGCGGGCGGTGATGTCGGCCCAGGTGCCCAGGTTAGCCTCGAATGTGCAGAGATTGCCCCCCACAAGCACTCCGGTGGCCTTGCCGGGGATGTTCTGCGGATGGGCGGGAAGGCTGTAAGAGGGGATCTCCCCCTCCAGCAGCGCCTTGAGGGCGCGGCTGCTGACATCCTCTCCCCTCCCCTCGGCTATGCTGTTGCCCATAGTGCCGTGGATGCACATAACACCCGAGGCCACCGACATCCCCAGCTGGGTGGTGATGTCGCTGTAGCCCACCAGCCACTTGGGGCTCGCCGTGAAGTCGGCCGTCGAGAGGCTGTCTATCATCTTGATGGAGCCGTAGCCGCCACGGGCGCAGATTATCGCCTTTATCGTGGGGTCGTGAAGGGCCTCGCGCAGGTCGGCGAGCCGCTCGTCCAAAGTGCCGGCATACTGCCCGTCGTAGCGCTTGCCAAAGTTGGCCCCGATCACCGGCTCATACCCCCAGGCACGCAGCACCACGGCGGCGCTGTCGGCATTTTTGCGCGGAGTGTAATAAGAAGGGGACAGCAGCGCAATCCTGTCGCCGGGCACAAGAAACGGGGGTGCGACGCACTCCTGAATGGCTTCAGTGCCGGTATTCCCTGTGTTTGTCTTGGTGGTGTCGGTGGCCAGGCGGTCTACGCCGCAGGAGGCCAGGAGCAGGACGGCGGCCGCCGTCAGAATTGTTTTTTTCATTTCAGATAAGGATTTTCCCGCCTTTCATAGCCCACAGAGCTCTGCGGACCGTGGCCGGGGTAGATTTCGATTTCGTCTGCCAGCGGCAGTATCTGCCGCTCTATGCTTGCCTTGAGAGTGGGCCAGTCGCCCCCCTTGAGGTCGGTGCGTCCCACGGTGCCGCGCATCAGAGTGTCGCCGCTGAAGAGCACCCGCGCCTCGCGGCAGAGCAGCGACACGCCCCCCAGAGTGTGGCCCGGGGTGGGCAGAACCTCCAGCGCGCTGCCCCCGAATCGGACACTCCCCGCCGTGGCGAGGTCAATCTCGTAGGGGACCTGACGGAAGTCGAACTGATAGCGGCTGCCGTCGAACAGGCTGGTGGAATATACATACTCGTCTGTGCTGCAGAGGGCAAAGGGGACGCCGTAGCGCTCTTTGAGAAAACCTGCCCCGCAAACATGGTCGTAGTGCCCGTGGGTGGACACTACGACTTTGAGTTTGATGTTGTTGCTGTCTAAAAATTCCGCCAGGGAGTCGTGCTCCCTGGGGAAATTGTTGCCGGGGTCAATCACAACCCCCTCCAAGGTATCGTCCCACGCGACATATGTATTCTCGCGGAAGGGGTTGAAAACAAACCGGGCTATGTTCAGCATAATTTGTCGGCATTGGAGAGCAGATACTGCTCGGCTTTAACGCTCCAGAGACCGCCCGTCTCCGCGCAAATCTGCGCCAGGGTGCGGAACACGGGGTTCTTCTCTCCCAGCGCGGCAAAATCCGCGATGGCGGTGAGCGGCATATTCAGATGGGTGTATATCAGCTTCTTGCCGCCGGGCACCGAGGGGAGGTTCAGCGTGGTGTCTATCACCGCGTTGAGACCGCCGATGTGGGTCACGAGCCCCGCAGGGTCCATTCCGAGCCCCATATAGTGCAGCGCCTCCTTCATATCGTCGGTGTTGCCGCCGCTGGTACCCACCACGTGGGTAGAGGAGTAGTGCACATTGTAGAAGTTGAAGGGAGCCTTGAAATCTGCGCGGCCGGGGCCGGCAAAAAAGTTGAGGCAGCCGTCGAATGCCAGAATGGCATCGGCCTGCTCCACCACGGAAGCCACGGGGGCCATCACCACCACCTCGTCGTAGCCGGTGCCGCCGGAAATCTCCTTGAGCAGGGCCACGGGGTCGGCCGCTGTGCCGGTGTTCTCATAGCGCAGCTCTATCCCGCGGGATGCGGCAAACTCCTTGGTGTAGAGGCTTGCGGCGCGGTCCAGACGGGCCTGGTCTATGTCGGTGACCACCAGCAGCGAGGGCCTTCGGTCTTCGCGGTGCAGCACATAGTTGATGCAGGCCAGCCCCATAGGGCCGACACCCGCCAGAAGGGCCATCTTGCCCCCCTGCTTAATCTCCATATCGTGCTTATAGCTGCCGGGGGTGGTGTGGTAGCAGGCGTGCATCGCCCCTATCACGCACGAGAGCGGCTCGCTCAGCGATGCCGGGTAGAAACCCTCCCCCTTGTAGGGAAGCAGGCACCCCTGCTCCATCACCTCGTTGGGGATGATGATGTAGGTGGCGTCGCCTCCGATGTAGCGGTAAGAATAGCCCGGGGCGGAGAGAACCCCCACGGGGCCTCCCTCCCAGGTGAGCGCCGGCTGTATGGAGAATTTGTCTCCGGGGCGGAACTCTCCGCTCCACTTGGAGCCCACCTCCACAATCTCCCCCGCAAACTCGTGCCCCACAATCACCGGGTTGGTGGCGACATCGCCGGGGACGCGCTTGTGGTCCGCCCCCTGATGGGCCGCCTTGTAGGTTGACATACATATGCTGTCGCTCACGACCTTGGCCAGAATCTCATTGTCCTTAATCGCGGGGAGTTCAAACTCCTCGAGCCTGAGGTCGTCTTTGCCGTAAAGTCTGACTGCTTTAGTTTTCATAGTCAATTTTTTTAAATCAGCTTTTCTACTTGAGCATCACCTGGCCGCCGGTAATCGGGAGCGCCTGCCCCGTCTCGCCAGTCTGGTCCACGAGATAGAGAATACCCTTGGTGACGTCGGCCGGGGTGCACCCCTTGTGCATAGGCACCTTGGAGAGATAATACTCGCGCACATCCTCCACGGTCTTGGCGCCGGGCACCTTGCCTGCCGCCAGATACTGCACGTAGAGCCCCTTCACGGGGTCGCTCCACAGCGGACCGTCAAGATAGTTGCCGGGGCAGATGCCGTTGACCTTGATGCGCGCAGGAGCCAGCTCCAGCGCAAACGACTGCACCAGCCCGAGCCCGCCGAACTTGCTGCCGGCGTAGGCGAAATTGGCCTTGCTCCCCTCCAGACCGCTCTTGGAGTTGATCTGGATTATGTCGCCGAAGCGCTCCCCGTCGTAGCGGTTCTGAACCTTCATCACAGGGGCGACGGCCTTGGCGCAATAGAAGAAGCCGTGGTAGTTGATGCGGGTCACCAGATCGAACTTCTCGGGCGTCATAGCCACCAGGTCGCCCGCAATGGCGATGCCGGCGTTGCTCACGAACACATCCACGCCGCCGAACTCGCACACCGTGGTCTTGACCAGCTGCCTGAGGCATTCGGGGTCGGTGACGTCGGTCTTGAAGAATATCGCGCGGTTGTTCTTGCACTGGGAGTTGAGGCTGGCGGTGGTCGCCGCGCCGGTAGTCTCGTTGAGGTCGGCCACAACCACGTTGGCCCCCTCGCCCACCAGGCAGCGGGCGATGCCCTCGCCGAATCCCTGCGCCGCGCCGGTCACGATGTAGACCTGATTCTCTGCACGGCCGTGGGCGGCGGATGCGCTCACCTTGCGGCGGTAGTTCTCCACCTCCCAGTTGTCTATGAAGTCTATCTGGGCTGCTGTCATCGGATGCTCGCCGCCGAACGAAGCGGCATAGCGGGCCACCTTCATCGAATCCAGGAACACCTCGGCCACAATGTTTGCGGCGCGGGCGCTGTCGCCGACCGCCAGCAGGCCGATGCCCTTGACGGCAATCACCTTGGGGGTGTAGCCGCGCGAGGCGACATACTCCTCTATTGCGCTCTCCGCCTTGGCGGTGATGTCGGCGGCATCGCTCCCCTCAACATAAATGTAGGCCGACTTGCAGTAGACTATGCCGTCGGGGGTGAAGGGCTTTGCCACGTGGCCGAAGGCCTCTGCGCTCTCCAGGAAGGAGTCCACCAGGGCGTTCTTGACCACCTTGACGATTTTTGCGCCTCGGCCGCCGCGCGAGAGAATCGCGCGCACCGCGGGCACCACCTCTGTGGCGCAGTCGCACACAGGGGTCTCCGCAAGGTCGATTTCCGAGGTGCGGGAGAGGATTTTCCACATCATATCATTGTAGATGGCATCTATCTCCTCTATTGTGTCGGCTCCCACGAACACGCCGTGGTTCTGCAGCATTATTATCTTGGGCTCGCAGCCGCAAGCCTCGCGATATGCCGCGATGCCGTCGTACACCTTCTTGAACAGGGTGTATCCGGGGTCGGTGTAGGGCACGAAGAGCGCGCTGCTCCCAAAGAGCTCGCTGCAGACCTCCTCCGCATTGTTGCAGCACATCACGCCGTTCACCGCCGTGGGGTGCAGGTGCACTATGTAGCGGGCCGACATTGCGTTGTGCAGCGATGTCTCCACCGACGGACGGCGGTCCTTGGTGATGCAGGCGCGCGCCAGGTCGTCCTTGACCTGCTCTTCGCGCACGGCGGCGTCGGTGCTGTACACCTTCTCCCCCATCTGGTCCAGCAGGCTGCGGTCCATCACCGCAAAGCCGTCTTCGTCTATTGTGGCAAGGGCGTGGCCGCTGGCCTTGACCCAGAGCCTGTCGCCGTTCTTGTAGGAGGTGTTGCCGCCCCCCGCAATCACAAACCGGCTGTCTGCGCCGTAGCGGCGCGACACCTCTATGAGATTGTCTATTTCTTTCATTTTCCGATTGCTTCTTTAATGAGTTTGTTGCCGAGGTCAATGAATTCCTCGCGTGCGGCGACTCTGGGCCGCCCTTCGGCATCCAGAAATCCGTAGCCGCGCTCTCCATAGAGCTTCTGATGGGCCGCGATTATGCAGGCGCCGTAGTAGTTGAGCCTCTTGAGGGTGTCGCTCAGCGGCACGCCTCCGCGGCAGGAGAGCATCACCGGCTCCATCGCCGGAGTGTTGTGCTCGCTGCCGAAGGTCACCACAAGCCCCTGGTCCCAGAGATACTCGGCATACTTCTCGAGCACCTGCGGGCAGTTGCGGGTGGTTATGAACTCCACGCTGTAGAAGCCGCGCCGCTTGAGCATTGCGGCCACATCCTGCAGATCCTCCTCAAAGTCGGTGAAGCACCCCTTGGCGTCGTCGGCCAGGAAGGGGTAAGTGGGGATGCCCCCGGCCGCCAGAATTATCCGGCGCACCTCCTCCATCGGCAAGAACGCCTCCGGAGTCTCGGGCACGAAAGCCGCCCCGCCCGCCTTGAGCAGGTTGCCGCGGATTTCGTTCTCCACCTTGGCCGCATCGCCGATGTCGCTCTTGAGAGGCTTGCCGCCGAACAGCTTGCAGTAGAACTGCGCGGCCTCCTGTCGGTCGGGGAATATGCGGTCCACCGCGTGGCGGATGGCCTTTGCAAGATGCCTCTCGCGGACGCTGCCGCAGGTCAGGGCGCTCTTGATGAGTTCGTAATTATAGCCGAAGTCGCAGCCGCACTCCTTGAACAGCCCCTCCACCTTCCTGCACATAGCCGCAACCTGACGGTTGGACTCCTCGCGCACCTTGGCCAGCTTGGCGGCAGGTTCGCCCGAGAGAGTCACGGGATATGCGAGACCCTTGCCGCTGAGGTAGGTCCGCCCCGGATTGTTGGGGTCGTTGACCCTCACCCCGCGCAGCTGGTCCTCCGCGTTGAGAGAGATGAACTCTATGTTGAACAGGGGGTAGAGGCCGCGGGCGCGGGTTTCGCGGTCCCACTCGGCATAGCCCTCCATAGAGTAGAAATCGTTGATTCCAACCACCTTAACATTCTGTTCGGCGGCCATCTGAGCAGCCTGCGGTATACTGTCGAAGGCGCTGAAGGAGTAATTGGTATGGAGGTGGGCGTTTACATTTTCCACCTCCATATCAACTGCTGCATGGCTTTTGTCATCGTCCATAGCCTAGATACCTGCTTTGGCCCTCGCCTGGAGTTCGGCATTGGTGAAGTTGGCCGTGGGCACATACCCTGCGATGGGGGCGATGCGCTCGTGATAAGCGTCCACAAACCACTCGGGCTGAGGGAAGAACGCCTCTTCCAGCTCGTGGCAGGGGGTTATCCAGTTGCGGCTGCCCAGCACCACCGGAGCCGCATCCAGATAGTCGAATGCAAAGCTTGCGATGTTGCTTGCCAGGTCGTTGAGGAACGATCCGCGGGCCGATGCGTCGGCGGCGATTATTATCTTGCCGGTCTTCTTCACCGACTCGATTACCTTGTCGTAATTGAACGGCACGAGGCTGCGGGCGTCGATAACCTCGGCGCTGATGCCCTTCTCCTCGAAGAGCTTGGCGGCCTTCATTGCGCGGTACAGAGTGGCGCCGATGCTCAGGATCGTGACATCGCTCCCCTCCTTCTTGACATCGGGCTCGCCGATGGGGATTTCATAATACTCCCTGGGAACGCCGCCCTTGTGGAATTCCTCTCCCTGGCCGTAGATGCGCTGGCTCTCGAAGAAGATGACGGGGTCGGTGCCCTGCAGGGCGGAGTTCATAAGACCCTTGGCGTCGTAGGGAGTCGCGGGGAACACCACCTTGAGGCCGGGGATATGGGCGCAGAGCGAGGTCCAGTCCTGGCTGTGCTGTGCGCCGTATTTGCTGCCGACGGACACGCGCAGCACCACCGGCATCTTGAGGATGTTGCCGCTCATTGCCTGCCACTTGGGCAGCTGGTTGAACACCTCGTCGCCGCAGCAACCAAGGAAGTCGCAGTACATTATTTCCGGAATCACGCGGCCGCCGCACATTGCGTAGCCGATGGAGGTGCCCACGATGGCAGCCTCGCTGATGGGGGAGTTGAACAGGCGGTGATAAGGCAGAGCCTCGGTCAGGCCGCGGTACACTGCAAACGCGCCGCCCCAGTCGCGGTTCTCCTCGCCATATGCTATCAGCGATGCGTCCTTGTAGAAGCGGTCGATTATGGCCTCGAACAGGGCGTCGCGGATGCCGAAGGTCTTGATGGCGCTGAACGGCTTGCCGTTTGCGTCAAATGCGAAGCGCTCCTTGGTGGCGAGCTGCTTCACGCGCGGGTTCTCTTCCAGGGGCATATTCACCTCGGGCTTTGCGTCGCTCATCGAGTCCACGCTGCCGTTGCTGAACATCATCCCGCCCAGCAGTTCGCTCTCCTTCACGAGATCCATACGGGGAGAAACCTCCAGGTCGATGGCCAGCTTGTACATCTCGAATATTATGCTCTTCTGCTTGTCGCGGATGGCCTCCAGCTCCTTCTCGGTGGCAACGCCAGCCTCCACCAGCTTCTCGCCGAAGCACTTGATGCAGTCGATCGCCTCCCAGGCCTTGATCTCCTCCGGAGTGCGGTAGGTGGATGCGTCGCTGGGCGAGTGGCCGGCATAGCGGTAGGTGACGATGTCCAGCAGCGCGGGGCCCTTCTTCTCTGCGAGCAGCGCCATCTTGCGGCGGAAGCCGTCGATCACTGCCAGAGGGTTGTAGCCGTCCACGCGCTCGGCAAACATACTGTCGGGGTTGAAGCCGGCGCCGATGCGGGCTGCGAAGTTATACCCTTCAGTCTCGCCGCGGGTCTGTCCGCCCATAGCGTACTGATTGTCCATTATGCTGAAGATGAGGGGCAGGCCGCCCTTCATATCGCCCTCCCAGAGCTGGGTGAACTGGTCCATCGAGGCGAATGTCATACCCTCCATCACCGGACCGCGGCCCAGGGCGCCGTCGCCCAGGTTGGCCACTACTATGCCCTTCTTGCGGTTGACCTTCTTGTAGAGGGCCGCACCCACGGCTATGGAGCCGCTGCCGCCCACGATGGCATTGTTGGGATAGATGCCGAACGGGGTGAAGAAGGTGTGCATACTGCCGCCGAGACCCTTGTTGAAGCCGGTGGTGCGGGCAAAAATCTCCGCCATCGCTCCGTAGAGCAGGAAGTGCATGCCGAGATCCTTGACGCTGCCCCCCTTGAAGCCCTTCTTGGCCACCTCGAGGGTCTTGCCGCCCCAGAACTCCTCCATTATCTTGGTGAGCTGTTCGTCGCTGAGAATCTCAATCGAACGCAGACCCTTGGCCAGAATCTCGCCGTGGCTGCGGTGGCTGCCGAATATGAAGTCGTCTGTGGTGAGGTTGTATGCCATACCCACTGCGGCCGCCTCCTGCCCCATCGAGAGGTGGGCGGGGCCGGGGTTGTTATACTCCACGCCGTTGTAGCCGCCGGTGGTCTTGACCAGGTTGAGCATAGTCTCGAACTCGCGGATGGTGAACATATCGCGATAGATGTGCTTGAGATCATCCTTGGTGAAATGCTTCTCCTTGAGTTCTTCCTTTATTGTCTTATTGTATTGATTTACGGGGATCGGTGCGATCTTTACTTCTCCCGGCTTTCTCAGGAAATCGGGATCTGCGAATTGTGATTTAGGCATAGGTGTGTTGTGTTTAAGTTATTTCAGTGAAAATACGGATTCCTTGATTATTTCGCTCACGGTGGGGTGAGGATAGATTATCTGCTTGAGCTCTTCCACGGTCATCTCCATCTCGATTGCGATGCAGCAGCCGTAGATTATCTCGCTGGAGGTGTTGCCCATCATATGCACGCCCAGAATCTCGCCGTGGCGCGCGCCGACAATCACCTTGCAGAAGCCTTCGCCCCCCTCGTTCTCCGCCACGAAGCGGCCGGCGTATGCCATCGGGAGGTTGACTATCTTATACTCCTTGCCGGCAGCCTTGGCCCCCGCCTCGGTGAGGCCCACGCAGGCCACCTCGGGGTTGGTGTACACCACGCTGGGGACAGCCTCGGTGCGCATTATTTCATTGCCGCCCGCCAGGTTGGCCACCACAATCTCGCCCTGGCGGCTGGCCACATGCGCCAGCATCGGATAGCCGCTCACGCAGTCGCCGGCGGCAAACACGTTGGGGATGTTGGTGCGCATCCGGTTGTCCACCTTGATACCGCGCTCCACCTCAACTCCGATATTCTCCAGGCCGATGCCCTTCACATTGGAGCGACGCCCCACAGAGAGCAGGATGCGGTCTCCGCTCACGCGGCACTCCTTGCCGTCGGGGCTCTGATATACCACAGTGTTCTTCTCGATGCCGGTGACCTTGCAGCCCAGGCAGAACTCGATGCCGCGCTTTGCATAGATCTTCTGCAGCGCGGCGCTGATTTCGTCGTCCAGCGGACCCAGAATCTTGGGCAGCATCTCCACCACGGTGACTTTGGTGCCGAGGGTGTTGAAGAATGCGGCGAACTCCATTCCGATCACGCCGCCGCCAATCACGACCAGCTCCTTGGGCTGCTCCTTGAGCGCGAGAATCTCGCGGTTGGTGACCACAATGTCGCCCGCCTCCTTGAGGCCGGGAATCGGGGGCACGGCCGCCTCGCTGCCGGAGCAGATGAGCAGATTGGCCGCAACATACTTCTCGCCGCCGCAGGAGATGGTGATGCCCTCGGCGCCGCGGCCTTCTATAACCGCTTCGCCTTTCACTACGGTGACCTTATTGGCCTTCATTGCGGCCGACACGCCGCCCACCAGCTTGCGCACAACCTTGTCTTTGCGGGAGACGACCTTGGAGTAGTCGCACGCCACGCCGTCGGCGTTCACGCCGTATTTGTCGCCGTGCAGGGCGTAATTGTAAACTTTTGCGCTGTAGAGCAGAGTCTTGGTGGGGATGCACCCCTCGTTGAGGCAGACGCCGCCCAGTTCTCTCTTCTCAAAGAGGGTCACGCTGAGTCCCTTGGCCCCAGCCCTCTCGGCAGCCACGTAGCCTGCGGGGCCGCCGCCGATTATTGCAAGATCTATCATTGTTCAGTATGGTTTTTAGAATTCAACTTCGAGATTTTCAATTTCCGTGGCAATCTGCTTCAGGAAGCGGGTCGCCTCGCCGCCGTCGATGCTGCGGTGGTCGTATGTAAGGCTCAGGCCGATGTGGGGCACGAACGCATACACTCCGCCGCCCAGGTCCTTGGGACGCGGCACAATGGTGTTCACGCCCAGAATCGCGCTCTGCGGCAGATTGATGATGGGGGTGAACATCTCCACCCCGTAGTTGCCCAGGTTGGACACGGTGAAGGTAGCCGCCTCGGGGCTCAGGATGTCGGGATTGATGCTGCCCTTCTTGCAGGCGTCGGCAACCTGCTTGAGGTTGCGGGAGAGGCCCGCTATCGAGAGGTCGTCGGCATTCTTCACGCAGGGCACCATCAGGCCGCGCTCGGTGTCCACCGCCAGGCCAAGATGGATCTTATTGAAATATTTGATGCTGTCGCCCAGGAAGTGGGTGTTCACGTTGGGGAACTTCTTCAGCGCCTTTATCACCGCGTAGCATACAAAGTCGTTGAGGGTGATGTTGACATCCACCCTGCCCTCTTCCAGCGCCTTCTTGGCCTGCTTGCGCAGAGCCTGGATGCGGCGGGCGTCGGCGCTCAGGTGGTGGGTCAGCTGGGCGGAATTCTGCAGGCTGGCGTACATACTCTTGGCAATCACCTTGCGGATGTTGCTCAGCTTGCGCACCTCAAAGTCCTCCCCCTTCTCCAGCATATCCTTGGAAGCCTTGGCTGCGGGAGCCTGCGGGGCAGCTGCGGGAGCGCCTCCCAGGTCGCAGGCGCGGGCCATTCCGTTGAGGCCGCTGCCCCCTGCGGGTGCGGCGCTGCCGGTCTCGGCGGCAATCTTGGCGGCCAGAGGGGTCACGCGGGCGCCCGATGCGGCCGCCGCCTCTATGTCACGCTCGATTATGCGCCCTTCGGGGCCGGTGGCGGTGACATATGCCAGGTTCACCCCAAGTTTCTGCGCAAGAGCCTTGGCGCGGGGGCTGATGGCGCGCTTGCCCTCCACAGCCGCTGCGGCAGGGGCGCTGCCGTGCACGCTGACCTCGGGCATCTGCACCTTCTCCGCCTTGACCTCAACGGCGGCCTCCGCCTCGGCGGGGGCTGCGGCAGCCTCGCCGGCCACAAGGGCGGAGATGTCCTCCCCCTCCCGGCCTATCACCATCACATTGGAAAGCACGGGGATTTCGTCCCCTTCATTGTAAAGGACCGCAAGCACGGTCCCCTCAACTTTGGACTCCTCCTCAAAAGAGGCCTTGTCCGTTTCATATGAAAAGAGGATGTCGCCCACAGAGACTTTATCCCCTTTGTTCTTTTTGAATTCAGTTAAAATGCAACTCTCTACAGATTGCCCTTGCTTGGGCATTATCACTACAGAAGCCATTATAAGTGTATCTTTTAAAGTTAATAATTTTTTGTGTGACATACAAATATAAAAAAAATTGCACTTTAAAAAGGCTGCGGCAAAGTTTTTTTGCAAATACTTGCTATTTTTGCGTACCCAAATAACCTATATATGCTTATAGTTCTCAAACTTCTTGGTTCCATTGCTCTGCTCCTTTACGGAATGAAGGTAATGAGCGAGGCGCTGCAGAAAATGGCCGGTCCCGGCTTGAGGCACCTCCTTGGAGCAATGACTACCAACCGTTTCTCCGGCGTTCTCACCGGCATTCTGGTAACCGTTGCCGTACAATCCTCCACCGCCACCACCGTGATGACGGTCTCTTTTGTAAACGCCGCCCTGCTGACCCTGAAACAGGCCATCTCCGTGATAATGGGTGCCAACATCGGCACCACCCTCACCGCCTGGATAATGTCGGCAGGCTTTTCTTTTAATGTGACAGACCTTGTCTGGCCGGCATTCCTCATAGGCATAATACTGATGCAGTCGCAGAAGAAGCGCTACCTCGGCGATTTCCTCTTCGGCCTGTCGTTCCTGCTCTTTGCCCTGGGTCTTCTCAAGGACACCGGCACCGAGATGGACCTGGCCAACCGCCCCGACGTGGTGGCCTTCTTCTCTTCTTTCGACAGCCAGAGTTATGTCACGGTGTTCGTGTTCCTGCTCACCGGCACCATACTCACCTGCATAGCGCAGTCCTCCGCCGCCCTGATGGCGGTCACAATGGTGCTCTGCTCCACCGGAGTCATCAGCATCTACCAGGGCATCGCGCTGATTATGGGCGAGAACATCGGCACCACCCTCACCGCCATACTCGCCAGCCTCTCGGCCAACACCCAGGCGCGCCGTGCGGCGATGGCCCACCTTATATTCAATGTGGCGGGCGTGTTGTGGGTTCTGGCCGTATTCTTCCCGTTTGTAAGGGGCGTCTGCTTCATCGTGGGCCTGGACCCCAACTCCCCCACCATCGAGCCCACCAAGCTCAACTTTGCGCTGGCGGCGTTCCACACAGCATTCAACCTGCTCAACACCGGCGTGCTCATCTGGTTCATCCCGCAAATCGAGAAGCTGGTGTGCAAGATTGTCAAGCCCCGCGTCAAGGAGGAGGACGAGGAGTTCCGCCTGCAGTATATCAGGGGCGGTATTATGAAGACTCCGGAAATCTCCGTGCTGCAGGCGCAGAAGGAGGTCGTGCTCTTTGGCGAGAAAGTGCAGAAGATGCACTCGCTGGTGGAGCAGCTCTACAACACCACCTCGGGCGAGGAGTTCGGCAAGCTGTACGACCGCATAGAGAAATATGAGGACCTGAGCGACAAGATGGAGAACGAGATAGGCCGCTATCTGGGCGATATCGGCGACGCCCACCTCTCCGACGACACCAAGGAGAAGATCCGCTCTATGCTGCGCCAGATAGGCGAGCTGGAGTCGGTGAGCGACAGTTTCTTCAACCTGGCCCGCATAATGCGCCGCAAGAAGGACAACAAGCTGGAGTTCACTCCCGGACAGGACGAGGGTGCGCGCAAGATGCTCGACCTCGTGGGCAAGGCCGTGTCGCAGATGAACGTGACGATGGCCGGCCGCCGGGAAGACCAGCACCTGACCCCTTCCGCAGAGATCGAGATGCAGATAAATTCCCTGCGCACCACTCTCAAGCAGAAGAATCTGGACAATCTGGACAATCACATCTACGGCTACGACAGCGGCACTCTGTTCAACGATTTCGTGTCGGAGTGCGAGAAGACCGGCGACTATATAATGAATGTGGTTGAGGCCCGCCTGGGCGCTGCCCGCAACGGGGTCCGCTTCAAGGGCATCCAGATCGATTCCGACGCCAAGATGGTCACCGTGGACCGCAATGTGGTGGCTTTCACCAAGACCGAATATGAGCTGCTCAAGCTGTTCCTGGAGAATCCCGACAGGGCTTTCAGCCGTGAAGAGCTGCTGGAGGCCGCCTGGCCCGAGGGGGTTGTGGTTTCGGAGCGCACGGTGGATGTAAACATCACCCACATCCGCAAGAAGATCGGCCCCTACGCCGCGCATCTTGTCACGCGGCCCGGCTTCGGATACTGCTTCCGCACCAATATCTAACGACAAAAAAGAAGCTGACCCTTTCGGGCCAGCTTCTTTTTTAGCCAAACAATATCACGCGGCTTCCACTTTATCCGTCAAAATCTAATAGAAAATAATGTCATTGGGTGACGGGATTTTCGATTAGGGCGGTCAAATGTATTTTTGGCGCGTATTAAAAAATTTGCAATTTTGCGCCGCCAAAATTCCGGCTGG
>CAZIUO010000023.1:0-20316 GCA_964542575.1 uncultured Muribaculaceae bacterium
ACTCTAAACTATTCAAGGGCAAACCTCAACCCGACATTGAGGGTGAAGTAGAGCGGATTCTCGCTGTAGAGATTCTGCGGGGCGCGTTCGTTTTTGAAATACCAGCTGAGGGTGGGCTCGCCGTAGAGCGTGACCCCCTTTGCGATGCTGAATTGCACGCCGGGGGCGATGCCGGCGCTCCACATCAGCGGGATATCCTCAAGGTCGGTGATGTTGGAGGGGAAGCCGTGCCCCTCGCGGCCCCATACGCATTTGGAGGGCATCCCGTATGCCAGAGCATAGAAGTCCCAGCTGCCGACGGTGGCGGCCCTGAAGCCTATGCCCAGGGGAATGCCGGCGTAGAGCAGCTGCTGACGCGCACCTCCGGGCTCGACACTGGTGTTGAGGTAGGTGAACCGCAGCCCGGTCTCGGCGTAGAGGCGGCCGTCGATGTCGTATCGCAGCGATATGCCGGCAGAGACGGGGGCGCTGTAGTGGTAGCTGATATTGGGGGTGCCGAAGGAGTAGTAGGTGTTGCCCTCGCCGTCGGTGGACATCATTGCTCTGCGGCCGTTGGCGGAGCTTTTATAGCCGCCGGCTGCCAAAAGCGATGACGCCCCCACGCTGAAGCGGGATGTGCGCCGGCTGCGGCCATTCGCGGCATCGCCGCCGAAGGGGAAATCGCTCTGCCGCAGGTCGCGGCTTTGTGCGGGGCGCTCTCCGCCCGGCCGGCTGCCTCCGGAGTCGCAGCTGCCACTGGCTTTGGGGGCGGACTCTGCTCCGGACTGAGGATTGCCGGCCGCCGGCTGCTGCAGGCTGGAGGCTGTTTGCTGGGCGGCATTGCTGCCGGCTGCGGGTTGGTCTGCTGCGGGCTGCCCGGCTGCGGGGGCGGCATCCACCATCTGGGAGGGGAGCGCCTCGGCAAGGCTGCCGCGCAGGTCTGAGGCTGCGGCGGAGTAGCCCTTCCCGGGTGCGCCTGCCGCTGCTGAGGCGCCTGCCTGCTGCGCCGGAATTCCGGCGCAGCGCAGGTCGTTTTCTGCAGGGAGCGCACCGGCCGCCGCTGCGGCATCGGCGCTCTGCGCTGAGGCGCCTGCCTGCTGGGCTGTCAATGGCTCTGTGGCGGCCACTTGAGCGCCACTACGCCGCGAGGGGGCCTGAATCAAGCTCCCCACCGCCAGCACCGCCGCCAGAGAGGCTGCCACCGCGCAGGCGGCAATCCTGCGGCGCCGCTTCAGCGCCCTGGCGGCCAGGGCGGCCGCCGCTTTGCGCTTTATCTCGTCCAGACTCCCGCCGGGCAGCTCCGGAGCGTAATTCTCCAGTTTGCTGCGCACGGCAAGCATCCAATCGTCTTTTATCGTCTCATTTTCTTTCATAATTCAAAATCATTTCTGCCAGATGCGCCCGGGCGCGATGCAACCTCATATTCACCGTCCCGACCTTGAGGCCCAGCATCTCGGCCGCCTCGCTTCTGGAAAAATCCTCAAACAGCAGCAGGTCCACCACCAGCCGCTCTGCGTGCGGCAGGGAAAGCACCATATTGTACAGTTCGCCGCTGCCGATGCCGTCTACCCGGCGGGTGAGGGAGTCGTCTTGCGCAAGCCTGTAATCCACCGACTCCAGGGGGTCGCAATCGCGCAGGACGTCGTTGCGGCGCAGATAGTGCAGGCAGGTGGTGGCCATTATGCGGCTCAGCCAGGCCCGCAGGCTCCCGGGACCCTTGTCGCGGAACTTGTCGAAGTTGAGAAAGGCGGTCACGAAGCCCTCCTGAAGCATATCCTCCGCCGTGGCGTCGTTGCAGACATAGCGTCTGCACACCGCCAGCAGGTAAGCCCCGTCGCACTTGTATGCCTTTTCCAAAGCCCCGTTGGTATCCATCGCTGTTTGTGGCTCTATTATATTAAATACATTTTTCGCCAAAATGTAACATAAATTTATGTATTTTTGCAGTTATATGGAGAGAAAAAATAAATCTGAAGTGCGAGTGCGGAGCATCAAGACCAAGGTCCGCACCGGTTTTATGCTGATTGCACTCATACTGTTTTTCTCCAGCATAGTGTCGCTCTTCGAGTTCACCCGTATGAACAGGGTCATAACCCGCCAGATCAGCGACAACGTGAACTCCGTGAACATCGGCCGCGATATGATAGTGCTCACCGAGGACTACAACCTCGGGGTGTTCAACGCCATAAGCGGGGCCGAGGCCGCATCCGAAAAGGCCGGTGGGCAGGATGCCCCCTCAGAGGGCGGCTCATTTGACGAGCGGCTCTACAGCGCCCACAACGAGGAGTTCATCAGGCAGTTCTCCAGCACGATGGAGGAGATGCGGCAGTCCTTCACCGCCCGCAGCACCTTCAGCGAAAAGAATTATGCCGACAGCGTGCTGCTGGCCTACACCGCATATATGCACGTGCTGCACGAGGGGGGCGACATACTCTCCCTGGAGGCCCCGGAGCGCCAGGAGTGGTATTTCAACCGCCTGCAGCCCTATTATCTGAAGCTGCGCGACTATATCCAGAGCCTCACCAACGCCAGCCAGGAGGCCCTCATCGCCAATTCCAAGAAGGTTGACGCCACATTCTACCGCAGCATAACCCCCGCCATCGCCTCGGTGGCAGTCGGGCTGCTGCTGGTGCTGCTGTTCAACTATTTCATCAATTTCTACCTCATCAAGCCTCTCATCAGAATCAGCGGCGGCATAGGCAGCTACCGCAAATACCGCAAGGAATATAATGTGGAGGTGGACAACAACGGCGACGAGCTCTCGCAGCTCAACGACAATGTCCGCAATCTGATAGAGGACTACACATCTATGGAGAAAGGCTCCGGCGACAAAAAGAAATGAACCTGCGCGCTATAACCCGCAACATTGCGTTGGCGCTGCTGCTGGATGCCGGCTTTATGCTGGCCTCGGCGGCGGTGGCGGCCTACTACCGGTTCGACGCCTCCTTCTCTCCGCTGCTGCTCTCCGGGCTGCTGACGCTGATGGTGGCCATTCTGCCACTGGTGTTCGTGAGCAAGGGGCAGATGCGCATCACCACCAGGGACGGGATGCTGATTCTCTTTTTCGCCTGGCTGCTCTCCTGCGTGTTCGGGCTGCTGCCATACGCCCTCTACGGCGGGGAATTCACCCTCGAGAACGCCTGGTTCGAGAGCGCGTCGGGGTTCACCGCCACCGGCGCCTCCATCCTGCAGGATGTGGAGAGCCTGCCGCGCGGCCTGCAGTTCTGGCGCCACTCCACCCAGTTCATCGGCGGCTTGGGAGTGGTGGTGTTTATGCTGATAATCCTCCCTTCGTCGGGCACCGTAAAGCTCAGGATGCGCCGGCTGGAGGTCTCCAACATATCTGCGGGGGACTATAACTTCCGCTCCAACAAGATTGTGAGCGTGGTGCTCACGGTGTATCTGATAATGATGCTCGCCTGCGCGCTGCTCTACCTTCTGGCGGGGATGCCCCTCTACGATGCGGTGTGCCACGCCTTCAGCACCGTGGCCACGGGTGGCTTCAGCACCCGCAGCGCCTCGCTGGGGGCCTACGATTCGCGCTGGATAGAGCTCATAGCGATGTTCTTTATGCTGGCCAGCTCGCTGCACTACGGGCAGATTTACTCTTCTGTGGCGGGGCGCAACCTGGGGATTTTCCGCAACCCGATTGTCAAGTTTTTCTTTGCCTCGATAGCGGTGGGCATCGTGCTCTCGACAATCTCGCTGATGCTCTCCGGCACTTGCACCGAGCCGCTGCAGGCCCTCTGGCAGGCCGCCTTCTGCGTGATTTCTGCCGGCTCGTCCACCGGACTGGCCACCGCCGACACCGCCGCCTGGCCCGCGCTGGCCGTGGTGGTGCTGCTCTATTTCTCTGTGCAGTGCGGCTGCTCCGGCTCCACCACCGGCGGTCTCAAGGCCGACCGCATCTGGCTTCTGGCGCGCGCCGTGAAGGCGCAGGTGGTGAGCACCATCCACCCCAACACAGTGGTCCGCGTCAAGTGGGGGGCGCAGTCGGCCGATATGGGGGTTATATCCTCCGTGGCGGCCTACACGCTGCTCTATTTCGTGATAATGTTTGTCTGCGCCGCCTTCTATGCCGCCTGCGGGATGAGTCTCTGTGACTCGCTCTCCGACAGCCTGGCGCTGGTGGGCAATGTGGGGCCGGCCTACGGCGCCGCCGGGTCGCTTGGCACATACGCCGACGTCCCCATTCTGGCCAAGGTGGTGATGGGATTCGAGATGATAGTGAGCCGACTGGGCATCTACGCCTTCTTCAGCATGTTCGCAAAAAGGAATTAGGATATGGCGGGCAAGAGTTTTACGGAGACCATAACGGGCTATCTGGGTTTTGAGCCGACGGCCGACCAGAGCGCCCTCTTTGCGGAGCTGGAGGCCTTCGGGCAGGATGCCGGCTCCGATATGATGATAGTGTCGGGCTATGCCGGCACCGGCAAGACCAGCGCCATAGCGGCATTCGTGAAGACGCTGCGCCACTACCGCTACAAGGTGGTGCTGCTGGCCCCCACCGGGCGCGCCGCCAAGGTGCTTTCGGGCTTCACCGGATATGGCGCCTACACCATCCACAAGTGCATCTACCGCCAGAAGAGCACCAGCGAGGCGTTTGCCAAATTCACGCTGGACGTGAACTTGAACCGCAACACATATTTTATAATAGACGAGGCGTCGCTCATCACCATAGGGGCGGGCAGCGGCGGCAATGTGTTTGGCAGCGGCGATTTGCTGGACGACCTGGTGAGCTATGTGCGCAGCGCCCCCGGCAACAAAATGGTGTTTGTGGGGGACCGCGGCCAGCTCCCTCCGGTGGGGATGGACGAGAGCCCGGCGCTGGACCTCGATTTTATGCAGAGCACCTACGGCGACCTGCACACCGCGTCGCTCACCAGCGTGCTGCGCCAGCAGAGCGAGTCGGGCATACTGCACAACGCCACAATCCTGCGCGGGATGGTCTCGGACTGCGAAATCTCCCTGCCGAGGCTTGAGCTGCAGGGGTTCGAAGACATTTGCCGGGTGAGCGGGGGCGAGCTCATCGAGAGCCTCAGTGATGCCATCGGCAAATACGGGCTGGACAATGTGGTGGTGCTGACCCGCAGCAACCGCCGCGCCAACCGCTACAACGCCGGCATCCGCGCCACGGTGCTCTACCGCGAAGAGCAGCTCTCGCGGGGCGACAAGCTGATGGTGGTGAAGAACTGCTACCAGTTTCTGGAGAAGGTGGACGACGAGGACTTTTTCATAGCCAACGGCGATATGGGGCGGCTGGTGAAAATATCCAAGTTCGAGGAGCGCTACGGGCTGCACTTTGCCCAGGCGACCATCTGCTTCCCCGACTACGACAATCTGGAAATCACCGCCAAGATTGTGCTGGACACCCTCACCAGCGAGGCGCCGGCCCTCACCAAAGAGCAGCAGCAGGCCCTTTTCGAGGGGGTCTGGGCCGACTACGACGACATCCCCACCAAAAAGAAGCGCTACGAGGCGGTGCGCGAGGACCACTACTACAACGCCCTCCAGGTGAAATATGCCACCGCCATCACCTGCCACAAGTCGCAGGGCGGCGGCTGGCCCTGCGTGTACATAGACAACCCCTTCTGGGGGGAGGAGGTCACCGTCGATGACTTGAAATGGCTTTATACTGCGGTGACCCGTGCCACCGAAAAGGTTTTTTTAGTAAATTTCCCCGATAATTGTTTTAAGAATTAAGAGATAGATTATGTATTGGGTATTATTCATCGGTATCTCGCTCCTGAGCTACGCCGTGCAGGCGCTGCTCCAGGCCAGATACAAGAAGTTCTCGCAGATTGCCACCTCCAGCGGCCTCACAGGGGCCCAGGTGGCGGAAAAAATGCTGCACGACAACGGAATATATGATGTGCAGATAACCTGCATCCAGGGCACTCTCACCGACCATTACGACCCCACCAAAAAGACGGTGAACCTCAGCGAAGGGGTTTACCGCTCCAATTCTGTGATGGCGGCGGCGGTGGCGGCCCACGAGTGCGGCCACGTGGTGCAGCACGCCACGGGCTACGCCTTTCTGCGTCTGCGCTCTGCGCTGGTGCCGGTGGTGAGCTTCTCTTCCAGGATAGTGATGTGGGTGCTGCTGGCAGGTATGGCCCTCATCAAAGTGTTCCCGCAGCTGATGCTGGCGGGCATCATACTCTTTGCCCTCACGACCCTCTTCAGCTTCGTGACCCTGCCGGTGGAGATTGACGCCAGCCGCCGCGCCCTGGTGTGGCTCGAGCGCTCCGGCGTCACCGACCATTCCACCGACGAGTATGCCCACAAGGCCCTGCGCAGCGCCGCCTACACCTATGTGGTGGCAGCCCTCTCGTCGCTCGCGACCCTGTTTTACTACATTATGATATTTGCCGGCGGCCGCCGCGACTAGCCTATGAAAAGGATTTGCATACCGTTTATTGCGCTGCTGCTCTGCGCTCCCTCCCTCTGCGCCCAGCAGAAGACGCGCCTGACAGATGAGCAGATAGTCTCGGGAGAGCTGCCCGCAGGCATCCGCAACACCTTTGAGCCCAGATGGGAGCAGCTGAATGCGATGCTGGGCGACGATATTATGCCGCAGCTGGTGAAAGGGTGGGAGAACCCCACATATTCCCCCGACAAGCGCTACATAGCATACACAAAGGATGGCGACCTCTATTCGATAGAAGTCGCCACGCGCAAAATCAACCGCCACACAAACGACGCGAGCAAGGTGGTGAGCAACGGCTACGCCTCCTGGGTCTATTACGAGGAGATTCTGGGGCGCGCGAGCCGCTACAAGGCATTCTGGTGGTCGCCCGACAGCAAGGTGATAGCCTACTACCGCTTTGACGACAGCAAGGTGCCTATGTTCCCCATCTACGACGCCGCCGGGCAGCACGGCACCCTGCGCGAGACCCGCTACCCCAAGGCGGGCGATCCCAACCCCGAGGTCAGGGTGGGGTTCGTGTCGGTGGATGGCAACGCCACCGTCTGGGCCGACTTCGACCCCAAGAAGGACCAATACTTCGGCACCCCCTTCTGGGACGCCAAGGGCAAGCGGCTGATAGTCCCCTGGATGGACCGCAGCCAGGACAATATGATTCTCTACTCCGTGGACCCGCTCTACGGCGGCAAGGAGTCGGTGTACAGCGAGCATCAGGCCACCTGGGTTGAGTGGCCCGACCAGATGCTCTTCAGCGACAAGGGCTTTTATATGGTGCGCGACTACGAGAAGTGGCAGCGCATCTACTTCCTCTCATACGACGGCAAGGATTTCCGCTATGCCAGCGACCGCAAGAACTACTGGGGCATCCGTCTGCTCAAACTCAGCGACAAATACCTCTTTTACACGGCGCGCGGCGGCGAGTCCACCACCCGCACCGACATTTACCGCGTGACTTTGCGCACCGGGGCGGTGCAGAGGGTCTCTTTTGGCGAGTATGACTTCACCCGGGTCAAGGTGGCCGACGACTGCCGCACCGTCACGGCAATGATGTCCAACAGCCACACCCCCTACAAACAGGTGGAAATCAAGATTCCCGCAAGCGGCGACGTGCAGGAGAAGAATGTCACGGTGCTCTTCGACTCCAAGGGGCCCGAATATGACAACTACGCGATTGCCGAGCGCGAAATAGTGTGGATTACCCTGCGCGACGGCGTCAAGGTGCCCGCATCGGTGATCTGGCCCATAGGGATGGACCGCAGCGGCAGCGTCAAATACCCCGTGAAGGTGGACATCTACGGCGGCCCCGACAGCCAGCAGGTATTTGACCGCTATGCGGGCTGCGGCTTCGAGACCCAGTGGTGGGCCAACCACGGCGTGGTGCAGGTGACTCTGGAGACCCGCTCGGCCGGCCATCTGGGGCGCGAGGGGCTCGATGCAATCTACCGCAAGCTGAATGTCGTGGAGCTGCAGGACCTCATCGACGGCATCAAGTATTTTGACTCGCTGCCCTACATCAACTCCAAAAAGGTGGGCATCGAGGGCTATTCCTACGGCGGCACGATGTCGCTTCTGGCGGTGACCGAGGGGAGCGACTACTTCCAGTATGCAGTCGCCAGCAGCGGCGTGATGGACTGGCAGCTGTATGACAGCCACTACACGGAGCGCTATATGGACCGCCCCAAGGACAACCCCGAGGGGTATGCCGCGACCAGGGTGTTTGACCGCCTCTCCAAATACAAGGGGGACAAGAGCAATATGCTGCGCCTGACCCACGGCACCGGCGACGACAATGTCCATCTGCAGAACTCCCTGCAGCTGATAGACAGCCTGCAGAGCGCGAACAAGGACTTTGAGCTGATGTTCTACCCCGGCGGAATGCACGGCTACCGCGGCTATCAGGAGCGCCAGTTCGAGATGCAGAACTACCGCTTCTGGTATGAATACCTGCTGGAGGCCGAATTGCCCGAAATTTTGAAAAACAGATAAACGATTTTAAAAACGAAGATTATGGAACAGAATTATATGGATGTTGCAAAGAGCTGGCTGGGCGCCAGCTTTGACGAGGAAACCCGCGCCGAGGTGGCAAAACTCATCGAGGGCGACCCCAAGGAGCTTGAAGACCGCTTTTACCGCACGCTGGAGTTCGGCACCGGCGGCCTGCGCGGCGTGATGGGCGTCGGCACCAACCGTATGAACAAATACACGGTCGGAATGGCCACCCAGGGGCTTGCAAACTATCTCAAGCAGCTCTACGGCGACGCTCCCAAGTCGGTGGCAATCTCCTACGACTGCCGCAACAATTCCCGCTATTTTGCCGACATCACCGCAGGGGTGCTGCTGCGCAACGGCATCAAGGTGTATCTCTACAGCGACATACGCCCCACGCCCCAGCTGAGCTTCACCTGCCGCTATCTGCACACCAACGCCGGCATTATGATCACCGCCAGCCACAACCCCAAGCAGTACAACGGCTACAAGGTGTTCTGGGAGGACGGCTCGCAGATTGTGGAGCCCCACGACAAGAACATAATCGCCGAGGTGGGCAAGATCACCGATCCGAGCCAGGTCCTCTTCAACGATGACCCCTCGCTCAAGCCGGAATACATCGGCGCGGAGGTGGACAAGGCCTTCCTGGATTCCATCAGCACGCTGATGCTCTCCCCCGAGTCGGTGGCGCGCCACAGCGATATGAAGATAGTCTACACCCCGCTGCACGGCACCGGCAGCCGCACCGTGTATCCCTTCCTGGCCAAAATCGGCTTCAAGAATGTGATTCACGTGGTGGAGCAGGATGTAAACGACGGCAACTTCCCCACGGTGGTCTCTCCCAATCCCGAGGAGCCCACGGCTATGAAGATGGCTATGGAGCTGGCCGACAAGGTGGGGGCCGACATCGTGCTGGCTTCCGACCCCGACGCCGACCGCATCGGCCTTGCCGTGCGCGACGACAAGGGGCGGATAGTGCTGCTCAACGGCAACCAGATTGTCACCATAATCACCGCCTATATGCTGGAGCGCTGGAGCGCGCTGGGCAAGCTCAAGAGCGGCAACCCCTATATGATCAAGACCATCGTGACCACAGAGCTGATGGCGGCCATCTGCAAGAAGTATGGCGTGCAGCTCTACAATGTGCTCACGGGCTTCAAGAATATCGCCCGCGTGGTGCGCGAAAATGAGGGCAAGAGGGTCTATATCGGCGGCGGCGAGGAGTCCAACGGCTTTAATGCGGGCGACTTTGTGCGCGACAAGGACTCTGCGGTGACCTGCGGCCTGCTGGCCGAGTGCGCCGCATATCTGCTGGACCGCGGCCAGAGCATCTACGGCTATCTGCAGGAGATTTACGCCGAATACGGCTACTACAAAGAGGGCCTCACCAGCATCTACCGTATGGGCAAGGAAGGTGCGGCCGAAATCGAGAACATAATGAAGGAATACCGCGCCAACCCTCCCAAAGAGCTGGCGGGCAGCAAGGTGGTCAAGGTGATCGACTATCTCTATCCCGAGAAGACCGGGCTGCAGAAGAGCAATGTGCTGCAGTTTATCTGCGAGGACGGCACCATCACGTCGGTGCGCCCTTCCGGCACCGAGCCCAAGATCAAGTTTTACTTCGGAGTGCGCGGGAACAATGCGGACGAGCGGCTGGAGGCACTCAAAAAGCAGTTCGCGTAGGGCCTATGTATAACAAGCACACCAAGGTAGCCCTTATCTACGACTTTGACGGCACCCTCTCGCCGGGCAATATGCAGGAGTACGGCCTGATTCAGGCGCTCGGAATGACCCCCGACGAGTTCTGGAGCGCCAGCAACTCCTATGGCGAGCGCCACGAGATGAACGGGGTGCTGGCTTATATGAAATATATGCGCGACGAGGCTGCGCGGCGCTCCATTCCCCTCACTCGGGAGTGGATCGCCGGCTTCGGCCGCAATATAGAGCTCTATCCCGGTGTGCAGGAGTGGTTTGATCTGGTCAACGGGTATGGCAGGAGCCGCGGGGTGGTTGTGGAGCACTACATAATCTCTTCTGGCCTCACCGAGATGATAGAGGGCTCCAGCATTGCAAAATATTTCAAGAAGATATTCGCCAGCAGCTTTTTCTACGACGAAACGGGCTGCGCTGTGTGGCCCGCCGTGGCCATCGACTTCACCGGCAAGACGCAGTTCCTGTTCAAGATCACCAAGGGGATTATGGACATCGCCGACAACCGCCGCGTGAACGAGAGCGTCCCCGACGGCGAGAAGCCGGTCCCCTTCAGCAATATGATATATTTTGGCGACGGCACCACCGACATCCCCTGTATGAAGATCGTGAATATGTTCGGCGGCAACGCCATTGCGGTCTACAACGAGGCGGACGGGCGGGGGAGCGCCCTGGCCCGCCAGCTGCTGGAGGAGAACCGCGTGAACCTGTCGGCCCCCACGGACTATCGCGAGAGCGGGCGGATGTATGCCCTGGTGCGCGCCATCATAGACAAGGTGTGCGCCGAGAGCGAATATAACAAGCTCAAGAGGGGTTAATCCCGCTTAGAGGGGAGCGGCAGCAGCGAAATCAGAATGTAGCAGCCAAAGAGGAGCAGCGTGAAGAGCGCTGCGTAGGAAGCGGCCTGCAGGCCGCGCGGGGCAAAGATCAGTTCCAGAATTATGATTGCTGCGGCGCTTGCGCCCAGCAGGATGTGCTTTACGCCGGGTTTGCTCTTGGCGGAGAACATTCTCACGCTGCACACAAGCAGTATGCAGAGCGCCGCCGAGAGTGCGGGTATGAACCACGCCGAGCAGAGCAGGGCGTTTACCGCCCCGGGTGCGCCGGCCATCGAGCAGCAGTGGCCGTAGCCCACTGCCGATGCGGCCAGAATGCCGCTGGCGGGGGAGGCGAGTCCGTGGAACTCCTTGTCGCCGCTCTGATAGATGTTGAAGCGGGCCAGTCTCACGGAGGTGAATGCCACCATCAGCAACGGCACGAATGCCAGAAAATGGGGTTCGCCGCTGCAGTTGATATTGTAGTACCAGCAGAAAAGCATCAGAGACGGTGCCAGGCCAAAGCTCACGAGGTCGCTGAGCGAATCCAGCTCGCGCCCCATAGGGGAGGAAACCCCCAGCCGGCGGGCCAGCGCGCCGTCGAAAATATCAAATACCGCCCCGGCCATTATAAAGCAGTAAGCCTCTATGAAGAGGCCCCACAGGGCCATTATTGCGGCGCATACGCCGCACATCAGGTTTGACAGCGTCAACAGGTCGGGGAGGTATTTTTTCATTTCAAAAGAGATTGTACGGGGTTATTTGATGCCCATCTTCTTGCGGATATCCTTGGGGATGGCATTCTTGTGCACCATAAAGCTCATTGTCTTGTGGCGTACGAAGGAGTCGGATACATACCAGATGCCCTTGTATTTGCCATATTCGCCCCAGGAATTCTTCACCATAAAGTATTTGGTGCCGTTCTGGTCGGTGGCGATGCCGTAGATCTGCATACCGTGGTCGTCGGTGGTGGTCTTGTTGTCGTAACCCTCCTGGCGCAGCTCCTGTGTCACTACGATTTCGGGAGCCTCCTCGCGCATCTTGGCCAGCTGTGCAGCCTTCTCCTCGGGGGAGACGCCGGTCCAGCGGACTGCGTCGCTGCCAGCCTCGGTCACTGCGGTGAGGTCGGGGTTGGTGGCGATGCCGTTGCGGGTGAAGCCCTTCTCGCTGACGTCGCTGCCCCAGGCGATGGTGTAGCCCTTGTCGATGGCGTTGTACATAATCTCCATCATATCCTCCAGGGGAACATTGTAGCTGTAGTCCCAGCGCCAGTTGTCGGGAACTTCAATCACGAACTGGGTGTAGAACGGGTGATGGGTGAAAGAGGTGATGGATACATAGTCGTCGGGGTTGATGCCCAGCGACTCGGCATAGCTCTTGGGGGTGTATTTCTTGCCCTCATATTCGAACTCCTCGGGGCAGGGGCCGAGATATGCGTCCAGAATGCCCTGCAGGCCCTTCTTCCACGCTGTGGAGAGCTTGCGGTTGGGGTTCTTGCTGATGGCGGCAAGATAGCCTTTCATTCCCTCGGCCATCTCGCTGTGGCTGTTGCGCTTCTCGCCGTAGTTGAGACCTTCCATCACGCTCTGGGGCACGATGCCGTAGTCTTTCCACACGTGCAGCACATCTTCTGAAGAGCTGCCCTGGTCAAAGTTGAGCATACCGTCCAGGCGGATATACTTCTCCGCCTTGTCGCTGTAGGCCTTGCTCACCACGAACATCTCGGAGAGATCCACTTCGGGACCGCCCATACGCAGGATTTCGGACTCCAGAAAGGAGAGGGTGGAATAGCACCAGCAGGTACCGCTGCTGGCCTGGTCTTTAATGGAGGTGATGGGGAGCTCCTTGACCACCGTAAAGGTGTACTCCTTCTCTTTGGGGGGCTCGGGGCGCTCCTGGGCCGCGAGTGTGAGCGTTGCGACGCTTGCGCACGCGATGAGTGATAAAAGTTTCTTCATTTTATATAAAAATATAAATTTATAAAAGTTTCTGTTGCATCAGCTGCCGCAGCAGGTTGAGGGCGCCGGAGGCAAACCGCTGCATATTGACCTCGCGGGAGGGGGACATACTGTTGATTTTGCGCGAGACGACCTCGGTGACGCCCGTGTCGGGGTTGCGGTGGGCCGCAGCCACCCAGCAGGTCCCCACGGGCTTGGCCTCGCTGCCGCCGCCGGGGCCGGCGATGCCGGTGGTGGCCACGCTCCAGTCGGTGTCCAACAGGTTGGCCACGCCGCGCGCCATTGCCTCGGCGCACTCGCGGCTCACCGCCCCGACCGTGTCGAGTATCTCTTGCGGAACATTAAGTAAGTTGCGCTTCACCTCATTGGCATAGCTTGTTACACTGCCTTTATAATAGACGCTGCTGCCGGGCACGGAGGTTATCAGGTTGGACACCAGACCGCCGGTGCACGACTCGGCGGCGGAGATTGTCTCCTGATGGGTCAGCTCCGGCGGGGCTTGCAGCAGGCGGGGCAGAACGCTCTGCAGAGTGTCGTCCCCCTCGCCGTATATATATGTGCCGAGTATCGAATAGAGCCCCTCCACGGCGCTCTCCAGGGCCTGACGGCGCTCAGGGGCGTCGGCTCCGTAGCAGGAGAGGCGCAGCCGCACGCCAAGGATGGCGTTGGGCAGGTATGCCAGATGCAGAAAATCGGGCAGAGAGTCCTCCCAGCCCTCTATCATCTTGGAGAGCACCGACTCGGCCAGGCCGAATGTGCAGATTGTGCGGTGCACTATGCTCTCCAGACAGAAGTGGCTGCAGATGGCCTTCTGCACGTCTTCCAGCGCGCCGATGGTCTCGTAGGGGACGCCGGGCATCGAATAGAGCAGGGCGCTGTGGCCGTAGCGGGCCTCGTCAAAGCGGAATTCCATTATGGGGGCGGTGCCCAGGCGGTTGAGTATCACGTGCGCCGTGTCGGGCACATCGGCCTGCGCGCGGTTGATGTCCAGCATCTCGATGCCGCGGCGGGCGAGTATCTGCACTATTATGGCCTCCTGGTCGCTGTTGTGCACGGTGCCTGTGGCGCCGCTCAGGGTGGCGAGGGCCTCCTTGGTGATGTCGTCCTTAGTTGGACCAAGACCTCCGGTGACCACTACCACATCGTTGTCTTTCAGTAGATTGTCAAGATGGCTCAGGATGGTGGCGCGGTCGTCTCCGATAGAGGAGATGTGCTGCACCTGCACCCCGATCGCCTCCAGCGCCCGCGCGATGTGGGAGGAGTTGGTGTCCACGATCTGACCTATCAGAATCTCGTCGCCGATGGCGCAAATTGCCCCTTTTTTCATTGTTTCCTGGTTTTTTTGAGATGTCGGATTATCCGTTTTGCAAAGAGCGGCCCCTCATATATGAAGCCGGTGTAAACCTCCACCAGCGAGGCGCCCGCATCGAGCATTTCCTCTGCCTGGACGGGGGTCATTATGCCGCCCGATGCAATTATGGGCAGCAGGCCGCGGCTCTGTGCGTGTATATATTTCACCGCCTCCAGCGATTTGGCGTAGAGCGGGGCGCCGCTCAGGCCGCCTTTTGACATATAGGGGGCGGAGGGGTCTTTGGCGGTGATTCCCTCCCTGCTGCGGGTGGTGTTCGTGGCCACAATGCCGTCCACGCCGTTTATCAGGGCCAGATGGATTATGCGGTCCAGCTGCTCGCGGGTCATATCGGGCGACACTTTGAGCAGCACCGGGCGGCTGACCTCGTTGTAGCGCACCACCTCCATCACGCCCTCGATGATTTTGGGCAGGCCGTCCTCCTGCAGGCGGTCCAGATCCTTCACGTTGGGGCAGGAGACATTCACCACAAAGAAGTCCACGAAGTCATACAGCAGCGACATCACGTAGCTGTAGTCCTTGTAGGCATCTTCGTTGGGCGTGGAGGCGTTTTTGGAGATGTTGGCACCTATTATGATGTTTGGATGGTCGTTGCGCAGATGCTGCAGCACGGCCTTGACCCCTATATTGTTCATTCCCATACAGTTGACCAGGGCGTGGTCCTTGGGCAGGCGCCATAGGCGCGGGGCGGGGTTGCCCTCCTGCGCGTCGGGGGTTATGGCGCCGATCTCCATAAAGCCGAAGCCCAGGTTGGCGAAGTCGTTGTAGCACTCGCCGTTCTTGTCCAGACCGGCCGCAATGCCCACCGGATTGGGGAATTTGATGCCGAAAAGCTCCCTCTCGAGCTGTTTGCCGCGCCGCTTGCACACCAGGCGTATCAAGAGCCGGCAGCCGGGGATATAACGGGCCGCCTTGAGCAGGGTGAGAGTTATCTTGTGGGCTTTTTCCGGCGGAAACAGAAAGAGCAGAGGTCTGATCAGCAATTTGTACATACAAGCACAAATGTACAAATTTTATCTCACCTCGAAGGTCCCGTCGGTATATAATATGGTGATTTGTGCAATGCGTTTTTCGCGTGCAGAGGGCGCCGCCGGGCGGACGGCGGGATTCTCGCGGGGGTAATTCCGCCCGATTTTGGAGGCAACGGGGTCAGGCTCAGTTGTTTGGGACCCTTGCTGCTCTGAGGCGCCGCGGAGGCGGTTTGGCTCGGCGGGGGCCTCAATTGCGGCTGCGGCGGGGCTCTGCGGCGGCTCAGGGGTGGCCGTTTCTGCCTGCGATGCACCAAAGAACAAGTCTGGTTCAATGGAAGTTGCCGCCGTGTTCTCTACCTCTGCTTCAAGTGGAGCGGGGGCGGGGACCTCTTTCAGGGGCTCTGTGGCGGGCGCGCTCTTGGCGGAGGGAGAGGGCAGGTCGCGGTATGCCTTGCCGGTTCCGAGTATCAGCCAGTCGGGGTTGATCTTGGGGAAGGCGAGGAGCATCTTGTTTATGAATTCGAAGCTCGGCTTGTTGCGGCCCGAGAGCAGGTGCGACACTCCGGAGCGCTGGATGCCCAGCTTGTCGGCAAATTGGCTCGGCGAGAGCCCCTCCATCGTGAGGAAAAGTTTGAGTCTTTCTTCCATAAAAATCTGTAAACCGATTTTTACAAATGTAGTGAGTAAATTTTTACTCTGCAAGTTAAGGTTGTAAATTACAAATGTAAATTACAAATGTTTGCAGCCGGGCGCGGATTCCGTGGAATAAGAACAGTGCTGCGGCGTTGATGTTTTGCTTGCGGTTTTTCTGCTAAATCGCTGGGTTTGCGGGCGGTGTATTTTTGTGACGGGGGCGGTTTTCCGCAGAAGTCCCCCTTTGGCCCTGCCTGGTTACAAAATGCACCATAATCCGCCTGATGCTGACGATTAATTGAATGTGCTAAAATACTGGGTTTCAGATATTCAAAATGCGCTTGCGCGTGGAATAACATTTTGTTATTGAACATTTGTGGATTGTGGGCGTTTTGAGTTGATGTAGATATGTAAATACGGCCCTTTTGAGCGCTCGTTTACAAAATAACAAATGTAAATTACAAAAGTTTACAAAATTGATACTTAAAGCAACGCTTCAAATACCTGTTTTTCGCAGAATCCTGTACATTTTTTATCTTTGTCTCGAATAAAAAATGAACGATGATTCCCGACATAGATATAAACGAATATGACTACCCTCTTCCGGAGGATCGGATAGCAAAATTTCCCCTCCCGAACAGGGATGATTCCAAGCTTCTGGTGAATGTAGACGGCAATCCGCGCGAAGAGCGCTTCCGCGACATCGCCAAATTCCTCCCCGCCGACTCCCTGATGGTCTTTAATCAGACCAAGGTGATTCCGGCCAGGCTTTTCTTTAAGAGAGACACCGGCGCTCTGATAGAAATCTTCTGTCTTGAGCCATACGAACCTTCTGACTATCAACTTTGTTTCGCTTCTACTTCAAGTTGCCGCTTCAAGTGTATGGTGGGCAATCTCAAGCGCTTCAAAGGGGTCGTGTCGCTGGTCACGGAGCACTGCGGCAGCGAGGACCGCGCTGCGATAGAGGCCCTCTGCCTCAAGGCGGAGATGGTGGAGCGGCAGGACAATACCTGCATTGTGGAGTTTTCGTGGGCCGGCGGCCTGTCGTTTTCCGCCGTGATGTCGCTCTGCGGCAATATGCCCATCCCTCCATATCTCAACCGCGACACCCAGGAGATAGATTATACCCGTTACCAGACCACATACGCCCGCGAGGAGGGCTCCGTGGCAGCTCCCACCGCCGGCCTGCACTTCACATCGGCCGAGATGGAACAGATTGCAGCAAAGGGGATTGACATTGAGTACCTGACGCTTCACGTAGGTGCCGGGACATTCCTCCCCGTGAAGAGCCGCAATGTGGCGGAGCACACGATGCACAGCGAGCCGTTCGAAGTCACCCTTGAGTTTTTGAACAAACTGAACGGCAGGCTTGGAAACGGAAATGTTATTGCCGTGGGCACCACATCTACCCGCACCCTGGAGTCGCTCTATTATGTGGGAGTCCATTGCATAGAGCGCGGCACCCCCGATGATGTGCTGCAGTGGGAGCCCTACCGCGACGAGGGCTATTCCTACACTGCCAAAGAGGCTATTTCTGCAATTATCAAATATCTCAACGATAATAATTTAAAGAAGATAATCGCACGCACAAGTTTAATTATTGTGCCGGGCTTTGAATATCGCCTTATAGATTATCTCGTGACCAATTTCCATCAGCCCAAGAGCACCCTGCTGCTGCTCATCACCGCCCTTATAGGCAGCGGGTGGCGGGATATGTACTCTTTTGCAATGGATCACGGTTTCCGCTTTCTGAGCTACGGCGATTCGTCACTTCTTAAGCGCAGATAGGCCTCGGTGAAGGTTTATTCATTATATTTGTAGACTTTTTAAATATTCGATGATGATAGAATTTCTGGACAAGGCGCCGCTTGGCAACGGATTGATGCTGCTTCTGTGCTCCATAGCGCTGGCAGTGACCTGCGCCGAGCTGTGTGTCTCGGTTTCCCGGGGAAAGCTGATAGCGCGCAGCGTTGTCGGCACCGCTTGCAGGGCGCTGCTGCTGGTGGCTGCTTGTGCGCTGGCGGGCTTCCTGCTATCCCTGATACCCGCGGGAGGCATTTGGGGCAAGGTGATTTTTTATGCGGCGGTGGTTCTGGCCACAGGTGCCGCACTTTTCATATTTATACGGGGACTGCGCACCCAGGTGCGCACCGCCACGGCCAACGCCCTGCGCAAGAGCGCGGGTCCGGCCGCCGCAGCCCGTTTTGCAAAGGGGTGGCTGTTTGCCCTCTCGCTGGTGGCGACAGTGGCCGCCGCGCTGGCGCTTGCCTGCGGTCATCCGCTCTACTGGCTGCCGATGTGCGGCGTGGCGCTCACCGCTGCCGCGCTGCTGCTGGGGTCGATTTTCCTGCCGCGTCTGTGGTATGCACTTGCGGCCCTTGCCATAGCGGCATTTGCAGTGGCGGCCCTCTGGAATGCGCTCTCTGCGGCGCAGGGCGTGCAGCTGTATTGCGTGGTGCCCTCGGCCGCATCTACTGCAATCGCGGTGGCGGCATTCGTGGCTTTAACCGTTAGAAAAGAGTAGGGATGGAGGATATTTTTGCAGATATAAGGCCTTATACAGATGCCGAGGTGGCCGAGGTGCTGCCTGTCCTGGCAAAGAGCAAGCTGGTGGCTGCGGCGGGCAAGGTGCTCTTCCCCGACCAGAGCCCCGATGCGCTGCAGAATCTGATTGCAAGCTGCCGCACGGTGGACGAATTCCAGGAGAAGGTAATCTCCAAGGTGGTGGGAATGGATCTTGAGATTTCCCACAGCAGCCTGACCTACAGCGGCGTGGAGAACTTTATCAAAAGTGACGGTTCGGTGGGGACATTCCTGATGCTCTCGACCCACCGCGACATTGTCCTGGACCCGGCGCTGGTGCAATATACCCTCTTTCTGAACCATCTGCCCACCACCGAGATCGCCGCCGGCGACAATCTGCTGGACAACCCCGAGGTGGCGATGGTGATGCGCGCCAACAGAATGGTCAAGGTGGTGCGCAGCGACAATGCCAGGGTGGTGTACGACACTTCCCGCCGCCTGTCGGCCTACATCCGCAGCCGCGTGGCCACGGGAGAGAAGTCGCTCTGGATAGCCCACCGCAGCGGACGCACCAAGGACGGCTGCGACCGCACCGAGCAAGGGCTGCTCAAGATGCTGGATATGAGCGGGGAAGGCGGCTTCGCCGAAAGTTTTGGTGAGCTGAACATAATGCCGGTGACCATCTCCTATGAATACGAGACCTGCGCGGCGCTCAAGGCGCTGGAGCTCTACTGCAAGGAGAAGCAGGGATTCTACCGCAAGAAGCCTGGGGAGGATGCCAACAGTATGCTGCAGGGATTCATACAGCACAAGGGGCGCATCCACGTCGACTTCTGCAAGCCGATAACTCAGGAAGAGCTTTTGGAGGCCGACCGTGCAAATCGTAACGAGAAATTTCGTATATTGGCAAGTATTTTGGACAGCAGGATCGCCTCTTCGTTCAGGCTCTGGCCCAGCAACTGGGCTGCGGCGGACATTCTGAGCGGCGGCGAGACCTATCTTAAAGAGGGCAGGTACACTTTGCAGGACCGGGAGAATCTGGTCGCCCACATTAAAAAGGAGTGCGAAGGGATGCCGGCCGAGATTTATGACAGGGTGCTGAACATTTATGCAGCAAACATTATCAACAAAAAACAATAGAGAAATGAAAAAGATTGTATTGCTTCTGGCTTGCTCCACAATGGTACTTTCCAGCTGTGGCACTTGGTCTAATCTTGCAAAAGGCACAGCCATCGGCGGCGGCAGCGGTGCAGCCGTAGGTGCAGGCATCGGCGCCCTGGTGGGCAAGGATTCCAAATCGGCCGCTATCGGCTCCGCAATCGGCGCTATCGTGGGTGCCGGCGCAGGTGCCATCATCGGCGACAAGATGGACAAGAAGGCAGAGCAGCTTGCAGCCATCGAGGGTGCAACCGTAGAGACTGTGACCGACGCCAACAACCTGACCAGCGTGAAGGTGACTTTTGACAGCGGTATCCTCTTTGACACCAACAAGTCTACTCTGAGCACTTCTGCAAAGAATTCTCTCAAGGAGTTCGCAACCAAGATGGCCGATATGCCCGACACTGACATCACCATCTGGGGTCACACCGACAACACCGGCAGTGCAGCCGTGAACGAGCGTCTCTCTCTGGAGAGGGCCAATGCGGTTAAGAGCTATCTGAACGGTCTGGGCATTGCCAACAGCCGTATGGAGAGCGCCGGCAAGTCTTATAACGAGCCTGTGGCTTCCAATGATACCAAGGAGGGCCGCGCTCAGAACCGCCGCGTGGAGGTTTATATTTCTGCCAACGAGGCGATGATTGCTGCAGCCGAGGCCGAGGCCAAATAGTGCTGGCGGCAGTTTAGAAAAGGCGGCCCGCAAGCCGCCTTTTTTAGTGTAGAGTGTAGAGTGTAGAGTTTAGAGGAGTGGAGAGTTGTAAGTTTGGAAGCGATTTCTGCGCATCAA
>CAZIUO010000024.1:0-19607 GCA_964542575.1 uncultured Muribaculaceae bacterium
CGGCGGATTCGACATCGGCCGATGACGGGCGCGACACCACCAAGGTCCGCTTTGTGAAAGGGTGGCGCAATGTCAGGATATACCGCACCGACATCCAGGCGCGCTGCGACTCGCTCTACTTCTCGCAGCTGGACACCCTGCTCAGGATGTATCAGGACCCCGTGATCTGGAACGAAGGCCGCCACCAGCTGAGCAGCGAGAGCGTGGTGATGAAGATGAAGGACAACTCGTTTGACCGCGCCAACCTGCACGGCAACGCGATGATAATAAGCCAGGAGGACACCGTCCACTTTGACCAGATCAAGTCCACCGAGATGCTGGGCTACTTTAACAGCGACAACACCTTGCGCCGGTTTGATGCGCTGGGCGGGGTCAACGCTATGTTCTTTATGCAGGAGGACAGCGTGATCACTATGCTCAACTCCAAGCAGGCGCAGTATATGATGGTCACTATGAAAAACGGCACTGCCGAGCGGCTCAAATATTACGAGACGGTGGAGAGCGATGCTTTCCCCGTGTTTGACCTGCCGCGCGACAAGCAGCGCCTCAAGGGCTTCAAGTGGCGTATGGAAGAGCAGCCCAAGAGCCGCCGGGAAATCACCGACCGCACGCTGCGACACTCCCGCAGGGCCTCGTATGCCGCAAACAAGCTGCCGGCGTTCCGCCGCACGAACCTCTACTTTGACGGCTATATGAAGGATATCTTCCGCCAGATAGAGCAGAGGGCGGAGCAGGCCCGCCTGGAGCAGGCGCGCCGCGACTCGCTGGAGGCGGCAAGCCAGGAGCAGATGTCCCTTGCGGCGGCCGACACCGCCGCCGGCATCGCCTCTGCGTTTGACCGTGGCGGAGAAATCATAATCGACTCGCTCGCGACCCTCAAGCCCGCTCCCGACACTGTCGCTGCGGACACCCTCAAGGCTATTCCGCCCGCAATCAGGGAGCGCGATTCGCTCGCGGCAGAGGCTGTGCGGGCGGCGCAGAATGCCAGCGCGGTGCGCGACAGCCTGCTGGGCCGCCCCAAGAAGGCGATGCAGGACCTCTCGCTGGAGGGTCTCGAGAATCACTCCGACGAGGGCTTCGTGGAGGTGCAGCTGCAGGGCGGCGACAAGAAGCTTACCTATAAAGAGAAGCGCGCAATCCGCAAGGCAGAGCGTGCGGCGCGCCGTGCAGAGCGCAAGGCTCTCAGGGCCGCCCGCCGCGCAGAGCGCAAGGCGGCTCGCGAAGCCCGCCGGGCAGAGCGGACCCTGCACGCATCGGAAACCGTAAATACCGATTAAAAAACCGATAATATGGAAAACAAGGGTACATTCTATGCGGGCCTGGCAATTATGCTCGGGCTTATCATCGTGGGGATAAACATCCCCAAGGCAGTAAAAGTTCTGGACTCCTCCAAGCGCACCGTGAGCGTACGCGGCCTCAGCGAGAGGGAGGTTGCGGCGGACAAGGTCATCTGGCCGCTGCAGTACAGCGTGGCGGGCGACGACATCGACGTCCTCTACAAGGACCTGGAGCAGAAGAACGCCAAACTTGTCTCTTATCTGACCGAGGGCGGCATCGAGAAGTCGGAAATCTCCGTCGCCGTTCCCAACATCTCCGACCTCTATACAGAAGAGTATGGCGGCAACAACCGCCGCTATCGCTATGTGGTCAAGTCCACGGTGATCGTGAGCACCGACAAGGTGAGCAACGTGCTGGATTTGCGTTCGCGCCAGAACAGCCTGATCCCCTCGGGCATCACCCTGCAGAGCGGCTGGGGCACCGAGCCCACCTTCAGCTTTGAGTCTCTGAACGAAATCAAGCCGGAGATGATAGAGGAGGCCACCAAGAACGCCCGCCTCTCCGCCCAGAAGTTTGCCGACGATTCCGACAGCAAACTGGGCAAGATACGCGAGGCGAGCCAGGGCTACTTCACTATAGAAGACCGCGACTCCAACACTCCCCACATCAAAAAGGTGAGAGTTGTGACAAATGTCGTATATTCGCTGACGAAATAGTTTAGGTTATATGGAAACGCAAGGGCCGCATCCCGTAAAAGGGGGCGGCTCTTAATTTTTTGACAAAAAGGGCGCCGTGCGTTTCGGAAAGTGAATTAAAATGAGTATCTTCACCCGATTTTCTAATTCACTTTTTTCTTTATGGAAAACAAATTGCAAGAACTTACCGACAAGCTTTATAATGAGGGGCTTGCGAAGGGGAAGAAAGACGCCGACAATTTGCTCTCGCAGGCAAAGGAGCAGGCAGAAGAGATTGTGGCCCGCGCAAAGGAGCAGGCCGAGAGCATCGTGGCCGCCGCCCGCAAAGAGGCCGAAGACCTCAAAACGAGGGTCGAGGGCGACATCAAGATGGCGTCTTCGCAGACTCTGGCGGCGCTGCGCAGCAAGATAGAGAATATGATTGAGGCCGGCGCGGTGGGTTCAAAGGTAGACGAGGCCCTTTCCGACAAGAAATTCGTGGGCAGCCTCATAAGCACTGTGGCATCCGCGTTCAAGGCGGACGGCAGCGCTGCGGACCTGGAGGTGATACTCCCTTCGCAGATGAAGAGTTCGCTCAATGATTTCCTCGCCGGCAGCATCGACGCCGAGCTGGCCAAATCGCTCAGCTTCAGCTTCAGCGACTCCATCGGCGGCGGCTTCCGCATCGCTCCCAAGGGCAAGGGCTATTACATCGACTTTTCCGACGAAAGCTTCAAAGAGCTGCTGGGCGGATATCTGCGTCCCGCAACCACCAAAATCCTTTTCGGCTAACATAGGGTCTGATGGACAACTATCCCTACATAATCGCGGGACTGCCCGATCTGGCCCTCGATTTTGAAAAACACAACTACGACTACTCTTTCATCAGGGAGAATATCTTCTTCTCTCTGAGCGAGGAGGACCGCCGTCTGGTGGAGTGGCTGGAGTCCGGATTCAAGGAGGAGAACCTCAACCCCGACTTCTACCGCGCCGCAAAGCGCTGCGGCAACCGGTTCATACGCGAATATTTCGCGTTTGACTATTTGGTGCGCAGCGAGAAGGTGGCCTACCTCGAGAAGCGGGAGACCGACGCCGACTTTGAAGAGAAGGAGGCGTTGCGCAAGGCTTTTGTGCTGCCCGACATCTTCAAGCGGGAGCAGGCCATCAGCGCCATAGTGTGGAACAAGATAGAGGAGATGACCATCATGGAGCTCTTCAACATCAACGTAATCCTGGCCTTTCTGGCAAAATTCCACATAATCGCCCGCTGGAGCCGTCTGGACACGGCCACCGGGCAGCGGCTTTTTGCCGATTTCGTGAAGGAGATCGATTCGACTTATAATAAAAACAAGATAGACTAGCAGATATATGAAGACAACCGGCGTTGTTACAGGCATCATCTCCAACCTCGTGACCATTCAGTTCGAAGGGCACGTGGCGGAGAACGAGATCTGTTACATTGATTTAAACGGCGTCAAGCTGATGGCCGAGGTCATCAAGGTGACCGGCAAGAGTGCCTATGCCCAGGTGTACGAGAGCACCCGCGGCTTGCGTCAGGGAGACAAGGTGGAATTTGACGGCCATATGCTCGAGGCCGTGCTGGGCCCCGGACTGCTCTCCAGCAGTTATGACGGCCTGCAGAACAACCTCGCCACAATGGAGGGGGTTTTCCTGAGCCGCGGCGAGTACACCTCCCCCCTGGACCACGACAAACTCTGGGATTTCACACCCCTTGCCGCCCCCGGCGACAAAGTGGAGGCCGCTTCCTGGCTGGGTGAGGTCAAGGAGGGGTGGCTGCCTCACAAAATAATGGTGCCCTTCTCATTCAAGGGGACTTACACCGTGAAGAGCGTGGCTGCCAAAGGGCAGTACAAGATAGACGACACAGTGGCCGTGCTCACCGACGCCAAGGGCAATGACGTGAATGTCACAATGGTGCAGCGCTGGCCCGTGAAGGTGGCCATCGGCGGATATAAGGAGAAGCCGCGCCCCTATCGCATAATGCAGACTCACCAGCGCGCCATAGATACCTTCAACCCCATCGCCGAGGGCGGCACAGGGTTCATCCCCGGCCCGTTCGGCTGCGGCAAGACGGTGCTCCAGCACGCAATCGCCCGTCACGGCGACGCCGAAGTCATTGTGATGGCGGCCTGCGGCGAGCGCGCCAACGAGGTGGTGGAGATTTTCAAGGAGTTCCCCGAACTCATCGACCCGGCCACCGGCCGCTCCCTGATAGAGCGCACCACCATCATCTGCAACACCTCCAATATGCCTGTGGCCGCCCGTGAGGCGTCCGTGTACACGGCAATGACCATCTGCGAGTATTACCGCGCGATGGGCCTCAAGGTGCTGCTGCTGGCCGACTCCACATCCCGCTGGGCACAGGCGCTGCGCGAGATGTCCAACCGTATGGAGGAGCTTCCCGGTGCGGACGCCTTCCCCGTGGACCTCTCTTCCATCATATCCAACTTCTACTCCCGCGCCGGCATAGTGAAGCTTGGCAACGGCGCCACCGGCAGCGTGACCTTCATCGGCACCGTGTCGCCCGCCGGCGGTAACCTCAAGGAGCCCGTCACCGAGTCCACCAAAAAGGCGGCCCGCTGCTTCTACGCCCTTGAGCAGGCGCGTGCCGACAGCAAGCGCTATCCCGCAATCAACCCGCTCGATTCATATTCAAAATATCTCGAATATCCCGAAATCATCGACTATCTGGACAAGACCGTGCGTCCCGGATGGGTGGACGACGTGCTGCGCGCCAAGAACATAGTGCGCCGCGGCAAGGAGATGGCCGAGCAGATCAACATCCTGGGCGACGACGGTGTCCCCTTGAGCTACCACGAGACCTTCTGGAAGTCGGAGCTCATCGACTATGTGATTCTGCAGCAGGATGCCTTTGACGAGGTGGACAGCAGCTGCAATATGGAGCGCCAGGAGTTTATGCTCACCAAGGTGCTGGAGGTCTGCGACAGGCAGTTCGACTTCGAGTCCTTCGAGGAGTGCGCAAACTTCTTCAAGGAGCTCATCAACGTCTTCCGCCAGGTCAACTACTCCCCCTGGAAGAGCGAACAATTCGAGAAATACATAGGTCAATTAAACAACATCCTCTCCAATGGCAACAAATAACGCTTTTGCAAGAACATACATTCAGCTCGATTCCATCACCAAGGCGACGGTCTCTCTCCGCGCGGAAGGGATCAGCAACGACGAGATGGCCAGCGTGGACGGCCGCCTCGCCCAGGTCGTGAAGATCAAGGGCGACACCGTCACCCTGCAGGTTTTCTCCGGCACGGAGGGCATCCCCACGAATGCGGAGGTCAAGTTCTTTGGAGAGGCTCCCTCGCTCAAGGTGAGCGACGACCTTGCCGGCCGCTTCTTTGACGCGTACGGCAATCCGCTGGACGGCGGCCCCCGGGTGGAGGGCGAGAAGCGCTTCATCGGCGGCCCCTCGGTGAACCCTTACCGCAGGCGCCAGCCCTCGCAGCTGATTCCCACCGGCATCGCCGGCATCGACCTCAACAACACCCTGGTCTCCGGGCAGAAGATCCCCTTCTTCGCCGACCCCGACCAGCCCTATAACCAGGTAATGGCGCAGGTTGCTCTCCGCGCCGATGTGGACAAGATCATCCTGGGCGGTATGGGCCTGAGCAACGACGACTACCTCTACTTCAAGCAGGCATTCGAGTCGGCCGGCGCCCTGAGCAAGATCATAAGTTTTGTGAACACCACCGACCAGCCCCCCGTGGAGCGTCTGCTGATTCCCGATATGGTGCTCACCGCGGCCGAATACTTTGCCGTGGACAAGCACGAGAAGGTGCTGGTGCTGCTCACCGATATGACCCTCTACGCCGACGCCCTCTGCATCGTGTCCAACCGTATGGACCAGATTCCCTCCAAGGACTCGATGCCCGGCTCGCTCTATTCTGACCTTGCAAAGATTTACGAGAAGGCGGTGCAGCTGCCCGACGGCGGCTCCATCACCATCATTGCGGTGACGACCCTCAACGACGGCGACATCACCCACGCAATCCCCGACAACACCGGATACATCACCGAGGGCCAGCTGTTCCTGCGCAACGACACCGACACGGGCAAGGTCATCATCGACCCCTTCCGCAGCCTCTCCCGACTCAAGCAGCTGGTGATAGGCAAGCAGACCCGCGAGGACCACAGCCAGGTTATGAACACCGCCGTGCGCCTCTACGCCGACGCCGCCAACGCCAAGACCAAGCTGGAAAACGGCTTTGACCTCTCCGACTACGACAGGCGCTGCCTCGAATATGCCAAGGAGTATTCCACCAAGCTGCTGGCAATCGACGTGAACATCACCATAGACGAGATGCTCGACACCGCCTGGGGCCTGTTCAAGAAATACTTCACCAAGACCGAAACCGGTATCAAGGAGTCGCTCGTTCAGAAATACTGGAAAGACTAAACCAGATGGCCATAAAGTATCAATACAACAAGACGTCGCTCACGGAACTCGGCCGCCAGCTGAAGATCCGCACCCGCGCGCTGCCCACCCTTAAAAACAAGGAGTCGGCCCTGCGGGCGGAGGTCAAGCACGCCAAGGAGCAGGCGGAGAGCCTCTCCGAGGAGTATCAGCGGGCGCTGACAAGCTACGACTATATGGCCGGCCTCTGGAACGAGTTCGAGGCGAACCTGATTGAGGTGGAGGGAGTCGAGCTGGAGACCGTGAAGGTCGCCGGCGTCAAGACCCCCGCCCTGAAGGAGATCAGATACAGCGTGAAGCCCTTTGACACCTTTGCCAAGCCAATGTGGTACAGCGAAGGTGTGGAAATCCTCAAGAATCTGGCCCGCATCGGCATCGAATCGCAGATTCTCTTGGAGAAGTCGCGCATTCTGGATTTCCAGCGCAAGAAGACCACCCAGAAGGTGAACCTCTACGAGAAGGTGCAGATCCCCGGCTATCAGGAGGCGATGCGCAAGATCAAACGTTATATGGAAGATGAGGAGAACATCTCCAAGGCTTCCCAGAAAATCGTAAAGACCCGCCACGCGGCAGAAGAAGAGGAGGAACAGCAGTAATGGTAGAGAAAATGACCAAATACTCCTTTATCCTGCTTAGTGCGGACAAGGAGAAATTCCTGAACGACCTTTCTGCCCTCGGAGTGGTGGACATAAGCCGCTCCAGCAAGCCTGTGGACGGTGAATCCGCCCGCATCCTGGCAGAGGCGACGGAGATAAAGCAGCGGATGTCCGCCCTCGAGAACGAGACCAGCGAAGAGCTGGTGCGCCTCAGGGAGGAGGCCGCAGCCGCCAAGAAACAGTACACCGAGGCTGCCCCCTGGGGCACATTCTCTGCCGAAGCGCTCGGCAACCTGCGCGCGCAGGGGCTCCGGCTGCACTTCCACGCGATTTCGAGCAAGAGGTTCAGCAGCAGTTGGGAGAGCGAAATTCCCCTGAGCGTGATCAGCAGCGAGGGCGGGATGACATATTTCGTGACTGTGCTGCGCGACGGCGAGACTCTGCCCCGCGAGCTGCAGAGCTGCGAAGTGGCCGCCCCCGAGATGGGCGCCGAGGCCCTCAAGGCAAAGTGGGAGAGTCTGGAGTCGGAATGCCAGCGGACTCTGGAGCAGATCCGCGAGGCCAAGAAGAGCCAGCTGCCCGCATTGCAGAAAGAGTATGACAAGGTGATGGGGCGTCTGGACCTCTATCTGGCCGGCGCCGCCGGCAACAGCGCCGCTGAAGACACCCTCACGGTGTTCGTGGGCTTTGCCGCAAAGAGCGAGGAGAGCCGCCTCAAGGCCGAATTCGACAAGATGGACGTTGTCTATCTCTGCGAAGATGCCCGCGAGGAGGACAATCCCCCCATCAAACTGCACAACAACAGATATTCCCGCGAGTTCGAGCGCATCACCGGAATGTACGGTATGCCAGTCTACAGCGAGGTGGACCCGACCCCGGTGATTTCGATATTCTTCCTCCTGTTCTTTGCCATGTGCATGGGCGATGCCGGCTACGGCATTCTGCTGATACTCTTCGGTATCGCAATGAACAAGAAGTGGATTCAGGTGGAGATGTTCTCCGGCCTGGGCACCCTCATCAGCTATCTTGGCATCGCCACTCTGGTGGTGGGCCTTGTGATGGGCTCGGCGTTCGGTATGGATCTGCGGCAGGCGTCCTTTGTGCCCGACGCCCTCAAGAGCTTTATGTTGCCGGCCAAGTTCCCCGGCACCACATACGACTACGGAATGGTGCTCTCGCTCATCATCGGTATAATCCATCTCTGTCTGGCAATGACGGTCAAGGCGGTGTCGTTCACCAAGCGGTTCGGCCTCAAGACCACCATCAGCGCCTGGGGCTGGCTGATACTGATTGTGGGGGGCATTGTAGTGGGCCTGCTCACGCTGGGCAAGGTGTTCTCCCCGAATGCGACCCGCTGGGCCATCATAATCATCGGCGGCATATCCGCCCTGGCGATATTCGTGTTCAACACCCCCGGACGCAACCCGCTTATCAACATCGGCGCGGGGCTCTGGGACGCCTATCAGATGGTGACGGGCGTGCTGGGCGACGTGCTCAGCTACATCCGCCTCTATGCCCTCGGCCTTGCCGGCGGTATGCTGGGCGGCGCCTTCAACACCCTGGGTATGATGGTGCTGGGCGACGGCGGAGTCCCCAGATGGATATTCTGCATTCTGGTGCTCCTCATCGGCCACGTGCTCAACCTGCTTATGAGCTGCCTGGGCGCCTTTGTGCACCCCTTGCGACTCAACTTTTTGGAGTATTTCAAGAACAGCGGCTTCGAAGGGGCCGGTGTCAAGTATAATCCTTTGAAAAATAATAACTAATAAATATCAAAATTATGGTCAACACAATTCTCGGTTATCTCGGATTCGGCCTTATGCTGGGTCTGGCCGGCATCGGCAGTTCAATCGGCACCACCATCGCGGGCAACGCGGCGGAGGGTGCTCTCAAGAAGAACACGGAAAAGGCATCCACTTATATGATCCTTTCCGCTCTCCCTGCAACTCAGGGTATCTATGGTTTCGTCGCCTTCCTGATGTGGATGGGCAAGGACTTCGCAGGCCAGGGCCCGCTGCTCTTCGGTGTAGGTCTGGCTGTGGGCGCCGTCTGCCTCATCTCCGCAATCCGTCAGGGTCAGGTCTGCGCAAACGGCATCATCGGCATTTCCCAGGGTCACGACGTGATGACTCAGACTCTCATCTACGCCGCTCTCCCCGAGTTCTACGCCATCCTCTCGCTGGTTGCAGCGCTGATGATCTAGTGCCCTATCGCTCCGGGTGGTATTTGAGAATGCTCTCCTGCCACTTTGCGGAGTCGATGTGGGTATAAATCTCCGTGGTAAGGATTGACTCGTGGCCCAGCATCTGCTGGACCACGCGCAGATCCGCCCCGTTCTCCACCAGATGTGTGGCAAAAGAGTGGCGGAAGGTGTGGGGGGAAATCTTCTTCCCGATGCCTGCAATCTCCGCCTGATTGCCCACTATGGTAAACACCATCTGCCGGGTCAGCGGCCTGCCGCGCCGGTTCAGAAACAGAAAATCTTCGTTGCCACGCTCTATCGGCAGTGTTTTGCGCTGCGCCAGATAGAGCGTGACGGCGTTTATGGCATATTCGCCCACCGGCACCAGCCGCTGCTTGCTCCCTTTGCCTGTCACCCTGATGAATCCTTCGCCGAAAAAGAGGTCGGAAATCTTGAGGTTGATGAGTTCGCTGACCCGCAGCCCGCAGGAATAGAGCATCTCCAGCATCGCCTTGTTGCGGTGCCCCTCCTTTTTGGAGAGGTCCACCGAATCGATTATGGCCGAAACCTCCTCCACAGAGAGCACCACCGGCAGGTAGCGCTGCATTTTGGGGGAGTCCAGCGCGTCGCAGGGCGATTTGGCCAGCCCGCTCTCCCGCTGCAGGTAGTCGTAGAACGACTTGAGCGAGCTTATGGCGCGGGCCTGGGAGCGCTTGGATATCTCCCGCTCCGCCAGGGCGGCCACAAAGCGGCAGAGGTCGTCGCCCGTGGCGGCGGAGGGGGAGGCGACCTTGTTCTCCCGCAGGAAGTCCATCAGGGCGGCGACGTCGCGGCAGTAACCCTCTATGGTGTTGGGCGACATCGACCGCTCGAAAAGCAGCCAGCTGCGGTAGCCGGCCAGAGCATCGGAAAAGCAGTCCTGCGGCATATTACTTCTTCTTTTTGAACTCGGGGCAGAGAGCGCTGAGGCCGCAGCTGTCGCATTTCGGATGCTGCGCCTTGCAGGTGTAGCGCCCGTGCAGCAGCAGCCAGTGGTGGGCCGTGGGGCGCTTCTCGGGCGGGATGTTGGCGGTAAGGTCCTTCTCCACCGCCAGCGGGGTGCTCCCCTGCGAGAGCCCCAGCCGGTGAGCCACCCTGAAAACGTGGGTGTCCACCGCAATCACCTCGTCGCCGTAGAGCACGCTGCACACCACATTGGCCGTTTTGCGCCCGACTCCGGGCAGACGCTGCAGGCTGGTGCCGTCGCGCGGCACTTCTCCGCCAAAGTCGCTGCAAATCATCCTGGCTGCATCCACTATGTGGCGGCACTTGCTGTTGGGGTAGGAGACCGAGCGGATGTATGGCAGCACATCTTCATAGCCGGCCTCCGCCATCTTCTGCGGAGTGGGGAAGGCCTCGAACAGGGCCGGGGTCACCATATTGATGCGCCTGTCGGTGCACTGCGCAGAGAGCATCACCGCCACAAGCAGCTGCCAGGGGGTGTCAAAATGCAGCTCCGGCTGCGCCGAGGGCATGTTCTCTTCAAACCAAGCAATGATTTTCCCGTATTGAGGCTTCATTCTACAGAGCGAGGTCTATTATGTCCTGGTCGCGCTCGATTTCGCGGCACGCGCACTCCCGGCACACGAACACCCGCCCGGGATATTTGCTGATGAGGGCGGTGTTGTGGGTCACAATCACTATTGCCGTCCCCTGCTCGCGGTTGATGCCGGTGAGCAGGTCCATTATGCCCTCGGCAGTCTCGCCGTCGAGGTTGCCGGTGGGCTCGTCGGCCAGTATCACTTCCGGGGAGTTGAGCAGGGAGCGGGCTATGGCCACGCGCTGCTGCTCGCCGCCGGAGAGCTGGTGGGGCATCTTGTGCGCCTTGCTGGTGAGGTCCACCCGCTCCAGCACGTTGCTGATGCACTCCTCGATGGCCCGCTTGTCGCGCCAGTCGGTGCTGCGCAGCACAAATTCCAGATTGTCGTGCACGCTGCGGTCCATAAGCAGCTGGAAGTCCTGGAACACCACTCCGAGGCTCCTCCTGAGGTATGGAATTTGCTTACGGGGTATGCCGACAAGATTGAAGCCGCCCACTCTGGCGCGTCCGCTGCTGACTTTGTTTTCTGCGGTAAAAGAGCGCAGAATGGATGTTTTGCCGCTCCCGACCCTTCCGGTGAGATATACGAAATCACCCTTGTTCAGGGTGAAGTTGAGGTCGGCTATGACAAGGTTGTCCCCGTTGTTTATGTCCACGTGGGAGAATTCAATCAGTGGTGTGCTGTCAATCATAAGGCGAAATTAGAAAAAATAGCGTAATTTTGGCTCTACTATCTTTTTAAGGGTAATGCGAAAGAAATTTATAATCGGCGCCGCCGCAGCGCTTCTGCTGCTCGATTGCCAGAGCGCCGGCGCCCAGATGAAAGGGGGCGAAAACTTTGCCGAGCGTCTGGAACAGGCAAAGGAGTTGTACAACAACGAGATGTATGTCTCCGCGGAGAAGCTGCTGGACGATCTTGCGCTGGATATGCCCGACAAGCGCTCGCTGCTCTACTCCGAGGTGATGGCCAACAAAATCATGTGCGCCATTGCGCTGGGCCGCGACGATGTGGACGGCCTGGTCAAGAACCTGGAGATAGACTTCCCCAACGACCCGCAGCTGGCGGTGCTCAAGATGAATCTGGCCGACGCCAAGTTCGACAGCCAGGAATATACCGACGCCCTGGTGATGTACGAGGGCATCAGGCCGCGCAACCTCTACCGCAGCGCCCGCACCCCGTTCTACTTCAAGAAGTCATACTGCAGCATCTACGCCGGCAAGTACGACGCCGCCCTGGAGGGCTTCCAGAAGGTAATCGGGCAGAAGGAGTCGCAGTACACATACCCCTCCATCTACTATTCCGGCTATGTGAATTATCTGGAGAAGCGCTTCGAGGATGCCTATTCTTATTTTGAAATTGCGCAGAAGGATTCGCGCTTCAGCCTCCTGTCCGAATACTATATGGTGGAGTGCAAGTTTATGATGAAGGACTACGACTATGCCATAGAGAACGGCCCCAAGCTCTACTTAAAGGTCAACAAGCAGCAGAAGGCCGACCTGAGCCGCATTGTGGCGGAGTCCTACTTTGGCAAGGGGGACAACGCCGAGGCGATGCGCCACCTCTCGCAGTATATGAAGTCCGGGGTCAAGATCACCCGCAAGGACCACTACCTCTACGGCGTGCTCTCATATTCGCTGGGCGACGTGAGCAAGGCGGTGGACGAGCTGGGCAAGGTGGCCGGCAGCGACGATGTGCTGGGGCAGAGCGCCTATTACTACCTGGGCAACTGCTTCCTCAAGCGGCGCAACAAGATGGCGGCGCTGGAGGCCTTCAAGTCGGCTTCGGAGATGGGCTTCGACGCTCTGGTGGAGGAGGACGCCCTCTTCAACTACGCCAAGCTGAGCTACGACGTCAATTCGGATATGTCGGTGTTCCACAAATTCGTGGAGCGCTACCCCGACAGCGGCAAGGGGGACATCATAGACTCCTACGTGGCCGCTTCGTCGCTTGAGAATAAAGATTACGAGAGCGCCATCACCGCCCTGCACAGGATAGGCAAGCCCACCGCGGCAGACAACAACAACCTGCAGAAGGCGCTGCTGCTGCGCAGCGTGGAACTCATAAACAACGGCGGATACCGCGCCGCGGCCCCGCTGCTGGAAGAGGCCGTGTCGCTGGATTCGGGGCAGATGACCACCGACGTGGCCCGCTTCTACCTGGCGGAGTGCAACTATGCCGAGGGCAACTACAAGTCGGCCCTCTCGCTGCAGAATTCGCTGCTGCTGACCCCCTCATTCATGGAGACTGACCTGGGGCAGGAGCTCAACTACAATGTGGCCTACACCCACTTCAAGCTGGGGGACTTCGCCTCTTCGGAGACTTACTTCAGCCGCTTCCTCAAGGGGGAGAGAGGGGTGCGCAGCGCCACCGTCAAGGATGCCGGGGTGCGCTTGGCCGACTCCTACTTCATGCAGAAGAAATATGCCGACGCGGCATCTGAATATGAGAGCGTGGCCTCCGCCTATTCCGACGACGACCTCTACCCGCTCTATCAGGCGTCGCTGGCCTACGGCCTGAGCGGCAGCGAGGCCAAAAAGCAGAATATGTTGGAGAAGGCCGTCCGCAAGAATACCGCCTCTCCGCTCTATATGACCTCCCTCTACGAGCTGGGCCGCTCTTATGTGGGCAGCGGCAAGACTGCCAAGGCCAAGAGCATCTTCAACGACATAATCTCCAAGCGGGACAGCCACTACTACGGCAAGGCGCTGCTGGAGATGGCGATGATAAGCGCCAATGCGGGCGAATACAGCCAGGCCATCTCATATTACGACAAGGTGGTGCGCCAGCTGCCCGGCAGCGCCGACGCCACCAACGCCCTCTCCGGAATGGAGAGCGTGTACCAGCTGCAGAACAAGCCCTCCGAATATCTGGCCTACCTGGACAAGATGGGCCTCTCCGGCATAAAGACCGCCGGCGAGAAGGAGTCGATGATATTTGCCGCCGCAGAGCAGATCTACCTCTCCGGCAACTATTCCAACGCGCTGCGTTCGCTGCGCTCATACGTGGATGATTACCCGCAGGGGGCCAACATCGGCCAGGCATACTACTATATGGGCGAATCCTACCTCAAGCAGTCGCGCAAGGAGTTTGCGGCCGATGCGTTTGAGAAGGCCATCGAGTGCGGCGCGGGCGAATACACCGAGGCCGCCGTGGGCAATTATGCCGACATCACCTACAGCCTGGGGCAGTATTCCAAAGCCTCCGCGGCCTACGAGAAGTTGCTGGGCATCTGCGGTAGCGACGAGGCCAGGGAGCAGGCGCGCCTGGGCGTGGTCAAGTCGGAATATGGCGACCGTCACTATATGCGGGCCATCGGCGAGGCTCAGAAGCTGCACGCCGAGGGGGCCGGCGCTGCCGTCTGCCGCGAGGCTGACTTCATCACCGCCAAATCGTACATAGTGCTGGGCAACCGCGAGGAGGCCCGCCCCATATTCACCGACCTCTCGGCCGACGTCAGCGACGCCATCGGGGCGGAGAGCAAGTACATACTCATTTCCGACACCTACAACTCGGGCGACTTTGCCGCTCTGGAGCAGATGGTGTATGACTTTGCCGACACCGGCACCGACCAGGTCTACTGGCTGGCCAAGAGCTTCATCGCCCTGGGCGACTCTTTTGCCGACCGTGCCGACTACGAGCAGGCCAAGGCGACCTGGCAGAGCATCAGCGACAACTACAAGCCCTCCGGGGCCCAGGACGATGTGCCGGAGCAGGTGGAGATGAGGCTTAAGAAAATCAAGGACAAGAGTTCAGCGAAACAGAAATGAAACGGATATTGACAATTGCGGCATTGCTGCTGCTCTCCGGCGGCCTCCATGCTCAGATCGACCCCACGGTGGAGGTCAGCAGGAACTATAAGGTGAATGTCGCCGACATAGAGAAACCCATTGCGGGAGAGCATTTCGTGGACGACTCGCTGCAGAAGTTCGACGTGTCGTTCGACTATTCCATTTTCGAGCGCCCCTACACCGACCTCTACGAGTTCACCCCCTATCAGACCGACAGCATAAGCAAGGTAGTCCGCCGACGTCCGCCCCGCGTGATGATGCAGGCGGGCAGCCAGTTCCCCTTCTCGCCCGAGATTGTGCTCCGCTCGCAGCTGGTGACCAAGCCCCGCCTGAACGTGGGCATCGATGCCGACTTCCGCACCCTGATGAACAAGATGGATTATCTGGGAGAGGAGAAGGCGCTCTCCACCGACCGCCTCGGGGCGGGTGTGGGGGCCCATCTCAAGCACGCCTGGAGCACCGGCGAACTCACCGCCGGCTTCGGCGTCAAGATGGATGCCTACAACGACGAATATGCAGAGAACGAACTGACCCACGACCTGACTCTGGGCAACGTGTTCTTTCATCTGACCAGCGCCAATCCCAAGGAAAACAGCGTGTTCTACACTTTGGACTTCAACTATGCCGCGGCGGCCAAGAAGCTGGGCGGCCTGCCGGAGATGGACACCACCTACAACAACTCCCGAATGTCCCTCAAGGGGACCATCGGCTCCTCTTTTGACAAGCACCGCGTGTATGTGAATATGGTGTATCAGACGGCGATTTCTGGCCGCGGAGACAGCAAGGTCAATGTCGGCCTGCTGGAGTTTATGCCGGTCTATGAATATGCCCAGGGGCCGTTCAAGGTGAGGGCGGGGGCCCGCTTCGGCAATAAATACATCGGCACCGACGCCTCCACCACCATCCACCCCGAGGCCGACTTCAAGCTGGAGCTGGTCAAGAACAACCTGTGGGTGCGCGCCATCGTTTCCGGCGGCAACGAGCTCAACTCCCTGGTGGATTATATCGCGGACGCCCCCTGGCTCTGCAGCGGGCTGGGCAAGACCGACGCCACGGCCACCGACGCCATAGGGGTGCGCAATCTGGAGAGCAAGCTCTCGCTGGAGAGCATCATCGCCGGCCGGTTCGCCTTTTCGCCCTATGTGGCCTTCAACAACTACAGCCACAAGATGCAGCTGCGCACGGTGTTCTCGTCTACCCGTCTCCCGCTGCTGCTGCCCCAGTATTCCGACTACAAGATGGTGCAGCTGGGCTTTGAGACCTCCTGGAAGTCCAAGAACCTCACTATCAACGGCAATCTGAACCACAACAACGCCTACAACGGCACCGACACCCCGGTGAATATGGTTGCCGACTGGACCTGGGGGGCGTCGATGGAGTTCAATGTTAAGCGCCGCGTGTTCCTCAACGCCTCATACGCCTACGAGAGCGGCCGCCACGCCTGGGATGGGGAAATCCCCGACTACAGCGACCTGTCGGTGACTCTCACCGGAGTCATCAACCGCCACATCTCCGCCTATGTCAAGGGGGGCAACCTGCTGGACAATATGAATTACCGATTCTATGCGATTCCGGAAATCGGACGCAATATCGGCGGCGGCGTCAGGATTAATTTTTAGAGCTTCCCAATTTTTAGTATCTTTGTGAGATGCTAAAAATTAGAGAAACTGATAGTCAGCGAAAGTTTTGATATGAAAGAAGATACAGAAGCACAGGCGAAAGCCGCACAAGAATATTCCGCATCCAGCATCCAGGTCCTCGAAGGACTGGAGGCTGTGCGCAAAAGACCTTCGATGTACATCGGAGATGTCTCTGCCCGCGGATTTCATCATTTGGTATATGAGGTGGTGGACAACTCCATCGACGAGGCCCTCGCGGGCTTCTGCACCGATGTCGAGGTTTCCATTCTGGAGGGCGACTCCATCCGCGTGAAAGACAACGGCCGCGGTATCCCCGTGGGAATGCACGAGAAGGAGCACCGCTCCGCCCTTGAGGTCGTGCTCACGGTGTTGCACGCCGGCGGCAAGTTCAGCAAAAACAGCTACAAGGTTTCCGGCGGTCTGCACGGCGTGGGTGTATCCTGCGTGAACGCCCTCAGCGACCATCTCACCGCAGAAATCCACCGCGAAGGCAAGAAATTCATCCAGGAGTATTCCAAGGGCAAGCCGCTCTACAGCGTCAAGGAGATAGGCGATGCCGACGACACCGGCACAATCATCACCTTCCATCCCGATCCCGAGATATTCAGCGTGTCGGTCTATGACTACGACACCATTGCCGACCGTCTGCGCGAGCTGGCCTACCTCAACAAGGGGGTCCGCCTGATACTCAAGGATTTCCGCCCCCGCACCGACGACGAGGGCAACCCCATATCAGAGCCCCGCACGGATGTCTTCTATTCCGAGAAGGGTCTGGTGGAGTTCATCAACTATCTGGACGGAAACCGCGAGAAACTCTGCGAAGGGGCCATCTACCTGGAGACCGACAAGGTGATTCCGATTGAGGTTGCGATGCAGTACAACACCGGATTCACCGAGAACATCCACTCTTACGTAAACAACATCAACACCATAGAGGGCGGTACTCACCTGAGCGGTTTCCGCCGCGGACTCACCACCACCCTCAAGAACTACGCCGACAAGAACGGTTTTCTTGAGAAGCTCAAGTTCGATCTGGACCCCAGCGACTTCCGCGAGGGCCTCACGGCGGTGATTTCCGTGAAGGTGGCCGAGCCTCAGTTCGAGGGTCAGACCAAGACCAAGCTGGGCAACAGCGAGGTTATGGGTCTGGTGTCCACCGCCGTCAGCCAGGCGCTGGAGGCTTATCTCGAGGAGCATCCCAAGGATGCCCGCCTCATAATAGACAAGGTGATTCTGGCTGCCACCGCACGCCACGCAGCCCGCAAGGCGCGCGAGATGGTGCAGCGCAAAACGGTGATGTCCGGCGCAGGACTCCCCGGAAAGCTTGCCGACTGCACCAGCCGCGACCCCGAGAAGTGCGAGATATTCCTGGTGGAGGGAGACTCCGCAGGCGGTACGGCCAAGATCGGCCGCGACCGTATGTTCCAGGCAATCCTCCCGCTGCGAGGCAAGATTCTGAATGTGGAGAAGGCTATGGAGCACCGCGCTTTCGAGAGCGAGGAAATCCGCAACATATACACGGCGCTGGGCGTCACTGTGGGCACCCCCGAGGATCCCAAGGCGCTCAACATCAGCAAGCTCCGCTACCACAAGATTGTGTTGATGACCGATGCCGATGTCGACGGACGCCACATCAACACCCTTATCCTGACCCTGTTCTTCCGATATATGCCCGATTTGCTCTACAACGGGTATGTATATCTGGCCACTCCGCCCCTCTATCTTGTGAAGAAGGGCAAAGAGGAGGTCTACTGCTGGAGCGACGAAGAGCGCAGCGCGGCAGTGGAGCGTATGTCGGGCGGCCGCGGAGAGGCCGGAGTCAAGGTGCAGCGCTATAAAGGTCTGGGTGAGATGAGCGCGACCCAGCTCTGGGAGACCACAATGGACCCGGCGCACCGCCAGATGAAGAGGGTGCACGTGGAGAACGCCGCGGAGGCCGACCGCATCTTCTCGATGCTGATGGGCGACGACGTACCGCCCCGCCGCGATTTTATTGAGCAGAACGCAAAATACGCTAATATCGACGCATAACAATTGAACTATATGGACATTTTTGAAAGAATAGCAAAAGATGCCGGCGGTCCGCTCGGCCAATACAGAGAGAAGGCGCAAGGATACTTTATGTTCCCCAAGCTTGAGGGAGAAATCGGCCCTCATATGAAGTTCCAGGGCGAGGAAGTGCTCTGCTGGAGTCTCAACAACTATCTTGGCCTTGCCAACCATCCCGAGGTGCGCAAGGTGGATGCAGAAGCGGCGGCGCGCTGGGGCCTCGCATACCCTATGGGCAGCCGTATGCTCACCGGCCACACCTCCCTGCACGAGAAGCTGGAGCGCGAGCTGGCCGACTTCGAGAAGAAGGAGGACGCCTTCCTCTTCAACTTCGGATATCAGGGCATCGTGTCCACCATTCAGAGCCTGCTGACCCGTGCCGACGTGGTTGTGCACGACAAGGAGGCCCACGCCTGCCTGATTGACGGCTGTATGCTGGCCAGCAAGGCGGAGCGCCTGTCATACAAGCACAATGACATCGCCAACTTCGAGAAGGTGATCCAGCACGCACTGGAGATCACTGAAAAGACCCACGGCGGCATTCTGGTGATCACCGAGGGCGTCTACGGAATGACCGGCGCGCTGGGCAACCTGGGCGAACTGGTGGAGATGAAGAAGAAATACCCCTTCCGCATACTTATCGACGATGCTCACGGATTCGGCGTCACCGGCCCCACCGGCCGCGGCACCAGCGAGCACTTCGGGGTTATGGACGGGATTGACCTCTATATCGGCGCCTACGCCAAGTCAATGGCCGCAATCGGCGGTTTCGTGGCAGGTCCGCGCGACATCATCAAATATCTGCGCTACAATATGCGCTCCCAGATCTACGCCAAGGCTCTGCCGATGGCTCTGGTGGAGGGCTGCCTCAAGCGTCTGGAAATCATCCGCAGCGAAGAGGGCGACCGCCTGCGCGCAAAACTGTGGGAGATTACCCGCGCGCTGCAGAAGGGCTTCCGCGACCTGGGCTTCGAAATCGGCCCTGCAGAGGCGTGCGTGACCCCCGTGTTTATGGAGGCCAACCTGCCGCAGGCCACCAATATCGTGATTGACCTGCGCAAGCGCTATCATATATTCTGCTCTATCGTTACCTGGCCGGTGGTGCCCAAGGGCATCGTGATGTTCCGCATCATCCCCACCGCCGCCCACAGTATGGAAGATGTCCAGTACACTCTGGACGCCTTTGCCGATGTCCGCAAGCGGCTGCTGGCAGGGGAGTATGCTGCGGACAGCCTGCAGGATATGTCTATTTAACTGAGAGTTTAGAGTTGAGAGTTTAGAGTTTAGAGTTTAGAGGGGGAGAGTTTAAAGTATAAAGTGTTAAAGGGGGGCCGAGGGGCTCCCCTTTTTTTGTGGTCTGGATGTGTCGC
>CAZIUO010000025.1:0-17805 GCA_964542575.1 uncultured Muribaculaceae bacterium
GTATTTTTTCTACCAGCCAAGCCCCTTGCATACGAAGCATCTGATGCGCCGATATATCTTGTAGTCTTTCCACTTTAAACCCTAAACTTCTCTAAACACTAAACTCTAAAATGAAAGGAATAGCAAAAGTGATAATGGCAGGGATGATGGTGGCCTTGAGCGCGTGCGATGTGCTTTCGCGCGGCTGCGCAGACGACCGCCACTACATCGAGGAGTGCCTGCCGGTGTGCCTGCAGCGCGATGCTATGGCGGAGGCTGTGCCTCGGATAATCTCCATCCACTACAGCGCCCTCGACCGGCAGTGGGTGGTGAAGCTGGAGGGCGTCGTCACGCAATATGTCAGCGTGATGGAGCGCGACACCGGCAAGCTGTATCTCTACACCTCCAGCCCGATGGGCGACAACTCGCGCGAGCTGGTGCCCTGACAGAGCCTTCTTAGGGGCGACATATAGCCGGTGCCCTAGCGCGCCAGTATGGCCTCTATCAGAGCGTCCAGCGAACTCTGGCGGGAGAGGGTCTCCAGCGGGAAGGCGAATGTGCAGCAGCGGTAGTCTTCCCCTTCATACAGCACGGCCGCCCCGATGCCGGTGTCGTCATATTCCATAATGGACTCGGCGCCGCCTGTGGGGGCGATGCCGTCGGGCGACTCCACGCAGTAGCTGTAGATGTTGGGGATGTTGAAGAAGCACCAGTGCCGCCCCTCCAGCCCCCCGGAAATGCCGCGCAGAGTCCCTTCGCTGCTGGCGCGGGGGCAGACGCGGGTGATTTTGAGCACATCCTCGGTGAACTGCCGCTCGCGCTCCATCTCCTGCAGCTCGGCCTGCGAAGGGGCGGCGCTGTAGATGAGCTCGCGGCTGTCGGTGGCGATGTATGCCCCGGACACTATCAGAGTGCCGCCGCTGCGGGCAAAGCTGCGCAGGGCGGTCTGCAACCCTTCCGGAAAGATGTTGTAGGCGAACTTGCCGCCGCGGGGGGTGCGCACCTGTTTGCCGCACACAAGGTCGCAGACTGCGTAGCGGGCAAGATCCACGTCGCCGCCGGCGACTGCGCTGCGCGATGCGCTGGCAAACCCGTGCCCGGCCTTCATAAGGGCGGCGCCGTGCTTGAGCGGATAGTCAAAGGTGTTGCCGGCGATGACCTTGTCTTCCCACTCCCCGCCGCTGGAGCCGAAAGTGGCCTCCTCGGGGGTCAGCGGGGCGCTGTAGCGGCGGAATTCATACTGCGCTCCGGCGTAGGAGATATCCCTCATATATGCCACCCCGCAGTCCAGGGCGGTGTTGAATCCGGCATAGACGGTGCGCACCGCAGAGGTGTCGGGCAGCTCGAGCCCGGCGCAGGGGAGGGCGGCGCCCCCGGTGGAGTCGGCAAACCAGGCGGGCGGGGCCAGCCTGTCAAAATTGTTGACCACTATGGCGTCGGCATCGCCTCCGTCCCCGACAATGCCGGCGGAGAGGGTCTCGCCGCAGAGGCTGCGGCCGCCGGCCCCCACGGAGGCCACCTTGAAGCTGTACACATAGCCCGGCTCCAGAGCCATCTCAAACATTTCGCCCGAGACGGGGGTGCCGTTGTCAAAGCCGTCCAGCCCCGATTCGGGGTCGCCGCCATATTGCCCCGCCTCGTCCAGAGGGAGGATGCGGGTGTAAACCATATAACTGTCTGCCGTGGCGGAGGGTTCCAGAGCATCGGCAGTCGGCTTCCAGGTGAGGCGGGCCGCTCCGCCGCTCACCTCCAGCGCCATTGCGCAAGGGGGCAGCGGCGCCACGGCATAATCCTCCCCGGCCAGATAGCCCGTGAAGCGCAGCATCCCCTTGTAAACCGCCCGCGACACCGTAAACTTGAACACGGGGTCCAGCCCCAGCTGCATATCGGCCAGATTCTGGTGCGAGAGCATCTCCAGCAGCATTGCCGGGACATAGGGGACGCGGCTCTCGTAGTACGATTTGTCCCAGATGCTGCGGCGGCTCCAGTCGGGGTCCAGCGTGGCGCGGATGTCGTCCACCACCTGGCTCTGCACTATGTCGGCGAATTCGCGCCCCACGGTGCGCGGCCCTCCGCCGGGGTAGAAGTCGCTGTCGTCGCTGGTCTTGGTGTAGATGGCCAGGGTGCCCACCACCGAGTCGCCCGGGGTGATGCCGGCGTCGGAATGGAGTGCGAACGAGAGGTCCACGGGGATGCGGTAGCCCGGCAGATCACTGGCGCGCTGCGAGCCCCCCAGCAGGGCGTTGACCCACAGCGGACGGCTCTTGTAGTCGTCGTAGTAGTCGTCGTGGAAGCCGGTGGTGCTGTACACGGTGTCGGCCATCCCGGCCCACTGCAGATAGAGGCGGGAACCCTCGCACCAGCGGGGCATCCCGGAGGTGCCGGTGACCGGTTCGTTCTCGAACGTGCGCATTTTGCCGTCGGCATCGGTCTCGGTGGGGCGGCGGGAGATGTTGCCCATTCCGCCCCCGAAGCGCACCGCGTCGGCAGAGACAATCTCCCCGCCGCGGCCGGTGTCGCTGGTGAGGGTGACCCCCTGCCCGGGAGCTGCCGGAGTAAAGCCGAATGTCCCCAGATAAATCCAGGTGCCGCCCCCCATTGTCTGATTCACCAGAAAGTCGGTGCTGCCGCCGTTGTGGCTCACTGTGTAGCGGGCGTTTGCGGTGCTGCGCGCCGTGGTGGCGTAGGAGACGTACACAGCATATTCGCCCGCAGTCTCTATTGCGGGGGTCCAGACGGCGGTGGAGGCGTCGCGGCTGCCGCTGCACGATGCCACGGCGCGGCAGGTCCCCTCCTCAAAGGGGTTCTGGCCGTCGGTATAAATCTCTCTCGTGTGGGCAAAACCCCTCCCGGGAAGGGTCTCCCAGGCATATTTGCCGTCGGTCTCGGAGTAAGAACCGTCGCGCTGCGGCTGGTCGCCGTCCACAATCAGCTCCCGCCACTGGATGTCCCGCTCGCGGGGCAGCATCACCACCGCCCCGGCATTCTCCAACATCGGCACCAGAAAGGGGAGGACATAACTCTGGGTGAAGAGGTCCTCGCAGGTGGTGAAAAGGCGGGGCCGCTGCCACTTCCAGAGCCCCTCGGCCTGATTGTAATAGCGGCCGTGGCTCTGCCAGAGGGCGATGTGCCGGCCGCTGAAGGGGGCCTCCACCGGGCTGGAGATGTTGCGCACCAGCGGCTGCGGCGCGCTCTCGCGGAGCACCGCCCGCTCTGCCTCTTCTGCGCTCAGGCCGCTGCCATAGCGCCCCACAAGATCTTCCAGCGGGGTGCCGCACGAGTATGCCACAAAACCGTTGCGGTATGAGCGGTATTTCTCCGGCATCCGCCGCGTGATTATGTCGTTGATTTCCAGCAGGTCGTCGCTGCTGAGGGTGCGGTCGCTTATGTAGCGGGAAAAGTAGATGTGCAGCTTCTTGCCCCGCACCGCCACCTTGTCCACCGTGAGCTTGCCGCTCATAGTGCTGTGGTCGGCTATCACCTCCTTGATCTCCACGCACATCGGGGAGAACCAGCTTCTCAGCTGCCGCTTGCTCTGGGCGGAGGCACCGCAGGGGAGCAGCATCAGCAGGGCGGCTATCAGCGCGGCAAACCTTCTCATCTACAAGCTGCTGCGGATAAGTTCCACAAGTTTGCCGACCCCCTCTTCCTGGGGGATGCCGCGCATCACGGGGGTCGCCCCCTTGTAGAGGGTCACTTTGCCGCCACCTTCTCCCACATAGCCGAAGTCGGCGTCGGCCATCTCGCCGGGGCCGTTGACAATGCAGCCCATCACGGCAATCTTGACCCCCGCGAACTCGCGCGTGGCCTCCATTACCTGGGAGAGGAGGCTCTGCAGATTGTAGAGGGTGCGGCCGCAGCCGGGGCAGGCGATATATTCGGGCTTGGTAAAGCGGCGCCGGCAGGCCTGCATCAGGTCATCCTTGAAGCTGTCGATCTCCGCATCGGAGAGCGTCCGGCCGCCGACGGTCGCCTCCATAGAGAAGTCGTCGGTGTTGCAGTCCAGAAGGTCGGGGCCCGCCAGAAAGGAGGCCTTCACCAGAAAATCCTCGCGGTCGGCCGCCTGCACCCTGTAGCGGGGCCTGCGCGCATCTGCGGCGCCGGGAGTCTGCACCAGGCAGCCCTGCAGGTCGCTCTGCGAGAGGTCGCGCAGCTTGATGGCCACCGGGACCTCGTTCACCGGATTCTCCGTGAGCGACACGCGGATGGTGTCGCCGATGCCCTCGCCCAGCAGAGTGCCGATGCCCACGGCGGACTTGATGCGCCCCGTGTCGCCCGCCCCCGCCTCGGTGACACCCAGATGCAGCGGGAAAATCATCCCCAGCTCATCTGCCATTGTGCGGTAGAGCAGCCTGTAGGCGGCCGTCATCACGGTGGTGTTGCTGGCCTTGAGCGATATTGTCACATTGTAGAAATCATTCTGCACGCACACCTGCAGATACTCCATCACGGCGCGGACCATCCCCAGCGGGGTGTCTCCGTATTGCGAGGTGATGCGCTCTCCCAGCGAGCCGTGGTTGAGGCCGATGCGCAGCGCGGTGCCCCGGCTGCGGCACACCTCTATCAGCTGTGCGAGCTTGGCCATAGCCACCTCGTGGTCTTTGGAGAAGTTGCCCGGATTGATGCGCACCTTGTCGGCCACCAGAGCCGCCGCCAGAGCCACGTCGGCGGAGAAATGGACGTCGGCCACCAGCGGGGCATTTATCCCCTCGGCGCGCAGCCTGCTGCGGATCTGTCCCAGGGCCTCGACCTGACGCGGCCCCTGGGTGGTGAGGCGGATTATGTCGCACCCGGCCTCGGCGAGGGCGCGGCACTGCGCCACGCTGCCTTCTATGTCCAGGGTGTCGGTGTCGCACATCGACTGCACGGCAATGGGGTGGCCGTGGCCGATGACCACGCCGCCGATGTTACAGGAAATGTATTTCATCAGAATTTATAATACAAAGTTCCGCTGAGCATAAGCACTCGCGGGTAGGCAAACAGCCAGTATTCTTCGCTGTAATAATATGTGTGGAAGTAGCTGCTCAGGCCCCACTTGTAGTTGGCCTCAAGCTGGAATTCGAACGGGCCGAACATCACCCCCAGGCCGCCGCCGAATATGAGGCCGTAGTCGAAGCGGTTGTCGTAGTACATCCATTTCTGCTCGCTCTCGCGGTCGTTGCTTATGCGGTAGCCGGCATAGGGGCCCACATTGGCAAAGAGGCGGAACGCCTTGAGGTTGAAGCGCAGGTTGCACATCATATCCAGCTCCGCCACGGTGTATTTGACGCCGGGGATATATTCGGCGGTGAAGCCTTCCCGCCCCAGCCGGGCGATGACCTGGGTGCCGAAGTTGTCCATCATATCCCACAGGTCGTTGTAGTAGGTGTATACCAGGCCGAAGTTGTTGGGGCAAATCACGCTGCCGGGCAGCACGTCGGGGCTTATCTGGGCCGTGGAGAAGTTCACGCCGTAGCGGACGCCTATCATATGGGTGCTGTGGAACTTCTTCACCGGCTTCACGCTGGCATCCTGCGCCAGCACATCGGTGCCGGTGGGCAGGTCGGCGTTGTAGTCGGGGATGGTGAACACGGTGTCCTGCGCCGCCTCGGCGCCCTCCTGCGGGTTCTGCGCCTGCAGGCATACCGGGCAGAGCAGCAGGGCCGCCGCGCACAAAATCATATATGAACGGTTTCTCATATCTATTCGAATATCTGCTTGAGGTCGATGTCCTGCACAATGTCCATCTGGTCCTTGATTTCTATCACGGTGGAGCCTCCCGCGAGGGTGAAGAGCTTCATACGCTCCGCCTGCTTCCACTTGAGCAGGTTGCCGGTGTCGAAGAGGCCGTTGTTGTTGCGGTCTTCCGTGAGGCGGATGGCATACTTGCCCTCGCTCAGGTAGGGGAAGTAGTAGGTGCTGTCCCTCAAGACCTCATATTTGCGGTATACCTTCTTGCGCCCCTCGTCGGTGAGCTCCACTATGTAGCGCTTGGAGTCGGTGCCGCTGATGTTGAGGGTGATGGTGGAGAGATTCTCTGTGTTGGGCAGCTGGAAGTCCTTTTTGGAGGCCTTGTTCTTGCGGTGGTAGACATCCCAGAAGGCGGCCTCGGCAATGGAGAGGGTGTATTTGTAGCCGGGACGGTAGGGCTCGGTGTTCTGCAGCACATACCGCATTATGTTGGTGGTGTCCTGCGTAAAGGTGAACGAGGCGGTGTCGGTCTGGTTGCGGGTGTTGGTGGAGAGCAGCACTATCGAGTCCAGGCTCATCTCCACCACGGGGCAGGAGAATTCCAGCGTGATGCCGTCCTGCTCCACATTGGATTCTGCCAGGGTTATCTTGAGGTCGGTGAGGGTGTCGGCCTCGGCAGCCTTGCGCCCCTCCTCGGTCTTGGCCTTGGCCGCCTGCTCTTTGCTGATGGCGGCCGAGATGTTCTCGGTGGTGAGAGACAGGCGGCCGGTGCTGTCGGTCTTCATATAGGAGACGGTCATAAAGAGGCTGTCTTCAGGCGGATATTTGGTGTTGAGCCAGAAGTCGAAGCTGTCCCGCTGGGGGGAGAACTGCTTGATTATGTCGGTGGAGTCGACGCCCAGGATCTGGAACGAGCTCAGCTCCACGTCGGGGGCGGAGAAGGTCACGTAGCCGGTCTTGGCCGCCTTGCGCCCCTTGTCCTTGATATACTGCTTGCTCTGGAACTCCTTGAAGATGGAGAGCTCGTAGGTGCTGCGGCGCGCCTGGCAGGCCAGGGTGTCCTTCATATCAAAGCCCATCAGCTCGTAGACGGAGTCGCGCACCACCAGGGTGGGGGTGATGGCGGTGTCCAGAAAGCCGATGCGCTCCTCGCCCAGGTTGTAGAGGTAGTCGCCGTTGTCGTCGCTGCAGGCGTAGATCCAGTAGGGGCCGGCGCCGATGTTGCGGATGGAGAAGAAGCCCCAGTCGTCGGTGCGCCCCGCCGCGTCGGGCAGGGTCAGGATGCAGGATGAGTCGCGCCACTGCCGGTAGAGCATCACCAGGGCCTTTTTCACGGGGGTCAGGTTCTCGGCGTCCAGCACGGTGCCGGTGATGTAGAGGCTGTCCACTTCTGCTCCGGTGGAGAAGGTGTAGACATATTTGGGGGCGATGTTGCCCTCGTTGTTGTCTGCCAGGGCGCTGCCGAAGTCGATGGTGTAGGTGGTGTTCTCCTTGAGGGTGTCCTGGAAGGTGACCACGATCTCCTTGCCTTTGACTTTGGCCTTGGGTTTCTTTTTGTGGGGAGGGGAGAGCAGGATGCCGTTTGCGTCCTTGACCACGGTGTATTCGTTGTAGCGCAGGTGCACGCTGCCTCCGGTGCGGGGGAAGGCGGTGTCGCCGTGGGCCGGGGTCACCGCAATCAGCACGGGGGGGATTGTGTCCTTGGGGCCGCCCATCGGGGAGGCCTTGGTGTTGGCGCAGGAGTGTGACACCGCGCAGCATATCGCGGTGCAAACTATCAGCCCCGCCGCCAGTATCGAATTTTTATTCATCTCTAAACTCTAAACTCTAAACTCTAAACTCTCGGTGTCTCCCTACTCAATCTCCACCCGGTTGACTTTCTCGATTCCGTTGATCTTGCCCAGCGACGCAATCGTCTTGTCCAAATCGGCCGTATCGTGCACATAAATATCCACGAACCCCTCGAAAATCCCATCGTGCGCCTCCACCGAAATCTTGCGCAAATTAATACCCAACTTGCCCGACAACTGATAAGTAATATCATTGAGAATACCCATCCGGTCGATGCCGCCAAACTTGATGCGCGCCAGATAAGACATCATAAAATGGTGGCTCCAGCGCACATCCACAACCCTGTTCCCCGCCGTTGCGGCCAAATTCGTGTAAGTGGGGCAACTGGTCTTGTGGATGGTGATGCTGCCGTCGTTCTCCAGCACACCGCTCACATTGTCCCCCGGAATCGGGTGGCAGCAATCGCTGGTATTGTAAGTTATATTGTTCAGGTCCAGCTTGTCCAGAATCTTCTTGGAATTGCTGGCGGGCAGCTTGAAGCCCCACATCTGCACATTGCGCCGCTTGGCGTTGGTGGTGAGGGCCGTGTCCAGGTCGGCGCTGAGGTCAATCAGGCCGATGCCGATCTTGTTGTAAAGCTCGTCCTTGCCGCCGGAAATCTTGTAGAAATCCAGCAGCTTGCGTATCACGCGGGTCTGCATCTGAATGTTGCGCTCTGCCAGGGCGTCGCGCAACATCCCCATACCGCGGTTCACATTGTCCTTGCTCATATCCTTGAGGGCGTCCAGCACCGCATTGCGGGCCGACGTCGTCTTGAGGAACTCCAGCCACTCGCGCTTCACGCGGGCCGAGTCAGAAGTGATGATCTCCACCTGGTCGCCGTTGCGCAGCTCCGTGGAGAGGGTCACCAGCTTCATATTGACCTTGGCGGCGATGGCGTGGCAGCCGATCTGGCTGTGGACGTTGAATGCGAAGTCCAGCGCCGTGGAGCCTTTGGGCAGGCTGCGCGACTCTCCGGTGGGGGTGAACACGAATATCTCCGAAGTCAGCAGCTCCTTGTGCACATCGTCCAGGAACTGCAGCGCGTTGGCGTCGGGGTTCTCCAGAATGTCCTGCACATACTTGAGCCAGCGGTCCATATAGTCGTCGGTCATCTGCCCCTGCTTGTAGCTCCAGTGGGCCGCCACGCCGCGCTCTGCAATGGAATTCATCCGCTCCGAGCGTATCTGCACCTCAATCCACATTCCGTTGTACATCACCGTCACGTGCAGGCTCTCGTAGCCGTTGACCTTGGGCTCGCTGACCCAGTCGCGCACGCGGTTCTGGTTGTAGTGGTACCTGCCGGTGATCTGGGAGAATATCTGCCAGCACTGCTCGCGCTCCGAGAGCCCCTCGCGCGGCTCAAAAATTATGCGCACGGCATATATGTCGAATATCTGCTCAAAGGGGATGTTCTTGGTGTGCATCTTGCGCCAGATGGAGTAGGGGCTCTTGAGGCGCTTGAGGATGCGGGCCGTGGTGCCGCTCTCGCGCAGCATTTCGTCCACCTCCCCCACGAACGATTCGATCTCGCCCCCCTTGGTCTCCATCAGATGCTGCAACTCGCCGTCGATGCGCTTGGCCTCCTGAGGCTCGTTGAAGCGCATCCACACATCCTCCATCTCGCTCTTTATATTATAGAGACCCAGCCGGTGGGCCAGCGGGATGAATATGTACATCGTCTCGCTCAGAATCTTCTCCCGCTTGTATTTGGGCATATACTGGATGGTGCGCACATTGTGCAGACGGTCCGCCAGCTTGATGAGCACTATGCGGGCGTCGTCGTTGAGGGTGAGCAGAATCCGCTTGAAATTCTCCGCCTGCAGGCTGCGGGTCGCCTTGGCCTTGAGGCTGTCGTTGTCCAGGGCGCTCTTGATTTTGGTGAGCCCCTCCACCAGGCTGGCGATTTTGTCGCCGAAGAGCTGGCGGATGTCGTCCACCGTGTATTCGGTGTCCTCCACCACATCGTGCAGCAGGGCGGCGCAGATCGACTTGCAGCCGAGCCCGATCTCCTGCACCACAATCTTGGCCACCGCTATCGGGTGGATTATGTAGGGTTCGCCGCTGCAGCGCCGCACGTTGCGGTGCGCCTCGTTGGCAAAGTCAAACGCCTTGAGCACGAGCTCGTACTGCTGCTGGTCGGCGCAGCGCCTGAGGCTGGCCAGACGCAGCTTCTCAAACTCGCGGCGGATTATCTGTTCGTCTTCCTGATTGAATGTGCTGCTGCTCATTTCTCGGTTTCTCCATTGGGGTCGACCTCTTCCCTGGGCGCGCGTTCCAACTTGTGCAGGAGGGCCTTGCGGCGGGCTCTCTGCCGGTCGCGCCGGATGTTGAAGAGTTCGTCTTTGTCGGGGTCAAAGTCCGACACGTGTTCGTATGAATATGTAAGATACACTCCGAAGAGGATTATCTGCCAACTGTAGTTAAGCCACAGGAACATCAGCGGGATGGCGGCAAAGGCGCCGTAGACGCCGCTCAGCTTGGTCACCATCATCTGGGTCTCGAGGTAGATGTACTGCAGCAACACGAATGCCAGGGCGGTCCAGATGGCCGCCTTGAAGCAGTCGAAATAGCGCACCTTGACGTGCGGGATGAACTTGTACATAAGCGAGAACACCAGCAGCGCCACGCCGTAGAATATCACCCAGTAGAGGCCGGAGGCGAAGAAGCGGATCACCGGCAGCTTCTCCAGGGCGCTGATGAACGATGTGAAATAGCCCGCGCCGTAGAGGAAGAAGATGAGCACGAAGGGGATCAGCACCAGAATCAGCAGATACACCCCGACGCTCTTTACGAAGGTGCGGGTGCGCTTGACGTTCCAGATGTGGTTGAAGGTGTCCTCTATGCTCAGCATAAGGCGGATTATCATCCACAGAAAGGTCAGAAAGCTGATGATTCCGAACAGCCCTTTGGTGGTCTGCCCCACGATGTTCTGTGCCCAGCCCAGGATGGTGTCGGCCAGATGCTTGTTCTCTCCCAGATAGGGCTGTATCATCTCCAGCAGGGTGTCGTCCAGCCCGAAGCTGAGCGCCACGAACAGCACCACCGCCACCAGCGGCACTATGGACATTGCCGTGAAGTAGCTCAGGAACACCGATTCGCGGCCTATGCGGCCGGTGAAGTAGCGCGACGCGGTGAGGGTGGCCACCTGTATGCGGTGCAGGACCTTCTCGCTGAGCCGCATCGGCTTGGAAAAGTCCAGGCGCCAGAGGTCGTAGGTCAGGAACTCCAGCAGATCCAAGACCGCGTCTATCCACCGCTTGACGGTGTCCCGTATGCTCTCGAAAAGGGGATTCATCTGCCGATAAGCTCGTAAAAGCGGTTTTCGTCTATGATTTCCACCCCCAGGGCGGCGGCCTTCTTCATCTTGGCCTCGCCCGGCTTGTCGCCCGCCAGCAGATAGGCGGTCTTGGCGCTGACGCTGCCCGGCGAAGTGCCTCCGTGGGCCTCGATGAGGCTCTTGAGCTCTTCGCGGGAGACGCTGAAGACGCCCGACACCACCACCGACTTGCCCGCGAGGGCGTCGGAGAGGGTCTCGGTGAGGCTGCCGGCAAACTGCAGCCCGGCGGCCTTGAGGGCCTCTATCAGGCGGAGATTCTCACTGTCGGAGAAATATTCCCTTATGGATGCGGCCACGATGGGGCCGATGTCTTCTGTGGCCGACAACTCGTCGGCGGAGGCGGCGGCAAGGGCGTCGATGCTCGGGAACGCCTTGGAGAGGGCCTTTGCGGTGGTCTTGCCTATGTGGCGGATGCCCAGCGCGTAGAGGACCCTGGAGTAGGGGACTCCCCGGCTGCGGGCTATGCTCTCCAGAAAATTGTCGCAAGAGCGCTCCTGCCACCCCTCGAGGGTCAGCAGCTGCTCTTTGGTGAGGGCGTAGAGGTCGCTCAGGCGGCGTATCAGCGAGAGGTTGTAGAGCTGCTCCACCGTGGCGCTGCCCAGCAGTATGTCCATTGCGTCGCGGCTGGCAAAGTGCACGAACGAGGCCTTTATCTGAGTGGGACAGCCGGTGCGGTTGGGGCAGTAGTGGCGCGCCTCGTCCTCGTCGCGCACCAGAGGGGTGCCGCAGTCGGGGCAGAGGGTGGGGAAGTCGGGGACGCTGGCGTCGTCGGGGCGCCGGCTCTTCTCCACTCCCGTGATCTTGGGGATGATCTCGCCCCCCTTCTCCACATACACCCAGTCGCCGATGCGGATGTCCAGCAGGTCCATCTGGTCCTTGTTGTGCAGCGACGCCCGCTTGACCACAGTGCCCGAGAGGGGCACCGGCTCCAGATTGGCCACCGGAGTCACCGCCCCGGTGCGTCCCACCTGATAGTCTATGCTCAGCAGGCGCGTGAGGGCCTGTTCCGGCTTGAACTTGTATGCCGTGGCCCAGCGGGGCGACTTGGCGGTGAAGCCCAGCCTCTTCTGCATCTGCAGGTCGTTGACCTTGATGACCACGCCGTCGGTGGCGTAGGGGAGGCCCTTGCGGCGGGTGTCCCACTCGTCTATGAAGCCGATGACCTCCGTTGCGCCCGTCAGCACCCTGGAGAGGCTGCTGGTGGGCAGACCCCAACTTGCGGCGGCCGCGATGGCCTCGCTGTGGGTCCTGAAGGGGAGATTCTCCCCCAGCATATGGTAGAGCACGCACTCCAGGCCGCGCCCCGCCACCTGCGCGCTGCTCTGCAGCTTGAGGCTGCCGCTGGCGGCGTTGCGGGGGTTGGCAAAGGGCTGCTCGCCGATCTCCTCCTTCTCCGCGTTGAGGGCTTCGAATGAGGCGTAGGGCATATAGATTTCGCCGCGTATCTCAAATTCCCGGGGCCATCCGCTGCCGGAGAGCTCCCTGGGAATGGAATGAATCGTGAGTACGTTGTCTATGACATTGTCGCCGCGGACGCCGTCGCCGCGGGTCACGGCCCTTTGCAGACGGCCGTCGGCGTAGGTCAGGCAGATGGCCACCCCGTCGAACTTCAGCTCGCAGGAATACTCCACCGGGGAGCCGTTTTCCTGCTCTATCTTGCTGCAGAAGGCCTGCATCTCCTCCCGGCTGTAGGTGTTGCCCAGCGAGAGCATCGGATACTTGTGCGCCACCTGCTCGAACTTGCCCCCCTGCCTTGCCGCCTCTTTCCCGGCCGCGCTCCCGGCCTCTTTCCCGGCCGCGCTCCCGTCTGCGCCAATGTTCCCGCTCCCGGCCGGCTTGCTGTCCGCTGCGCTTCCGCTTGCAGGGAGGCCGCCTTGAGGCTGGGCCGCAATGTCGCTCCCCACAGTCTGCGTGGGCGAATCGCTCCGCACCAGGTCGGGATACATCTTCTCGAGCGACTGCAGCTCCTGCATCTTGAGGTCGAATTCAAAATCGGAAATCACGGGGCGGCTCAGCACATAATAATTGTAATTATGCATCCTGAGCTCCTCGCTGAGAGCGGCAATGCGCTCTTTTGCAGCCGATTTGGATATTTTTGCCATAGACGGAAAATGTAAACTGCAAATATACTCAAAAAAATCCGCTTTTTTTCTAACTTTGCCACCCCTTACAAAAACGTTATATGAAAGACTCCATCATTATCCTTTGCGGCGGCGGCCCCGCTCCGGGCATGAACACCGTCGTTTGTTCAGTAGCTAAAACATTCCTCTCCAACGGTTACCGCGTAATCGGCCTCCACGGCGGTTACTCCGGCTTGTTCAGCAAGAACCCCCGCACCGAGGACCTCGACTTCTTCAAGGCCGACGCCTACTTCAACCGCGGCGGATCTTATCTGCAGATGAGCCGTTACAAACCGACCCAGGAGGATTTTGAGAAGAACTTCAACCTCTCCCTGTTCCAGGACAACAACATCAAGCTGCTGGTTACCGTGGGCGGCGACGACACCGCCTCCACCGCCAACCGCATCGCCAAGTTCCTCACAAGCAAGAACTACCCCATCAGCAACATACACATCCCCAAGACCATCGACAATGACCTGCCGCTCCCCGGCAACGCCCCCACATTCGGCTTCAACTCCGCCAAGGACGAGGGCGCGCACATTGCCCGCACCGTGTATGAGGATGCCCGCACATCGGGCAACTGGCTGCTCATCTCCGCGATGGGCCGTTCCGCAGGCCACCTGGCCCTGGGCATCGGCGAGGCTACCCACTGCCCTATGACCATCATCCCCGAGATGTTCAACAAGACTGACATCACCATAGACAAGATCATCAAGCTCACCGTTTCTGCAATCGTGAAGCGTATGATTCTGGGCATCCCCTACGGCACCGTAGTGGTTGCTGAGGGCGTGTTCCACGACCTCGCTCCCGAGGACCTGAAGTCCACCGGCGTGCATATGACCTACGACGAGCACGGCCACCCCGAGCTTGGCAAGATCAGCAAGGCCGTGATGTTCAACGACATCCTCGACGGCGAGTTCAAGAAGATCGGCCTCAAGATCAAGACCCGTCCCGTGGAGATCGGCTATGACGTACGCTGCCAGGACCCCATCGCATACGACCTGACCTACTGCAGCGAGCTGGCAATGGGCGCATACGAGCTCTTCAGCAAGGGCGAGACCGGCTGTATGGTGTATGTCGACGCCAACGGCGACGCCCATCCCCTCTACCTGAAGGATCTGCAGAACGCAGAGGGCAAGATCCCCCCTCGCCGCGTGAACATCGACGGCGGCACGGCTCAGAACTACTACAGCCACATCTGCCACTACATCACTCCCGCCGACTATGAGGCCGCAAAGGCTTACCTGGCCAACCCCGAGGAGTACGACTTCAAGAAAATCCTCAACTGGTAGGCGACCCCAAACGCCTCAAGAGAGCCCTGCAGAGTGTCTGCGGGGCTTTTTTTGTGTCCAAAGCGCAAAAACATTATATTTGCCCGGATTGCCCGCCCAATGCGCACGGGCTCTCAATGCACATAATATGGCTAAGAAAATCAAATCCCCCTACAAGCAGCGGCTCAAGGCCCGCGAGGTGAACAACACCACGCTGCGCCGCGTGTATCAGTATTCCACCACCAAATACACCCGCCGCCGCGCCACCCAGTATGTAGACGGCACGCAGGCCTACACCTACGGCACCTTCCGCGAGGCGGTGGAGCGCCTCTCGCAGCGTATGTCGCGCTACGGCATCAGCTGCAACGACAAGGTGGCGGTTCTCTCGCAGAACATGCCCAACTACCTGGTGGCATTCTTCAGCGTCACCGCCTTCGGGCGGGTGCTGGTGCCCATTCTGCCCGACAGCAGTCCAAATGAGATAGACAACATTCTCACACACTCCGAGACCAAGGCCATCTTTGTATCCAAAAAGCTGCTGGGCAAGCTCAGCGAAGAGATCAAGGAGCGCCTGACATTGGTCATCGACATCGAGACATTCGAATTCATAAAGAAAAACAAAGAGGACTTCCAGTGCGACGGCTGGGTCAAGGAGCCCGCCCCGGACGACCTGGCCACCATCATCTACACCTCCGGCACCACCGGACGCGCAAAAGGGGTGATGCTGAGCCACCGCAACATCTGCCACAACCTGGTGGCCTCCTACAAGGCGCAGCCCCGTGGCAAGAGGGACCGCTTCCTGAGCATCCTGCCCATCGCCCACACCTACGAGATGGGCGTCTCCAGCATCTACTCGTTCTACTGCGGCGCGTGCGTATATTATCTGCACAAGCCGGCGGCGGTGTCGGTGCTGCTGCCCGCCCTCAAGAACATCCGCCCCACGGTGATGCTCTCCGTGCCGCTGGTCATAGAGAAGGTCATCAAGAACAGCGTGTTCCCCACCATCCGCCGCAGCCGCGTGCTCACCTGGATGGACCATCACACCCCGCATCTGCTGCACAGGCTCATCGGGGGGCGCCTGATGCGCACTTTCGGCGGCAAGATCAGTTTCTTTGGCATCGGCGGGGCCAAGCTGGACCCCGTTGTGGAGAAGTTCCTGCTGGACTGCCGATTCCCCTACGCGCCGGGCTACGGCCTCACCGAGACCTCGCCCCTGGTGTGCAACGTGCTTATGAACAAGCGCAAGAAGGTCGGCTCCATCGGGGTGCCCACCTACAAGGTTGAGGTGCGGCTGGACAATGTGGACCCGGAGACGGGCGAGGGTGAGATCGTGTGCCGCGGCGACAATGTGATGCTGGGCTACTACAAGGACCCCGAGCGCACTATGAGCGTGCTCGACGACGACGGCTGGTTCCACACCAACGACGTGGCCATTTGCGACAAGGACGGCTACTATTTCATAAAGGGCCGCCTCAACAACACCATTCTGGGCGCCTCGGGCGAGAACATCTATCCCGAGGAGATAGAGCAGGTCATCAACAACATTGAGGGTGTGGACGAGTCGCTGGTAATGGAGCGCGACGGCCACCTGGTGGCGCTGGTCAAGTTCAACGACAATGCGCTCGACTGGAACCAGGCTTCCGAGGACCAGTTCTTCGAGAATCTGGAGGCGCGCAAGAAGGCGGTGCTGGAGTGGGTCAACAAGGCCGTGGGCAAAAACAGCAAGATAGGCGAGGTGGATGCGATGAAGGAGCCCTTCGAGAAGACCGCCACCCAGAAAATCCGCCGCTTCCTCTACAAGAATTTCCGCGGCGACGACAGCCGCAAGGCCTCTTCCCTCAAAGAGTCGGAGACCGACAAGAGCAAGAAGAAAGAATAAATGGCGGCTGCGTGGAGTAAGCCGTGGACAATGCGGCAGGGCTTTGCCCTGGGCGGGGCCGTGATTCTGCTGGGGCTGGGGCTGCAGCTGCTGCTGGGGCCCGTCCCCTGGCATCTGATGGCTTTCCCGGTGAACATCTTTGCGCTCGCGCTGCTGATTGCGGCCGTGGTGCTGATGTACGCTCTGCGCCGCAAGGTCTATCTTTTCGGCTGGATGATGCACTACGGCGCCGCCGTCCCCAGCCTGATTTATGCCCTGGGGCTGACGCTGCTGATGGGCTTCACCGCGCAGGGCGCCGACGGAGTGCCGGTGTTGGGGCAGATGCTGCGCTTCTGGCCCTTTGTGCTATCGTGGTGCTGGATGCTGCTCATCGCCGCCCTGGCCACACTGGAGCGCATAGTGCACTTCAAGGCGGGCAACATCCCGTTTATTCTGAATCACCTCGGGGTGGTGGTGGCGGTGGTCGCCGCCACGCTGGGCAATGCCGACCGGCAGGACCTGCGCATAATCTCATACCGCAACATCCCCGAGTGGCGGGCGGTGCGCGGCGACGGCACAATGCAGGAGCTGGACATCGCCATAGAGCTGCACAAGTTCATAATGGAGACCTATCCCGACGGCTCTCCCCGCCGCTTTGCCTCCGAAATCACGGTGCACCGCCAGAGGGGCGGGAGCACTTCCGGCACGGTTGAGGTCAACCATCCGATGAAGGTGGCGGGCTGGAAAATATATCAGTATGGATACGACACCCGTCTGGGGGCCGAGAGCCGCTACAGCACCTTCCAGGTGGTGCGCGACCCCTGGCTGCCGGCGGTGTATGCGGGAATTTTTATGATGCTGGCCGGGGCGCTGTGCCTGATGCTGTTCTCCGCCCCCGGACCCGCCGCAGAAGACAAGGAGCAAGAGTGATGAGCTGGAACGATTTTCTATGGTTTGCGCTGCCCAGCGTGGCGCTGTGGGCTGCCGGGGCATATTTTGCCTGGAAGGGGCGCCGCCCCCTGGTGTACGCCTTCACCCTCGCCGGCATCGCGCTGTTTTTCACCTTCATCGCGGGGATGTGGATCTCCCTGGAGCGTCCGCCGCTGCGCACGATGGGCGAGACGCGCCTCTGGTATTCGTTTTTCCTCCCCGTCGCGGGCATTTTCGTGTACAGCCGCTGGCGCTACAAGTGGATTCTGAGCTTCAGCACGCTGCTGGCGCTGGTGTTCGTGTGCATCAACCTTTTCAAGCCTGAAATCCACTCCACCACGCTGATGCCGGCGCTGCAGAGCCCCTGGTTTGCGCCGCACGTGATTGTGTATATGTTCTCCTACGCCCTGCTGGGGGCGGCCACGGTGATGGCGGCCTATCTGCTGTTTTTCGTGCGGCGGGAGCCCACGCGGCGGGAGATGGGGCTCACCGACAATCTGGTGTATGTGGGGCTGGCGTTCCTGACCTTCGGGATGCTGTTCGGGGCGCTCTGGGCCAAGCAGGCGTGGGGCACCTATTGGAGCTGGGACCCCAAGGAGACGTGGGCCGCCATCACCTATCTGTGCTATCTGGTGTATGTGCACTACCGCAAGGCTCGCCCCTCCGACAGCCAGATGGCCTGCGCGCTGCTGCTGATTGCCTTCGTGTGCCTGCAGATGTGCTGGTGGGGCATCAATTATCTCCCTTCCGCCCAGGGGCGATCGGCGCATACTTACCGGTAGAGTTTAGAGTTTAGAGTTTAGAGTT
>CAZIUO010000025.1:17905-19400 GCA_964542575.1 uncultured Muribaculaceae bacterium
GAGTTTGGAGTTTTTGGATAAATTTGCGCGGTTAAATTTGTGCAGATATAATGAACAAGATCGAGAAATTTTTTATGATGCTGCCATTGGCGGCTCTGATGTTGACAATTGCGTCTTGCAGCAAGCCCGGCGCCGACACTCCCGCCGATGACGATGCCCTCTTCGAGATAATTCCGGACAGCGTTTGCGAATATACCGTAGACGAATGGGCCGACCTGGTCTTCGGGCCGGAGGGTTCGAATGCCGATGAGGATATGGCCCAGCTCCGCGCGGCATTCCTCGAGAGCGCCAGGGAAAAGGAGGCGGCTCTTGAGCAGGAACTCGGAGTGAACGGCCTGGCGATGGGGTATATTTCATATGGCTTCACTTACAGCTCCAAGGATGCCGACGGCATTACCCGGAGGCTTTCCGCAAGGGTGGGCTGGGGCCGTTACTGGCTCTTGTTCAAGTGGTACAATCTGGATCCGAACAACATTTTCCTTTATTCGCATCCGACCTATACTGCAAGTTCTGAGTGCCCTTCAGAGGATGGTTCGCTGGAGCTTGGGTTGATCACCAACGACAATTTGCTCATTATGCCCGACGGCCTCGGTTATTCGGCTTCCGGGCAGTGCACAATCCCTTATATGGACCGCGAGACGGCCGCCAAGAATGCCATTGACGCCCTGGAGCCGGCTATGGCCGTGTTCAGGAAGTATGGCAGCGGCACTTTGGAGGATGATTGGAAGTTGCGCGTCCTTGGTTGTTCCGACGGCGCCGCCACCGCTCTGGCCATCCACAAGTATCTGGATACTCACGATGATCTGGCGGATAAGTGGCGTTTCGATTATTCTTATTGCTGCGCAGGTCCTTACGATCCGGCGCTCACTGCAAGGCTTTGGCTTCAGAAGAAGAGGGTGCCGTTCCCGGTGTCTGTTCCGCTGCTTATAAAGTCTATGCTTGCCAGGTATCCTGATGTTCTTGGCGATTATGATGAGGATGAGTTTTACAGCGACAGGTATTTGGCCGGGAAGGCGGCTATTGATGAGGATTTGAGGCTCAAGAGGATTGCCGCGGAGGATATGAACGATAAGATTGATGATGTGTTGGGAGAGGTGGCTCCCGGGCTTGATGTTTTTCTCAGTGCCGAGGCTCAGGATTTGGATTCGGATTTGTGCAAGGATTTTATGACTTGTCTCGAGAGGAACAATTTGACCACGGGCTGGACTCCGAAGCATAAGATCAAGTTGTTTTACAGCGGTTTTGATTATGTGGTTCCGCCGGAGAACACCGAGGCGGTGAAGAATGCGTTCGGCGATATGGTGGAGACCACCTGGAACAACGAGTCCGTCCATTCCAAGGTCCGCTATCAGTGGTTCCACACCCTCACCCGCAATATTCTGTAGGTCCTCTAAACTCTCAACACATAATTCCACGGTTGTTTGCAGCAAGCTATTCCAAGGAATCCCTGCCCATCAGAAAATCAAACAGTCCGATTGTAAGAATGCCGTTGTCG
>CAZIUO010000026.1:0-18775 GCA_964542575.1 uncultured Muribaculaceae bacterium
GTGCGCGACGGCATCACCCTGGCGGTGAAATTATAAGACTAAGAGAGTTTAGAGTGTAGAGTTTAGAGTGTAGAGGAAAGAGGAAAGGCCGTCGGATGACTATCCAACGGCCTTCTGCTTTAAGATTCTACCTTAGGTATCCGCTTCTTGATGCGTAAGGGCGGGATTGTCCTAAATTCCATTGGCGCATCAATAATTGCGAATGCACAAAGGGTCGTAGCGGGTATTTTTTCTACCCGCCAAGACCCTTTGTGCGTAGCATCCGATGCGCCGAAAATCCCTCCTACTTCCTACTCTCAACTCTCAACTCCTCTAAACTCTCAACTCTCAACTCTAAACTATTCAGCGGTAAACTTCCACATTATGCGGTTGCGGTATTCGCTCCCGGGCTTGAGAGTTGCAGAAGGGAACTGCGGCTTGTTGGGGGCGTCGGGGAATGCCTGGCACTCCAGCGCCACGCCGTCGTAGTCGCAATAATTATAGCCGGTGGGAGCCACGGGGCTGCCCTTGAGCCAATTGCCCGTGTAAACCTGGATGCCCGGCTGGTCGGTGTAGACCGTCACCTTGCGGCCCGATGCAGAAAGCTCCGCCGCAGGGCGCAGCGTGGCGTCATAATCGTCTATGCACCAGCAGTGGTCATACCCCTTCCCTATCTTGAGCGCCTCGAAATCGGCATTCAAGTCGCGGCCGATGGCCTTGGGAGCGGTGAAGTCCATAGGAGTGCCCGCCACCGGGGCAATCTCGCCCGTGGGGATCTGGGTAGCGTCGGTGGGCAGATAATGCGACGCATACAGCTTGAGAGTGTGGCTGCGGATGCCGTCGCCGCCATAGCGGCGCTCGCCCCGCAGATTGAAATAGACGTGGTTGGTCAGATTCACCACAGTTGCCTTGTCGCTCACCGCCTTGATGTCCAGAGTGAGCACATTGTCGCTGCGGAAGCGGTACACCGCCTCGATGTCCATCGCGCCGGGATAGCCGGCATCGCCGTCGGCGCTGTGCAGGGTGAATTTGACGCCCCCCTCGAAAGGCTCGGCATCCCAGATGCGGTTTGCAAAGCTCTGGGCGTCGGGGCCGCCGTGCAGATGGTTGGGGCCGTTGTTCACCGCCAGGGTGTACTCACTGCCTTCCAGAGAGAATTTGCCCAGCGCTATGCGGTTTGCAAAGCGCCCGGGAATCTTGCCCATACAGGGGCCGTCTGCCATCCAGTCCTCTTTGTGCATATAGCTGAGGGCCACATTGTCCAGAGACCCGTTCTTGTCGGGCACCACTATCGACACGATGCCGGCGCCAAGATTGCTGAGCACAACCTTGGCCCCGCCAGGGTATTCAATCGAATAGTGCTTTATTTGAGCTTGCGGACGTTCCATCTCTTTGCACCGTCTGAAATTGCAACATTAATCACGCGGGGGTCGATGTCAAACTGCTTCTTGTAGGCAGCCTTGACGGTGTCGATATACCCCTGGGCCGCGCCGCTGCGCACGATTGCGATGACGCAGCCGCCGAAGCCGCCGCCCATCATACGGGCGCCCACCACGCCTTCGCACCTCCGTGCGATGTCCACGATGAAGTCAAGCTCCTCGCAGCTCACGCCATAATCCTTGCTGAGGCCGTCGTGGGTCTCGAACATCTTCTTGCCGAATGCGGGGATGTCGTCCTTGGCCAGGTCGCGGCAGCCCGCCAGCAGACGGGGCGACTCCTTCACCACGAAAGAGCAGCGCTTGTAAACCATCGGATCCAGGCGGTCCTTGTACTGCTCCAGCATCGCGGGGGTCACGTCGCGCAGCAGCTCCACCTCGGGGTGGTCCTTCTTGATTTCAGCCACGCCCGCCTCGCACTGCGCGCGGCGCACGTTGTATTCACCGGAGGCGAGGTTATGCTTCACCATTGTGTCGATGAGGACAATCTTGTACCCTTTGGGATTGAAGGGGACGCGCTTGTATGCGAGAGAACGGCAGTCCAGGCGGATTACCTTGCCCTCCTTGCCCATCAGGGAGGCGAACTGGTCCATTATGCCGCAGTTGACGCCGACATAGTTGTGCTCCGTCATCTGCCCTATCTGAGCCAGCTGCTCGCGCTTGAAGCCCAGGTGGAAGATGCTGTTCACGGCATAGCCGAACACGCTCTCCAGAGCGGCGGAGGAGCTCATTCCGGCCCCCAGGGGGACGTCGCCGCCGAATGCGCAGTCGAAGCCGGCAGGCTGTGCGCCGCGTTTTTTCATCTCCTGCAGCACTCCGTAGATGTACTGTGCCCACTGCTGGGCGGGTTTCTCGCTATCATTGATGTCAAAAGTGAGTTTTTCACCATAGTCCAGGGAGAAGGCGTTCACTTTGGTTGTGCCGTTGGGGGCGATGGCCAGACTGATGCCCTTGTCCACTGCCGCGGGGAGCACGAAACCGCCGTTGTAGTCGGTGTGCTCGCCAATGAGATTGATGCGGCCGGGAGAGGTGAAATAACTGAATTTGACGCCCGGGAAATTCTTCTTGAAGGCGTCAATGACTTTTTTGGGTTTTAACATATCGTAATGTATAAAATAGTGTAACAATAATCCGCGTGCGGGATATCTGTGTAAAGATATTAATAATATTTGAGAAAGACCAAAGAGGCGCCGCTTTGCTTTTTTGAAAAAAGGAACTAAATTTGCAATCTCATCGCGGCGCGCAGGAATGCGCCATGCAGATTTATGAATTTGCGGAAATAGCTCAGTTGGCAGAGCGTTGGCTTCCCAAGCCGAAGGTCGCGGGTTCGAGCCCCGTTTTCCGCTCCAGATTCCAAAAGTCCGCCCTCCACAACGGACTTTTTCTTGTTTAAGGTTTTGCCCATGATAAAACGCCTGCTTTCGGTATTGCCGCTGCTCTGCGTCGCATTCTCTGCATTTGCGCAGCTGGAGGGCTACACATACCAGATAGAGCCATACATAATACCCCGCTGCCCGTCGGAAATCAAAAACGCCATAGACACCGTGCACACCGCCGACAAGTATGTGGACATCGTGATTTTTGACAACCAGACCTGGGAATACCTCTACCATATGCGCCCCGGCATCGACTCCACCCAGATTTACGACAAATGGTGGGACACCGAGTCGCTGCACGCCTACAAGGACTACCCCAAGGAGGCCTTCGAAACGGAAATGGAGTTGCAGCTGGTGGACAGCACCCACTTTTTCTGCGTGCCGAGGCAGGGCAAGATCCATTCGGGCTACAAAATGCGCCGCTCCCGCCCCCACTACGGCTCCGACATCCCGCTTGACACGGGCGACAGCGTGAAGGCGGCCTTTGACGGCGTGGTGCGCTTCTCCTCCGGCAGCAAGACGGGCGGCTACGGCAATCTGATAGTGATACGCCACTCCAACGGCCTCGAAACCTACTACGGACACCTCTCCAAGCGCTTCGTGAATGCCGGCGAGAGCGTCAAGGCGGGCGACATAATCGGGCTCGGAGGCAGCACCGGCCGCAGCACCGGCCCCCACCTGCACTTTGAGACGCGCTACAAGGGGCGCACCTTTGACCCCGAGCGCATCATCGACTTTGAAAAAGGGGTGCTGCGCGACGAGACTTTCACCGTGCGCAAAGACTATTTCAGCGTCTATTCCCACCAGGGGATGAGCGACGAGGAGTCGATAGCCGCCAGCCAGGCCAAATATTATAAAGTGCGCCGCGGCGACACTCTGGGCAAGATCGCCAGCCGCAACGGCACCACGGTGAGCAAAATCTGCAAGCTCAACGGCATCAAATCCACCAAGACCCTGCGCATAGGGGAGTCGCTGCGCATCAGATAGTGAAACGCCTCGTTGCCATATTGCTGCTGCTCGCATCCGGCGCGCTGCGCCTGTGGGGGCAGTATGACCCTTCGCACTTCTATTATGCGGGGCGGCAGGCGCTCAGCGACGGCAAATATTCCCTCGCAATAGAGAACTTCAACATACTGGCCCGCATCGACACCGTGGGGCCGGAGGCCTACTTTTTCCGCGGCATCGCCAAGTACAACCTGGGGGACCTGGGGGGCGCCGAGCGCGACTTTGACCTGAGTCTGCAGCGCAATCCGCTCTACACCTACGCCTACCACTACCGCGCCATCACCCGCAGCCGGCTGGGGCGCTACGAGGAGGCCCTGGAAGATCTGCAGGAGGCGGTGGAGCTGCGTCCCGGCAATTCGGGGCTCTACTTCAGCCGCGGCGTGACATACTTCCTCTCGCAGCAGTTCGAGAAGGCGGTGCAGGATTTCAACAGCTTCATCCGCCGCGAACCCGACGAGAGCAGCGCCTACCTCAACCGGGGGGCGTCGTATCTCTTTCTAGGGGACACCACCAAGGCCTTTGCCGACTACAACAAGGCCATCGAGCTCAATAATCTGGACCCGGAAGGGTTCGTGCGCCGCTCGCGCCTCTACGCCCTCAAGAATGACCCCGACAATGCCCTCTCAGACCTCGACCGGGCCCTGGCGCTGGATTCCACCAACACCCTGGCCTACTTCAACCGCGCCATAATCCGCCACGGCAAGAACGACTGGACGGGGGCCGTCGCCGACCTGGACAAGGTGCTGGAGCAGGAGCCTGGCAACGCCCTGACCCTCTACAACCGGGCGCTCATCTACGCCCAGGCGGGGGAGCTGGACAAGGCGGTGGACGACCTCGACCGGGTGCTCAACATCAACCGGGAGAATGTGCTGGCCTACTTCAACCGCGCCGCGGTGCTGATGGAGCAGGGCAAATACCGCCAGGCAATAAGCGACTACGACCGCGCCATAGAGCTCTACCCCGACTTTGCCAAGGCCTATATGAACCGCTCCTACGCAAAGGGGATGCTGGGCCGCCTGCGCGAGTCCAAGGCCGACTGGGAGACGGCGCAGCAGAAGGTGCGCGAATATCAGCGCAAGACCGCCACCGACGAGGGGTACGAGGCTTTTGCCGACACCACCCGCGCCTACAGCGGCCTGCTGGCCTTTGACGCCGACTTCGCCCAGAAGAATTTTGACAACGAGCTGCTGCAGTACCGCGAGGTGGACGTCAAGCTCAAGCCGCTGTTCCAGTTTGTCCCCGCCACGGCCGCCGAGGAGCAGAAAGACATCGCCACAATCGGAGGCGAGCTGGTGTATGCCAAGCTGGACAACTTCATCTCCGCCCTGCCGGTGGCGACTGCATTCCGCGCGCAGAAGGCGGAGGCCGACCCCGACGCCGCGGCCGCCCTGGACAAAGTGCAGGAGAGCATCCGCAAGGGGGGCGCCAGCGAATATCTGCAGTTTGCCAAAGGAATGCTGGAGACCCGCGCCAACCAGTTCAACAACGCCCGGGGCAGCTACAGCGCCGCCATAGATATGGACCCCGGCAACCCCTTCCTCTACCTTAACCGCGGGGCGCTGCAGGCCGAGATGACCGAGTTCATCGCAAGTATGGAAAACAGCGTGCAGACCCTCACCATAGACAACACAGGCAACACCACCAAGACGGTGGTCAAGGAGCGCAGCGACACCCGCTACGACTACAGCGCGGCTATCGACGATATGCTGGAGAGCGCCCGCCTGGCCCCCGACTTCCCCTACGTATACTACAATCTTGGCAACCTATACGCCCTCTCCGACGACCTGCCGACGGCGGTGGCCAACTACGGCAAGGCGCTGGAAATCTTCCCCTACATAGGCGAGGCCTACTACAACCGCGGCCTTGTGCTCATTTTCCTGAAAGACAAGGAGAAAGGGTGTATGGACATCAGCAAGGCGGGCGAGCTGGGCATAGGCGAGGCCTACGGCGTCATCAAGAAGTACTGCAGCGACGACACCGCCAGGTAGCGGGCCTACCAATCGTCTTCGTCCGATTCCACGCTCAGAAAGCGCTTGCCTCCGAGCGCCTCGATGGCATCCTCTATGGTGCGCTGCATCTCGGCGTCGCCGCCCGACGAGCAGAGCACCTGCAGAAATTCCAGGTACTGCACCACTATGGAGTGGTCCTTGCGCACGGTGGCCTCGCCGATGTCGACATTGACTCCGAGCGACGCAGCCTGCTTCTTGACCATATTGGAGATGTCGTTCTCTATGAAAATCTCCCCTTCGTGGAACACGTTGATGTTGAAGAGAATCTTGCCCCCCTCCTCGTAGACGGGGATGAATCCGCCGGTAAAGCAGAGTGGATACACCGGCAGCCCCGCCCCCTGCGCCACTATGAAATAGAGCATCGCCAGGGCAAAGGGGCTCCCCTGCTTGCTGCGGATTACATTCATCAGCAGGGTGTTCTGCAGATTGATATTGAACGCGCCGGCGGCCGAGTAGCCATAGCGGCGGTAGAATATGTGGTTGAGCAGCGATACATTCTCGGTGCCGGTCTTGCTGTCGGAAATCTCGGAAATCACGGCGATTATCAGCGGCATCACCGCCTCCTGATACTCCTCGCGGCTCAGCATCGGGTCCATCAGGGCACAGAGCAGGTAGCCCGCCTCCGTGAGGTCGCACTCCTCTCCCGCGCCGCAGCGCTCCGCCATCTGCCGCAGGGCGGCAAGCACGCTCTTTTTGCCGTAGCGCTCTATCATTCCGCGCATTTTTTTCCTGCGAACGCCCGTCAGCTCGTCGCGGAAGGCAGAGCGCAGGGCGCGCAGGGCATTCTCCCCCTCCCTCTCGAAATAGCCGTCCACGGCCGCGGTCACGCCGGGGTCGCTGTCGCCATAAAGCTCTATAATATATCTCAGCTCGTCTTCCACGTTCCAAAAGTAATTTTTTTAGTACTTTTGTCAAAATCGATTCAGCATATATGATTATCACCTGGCCCAGAATGCAGAATGTACTGCTCGGGATTTCCGCCTTTCTGATGCTCTCGCTCCTATGGAGCGATATGTGTTTTGCAATAGACGCGGACGGCGCCCGCTACAGCTTCCGCTACACCGAATATCTCCCCTTCATAATCCTCACCTTCGTGTGCTTTGCGCTGCTGGTGGCCTCTATCTGCTACCGGAAGCAGTATATCCTGCAGATACGCGTCGCAGTGATAGCGATGCTTGCGCAGGCGGGCTATCAGGTGTGGCTGGCGGTGATGTTCTTCTCGCTCAAGGGCACCTACACCTTCACCATATCGGCGCTGATGCCGCTCGTGTGCATAATTCTGGAAGTTCTGGCGGTGCGCTACAGCTGGCGCGAGGCCTCCGATGCCCTGGCCAGCGACTTCCGCAAAAAAATCCGCCGCAAGGCCAAATAATATGACGACTATCCCGATTATTGCGGCTGCGGCCGCGGCGGCACTGATTGCCGCGCTTGTGACTCTGCTGGTCTGCCGGGGCAAGATGGCCTCGCAGAAGAGACTTTCCGAGAGCGAATTGGCGGCGCAGAAGCTGGAGGCGGAGCGTCTGACGGCCGATCTGCGGGGGCAGTTGCAGCTCAAGGAGGCGGCGCTGGAGAGCCTCAAGGAGGTCTGCGACCAGAAAATCCGCGAGAAGGAGGAGACCGCCGCCGCCCTCGAGCGCAATTATCAGAAGACACTGGAGGATTTGCGCGCGGCCCACGCCGAGAGCCTCAAAAGCCAGGCGGAGAGCCTCAAGAGCGAGCTCGCCGCCCGCACGGAAGAGCTGCTGCGCCAGCGCGAGGAGCAGCTCAGCGCCAAGGCAAAGGAGACCTTCGAGAATATCTCCGGCAATCTGGGCAAGGACATCGCCGCAATGAAAGAGGCCTTCGAGGCCAATAAAAAGACCCAGACCGAGACCGGCACCAGCCTCAAGGCGCAGTTCGACAACGCCGTCAGGCAGCTGGAGAGCCAGAGCCGCAGCATCGGCGAGAAGGCCGAAGACCTCTCCCGCGCGATGCGGGGCGGCAACAAGATCCAGGGCATCTGGGGCGAGACCATCCTGCTCAACATACTCACCGGCGAGGGGCTCGTGCAGGGACGCGACTTCGACAAGGAGGACACTATCCGCGACGCACAGGGGAACATCATCCGCAACGAAGACTCCGACAAGAAGATGCGCCCCGACTATGTGCTGCACTTTGCCGACAACCAGGACATAATAGTGGACTGCAAGGTGTCGCTGTCGGCCTTTGCCGACTACATATCGGCCGAGCGGGAGGGCGATGCCGAGGCGATGGCCGACGCCCGCCGCCGCAATCTGGAATCGGTCCGCAGCCAATACAAGAGGCTCAACTCCAAGGACTACAGCAGCTATCTCAAGAATTCGATCGCCGACTTCGTTATAATGTTCGTGCCCAACAACGGCGCACTGCAGCTGGCCATTGACGACGACCCCACCCTCTGGCGCGACGCCTACGAGAAGAAGGTGCTCATCACCAGCCAGGAGACCATCCTCCCCTTCTTGAGGATGATTCAGATAGGGTGGCGCAACGTGACTCAAGTGCAGCATCAGGCGGAAATCATAAAGGCGGCCGAGACTATGATAGACCGCGTGGCCGATTTTGCCTCGCATTATGCCACAATCGGCAAAAAGATGGAGGAGATGCAGAAGGCCTACGACGCCGGCGCGTCCAAGCTCAGCGACCGCGGACAGAGCATTCTGACCTCCGCCCGGAAGGTGCAAGAGCTGGGCGTGAAGGGCAAGAAGGCGCTTCCCGAATAATTTTCCGGGTTATTTTTATGTGTGTAAAGATTTGACCCACATAGCGGGATATCTTTGCAACATAAAAAATAACAGCTATGAATACTTCTTATTTGATGCAGTACTTCTTCTCCGACACCATCCAGGGTCTGGAGATGCTTATGGAAGATTTTGACCTTCAGCCGGTAGAGAACCGGTAGCGGCCCCTACTGCTGGTCTTCTCCCGCAGCCTTGAGGCGCTCGGCGTTCTCGGCAATCTGCAGCTGGTCTATCAGCTCCTGGATTTCTCCGTCCATAAACACCGGCAGATTATACATTGTGTAGCCGATGCGGTGGTCGGTGACGCGCGACTGGGGATAGTTGTAGGTGCGGATCTTTGCTGAGCGGTCGCCGGTGGAGACCAGAGTCTTGCGCTTTGCAGAAATCTCGCTCAGATATTTCTGATACTCGAAGTTATAGAGGCGGGTGCGCAGCTCTTCAAGGGCTTTCTCAAAGTTCTTGATCTGCGATTTCTGGTCCTGGCACTGCACCACCAGTCCGGTGGGGATGTGGGTCAGGCGCACCGCGGAGTAGGTGGTGTTCACGCACTGTCCGCCGGGGCCCGACGCGCAGTAGGTATCCTTGCGCACGTCGTTCATATTGAGCTCCACGTCAAACTCCTCCGCCTCGGGCAGGACCGCCACGGACGCCGCAGAAGTGTGCACGCGCCCCTGGGTCTCGGTCTGGGGCACACGCTGCACGCGGTGCACGCCGCTCTCGTATTTGAGGGTGCCGTAGACCTTCTCGCCCGATATTTTGCACACAATCTCCTTGAAGCCGCCCATAACGCCTTCGTTGGAGTTGTTGACCTCGAGCTTCCACCCCTTCTTCTCGCAATATTTCGAGTACATTCTGAAGAGGTCGCCGGCAAAGATTGCCGCCTCGTCGCCTCCTGTGCCGCCGCGGATCTCCAGAATGGCGTTCTTGTCATCTTCGGGGTCGGCGGGTATCAACAGCAGCTTTATCTCCTCCTCCATCTGGGGGAGCTTCTCCTCTATCTCGGCCGCCTCCGCCTTGGCCATCTCGCGCAGGTCGGGGTCCTTCTCGCTCTGCAGTATGTCCTTGGCAATCTCCAGGCTCTCCACCTGACGGCGGTATTCGGCGCCGGCCGCGATTATGGGCTCCAGCTCCTTGTATTCCTTGTTGAGCTGCACATAGCGCTTCATGTCGCTGATAAGCTCAGGGTCGGAAATCTGCTGCTGCAGGGTTGCGAACTTGTCTTTGAGGTCTTCGAGTTTCTCGAGCAATTTGTTTTCTGCCATTGTATATACTTTCTCTTTTTGTCCGGTTTTTAAAAGCGGAGGGCAAAATTAGTCATTTTGAGTCAAATGCGCAATTGCCGCCTGGGCGCACACGCAGCCGAACACTGCCGGCATATAGGAGATGGTGCCCACCTGCGACTTTTTGTTGCGCCCCGCGTCCTCCACAATCGCGCGCCTGTCGGGCAGTTCTTCGCTGAAGACCACCTTGAATCCCTTGGTTATTCCCTTTTTGCGCAGCTTCTTGCGCACTATGAAGGCCAGCGGGCAGTTGTACGACTTGGAGAGGTCCACCAGCCGCACTTTGGTGGCATCCCACTTGGCCCCGCTCCCCATAGAGCTGACGTGGGGGATCCCCCCCTTCACGCAATATTCTATCAGCGCCAGCTTGGGGGCGAGAGTGTCTATCGCGTCCACCAGATAGTCTATCTTGAATCCGCCCAGCAGCTGCGCGATGTTCTCCTCGGTGAGATATTCGGCAATCAGGCGGACGTCGGCTTCCGGATTGATGTCCAGAATGCGGCTTCGCACCACCTCGACCTTCTGCCGCCCCATATTTGAATCGAGGGCGGGCAGCTGGCGGTTCTTGTCGCTGGGAGAGACTATGTCACAGTCCAGCAGCACGAGGTGTCCGACCCCGGCGCGGGCTATCATCTCGGCGGCGTAGGCCCCCACTCCGCCGACTCCCACCACAACGACGGTGCAGCTGTCCAGATGCTCCAGGCGCTCCTCCCCCATCAGCAGGGCGGTGCGCCGTTGCCAGTCGCGCACCATCGGCTACAGGCTCTTTTTGGCTTCGTCCCAGAGGGCGTCCATCTCGGCGAGGGTGAGGTCGCGGATGTCGCGCCCCGCCTCGCGCGCCTTCATCTCCACAAAGGTGAAGCGGCTGCGGAACTTGCGGCAGGTCGACTCCAGCGCCGTGTCGGGATTGAGCTTGTAGAGGCGCGAAGCGTTGATTATGGAGAAGAGCAGGTCGCCCAGCTCGTCGGTCATCTCGGGTGTGGGGCTGTCTCCCGACTTGGAGAGGGCCTCGCGGAACTCGCCCATCTCCTCCGAGACCTTGTCCCAGACATCCTCGCGGTTTTCCCAGTCAAAGCCCACGGCGCGCGCCTTGTCCTGCATGCGGTAGGCGCGGATCAGCGGCGGCAGGCTGTCGGGGACGCCGGAGAGCACCGTCTTGTTGCCGTCCTTCTCCGTCTGCTTGAGCTGCTCCCAGTTCTTGACCACCTGGTCGGCATTCTCGGCGTGGGAAGAGTCCTTGGCCAGCTGCGAGCCGTCCTCCTTGGGGGGATAGACGTGCGGGTGGCGGAATATCAGCTTGTCGCAAAGCTGGTTGCAGACATCAGCAATGTCAAACTGCCCCTGCTCGCTGCCGATCTTGGCATAGAAGACTATGTGCAGCAGCACGTCGCCCAGCTCCTTGCAGATATTCTTCATATCGTGGTTCATTATTGCATCGGAGAGTTCGTAAACCTCCTCTATGGTGTTGGGGCGCAGGGAGTCTATGGTCTGTTTGTGGTCCCACGGGCACTTTTCCCTCAAGGTGTCCATCACATCCAGGAGTCGCTCGAAGGCGGCCAGTTGTTTTTCGCGGTTCATAGTATTTTTCTTATATTAGCGAGCAAAATTAATCATAATCCCATAAAATAGATGAACCACACGATTAAGTTTATCAGCGCGGACGAGGCGGTGAAGGTTGTCAAGAGCGGCGACCACATCCACTTCAGCTCCGTTGCAAGTGCCCCCCAGGTGCTTATCCAGGCCCTCTGCCGCCGCGGCGACGCAGGTGAATTGAAGGATGTCCACATCCACCACCTCCACACGGAAGGGCCCGCCCCCTATACCGACGAGAAATACAACGGCATCTTCTTTCACCAGGCCTTCTTTGTGGGAGCCAACGTGCGCAAAGGGGTCCAGGCAGGCTATGCCGACTACATCCCCGTGCATCTGAGCGAGACGCAGAAGCTCTACCGCTGCGGCGCCCTCCCCTGCGACGTGGCGATGATTCAGGTGTGCCCGCCCGACAAGCACGGCTTCGTGTCGCTGGGCACCAGCGTGGACGCCACCCTGGCCGCCATCGAATGCGCAAAAATCGTGATTGCGGTGGTGAACAAGCACGTCCCCCGCAGCTGGGGCCAGGCCATAATCCCGCTGAGCAAGATTGATCTCTTTGTGGAGGACAACACCCCGCTGCAGCCCGCCACATTCACCCAGCCCAACGAGACCGAGACCAAGATAGGCAAGAACTGCGCAGAGCTCATAGAAGACGGCGCCTGCCTGCAGATGGGCATCGGAGCCATCCCCAACGCCGTGCTGGCGCAGCTGGGCGGCCACAAGGACCTCGGCATCCACACCGAGATGTTCGCCGACGGCGTGCTGCCGCTGGTGGAGAAGGGTGTGATCACCGGCGCCAACAAGGTCACCGACCCCGGCAAGATGGTCTCCACCTTCCTGATGGGCAGCCAGGAGGTCTATGACTTCATCGATGACAACCCTATGGTGTCGATGATGGACGTGGGCTACACCAACGACCCCGCCATCATCTCCCAGAACCCCAAGATGACCGCCATCAACTCCGCCCTGCAGGTGGACATCACCGGTCAGGTGTGCGCCGACAGCCTCGGCACCAAGTTCTACAGCGGCTTCGGCGGCCAGATAGACTTCACCTACGGCGCATCGCTGAGCAAGGGAGGCAAGGCCATCATCGCAATGCCCTCCATCACCAACAAGGGCATCAGCAAGATTGCCCCCACCCTGACTCTCGGGGCAGGCGTCGTCACGACACGCGCCCACATCCACTGGCTGGTGACCGAATACGGCGCCGTGAACCTCTATGGCAAGTCGCTGCAGGAGAGGGCCAAGGCCATCATCAGCGTGGCTCATCCCGACCACCGCGAGGAGCTGGACCGCGCCGCCTTCGAGCGCTTCGGCCCGCACTATCTGCTTATGAAATAAGATTACGGAATCGACATAAAAAGCGGCCCCGGCAATGCGCCAGGGCCGTTTTTTTATCGGACACTCCCGTATTTTACATCCTCAGGCGCCAGGCCTGGGGAAAGAGGTTGTTGGCCCGCCGCCCCAGATTCTTCACGAATCCCAGCGGCAAACCCTCGCTGCAGACTGCAAGGAAGCCCGCCGGGGCATCGGGCAGCGCCAGGGGCTGCGTGCGCAGATACTGCAGCGCATCTTCGCGAGAGAGTTCCACGCGGGGGAACGCCCCGCCGTCAAGGGCCGTACTAAGCGCCAGGTCGGCCTGCGGGATGCGGTCGCGCCCCTTTACCAGCGCCACCGCCACGCCGGAGCGCAGCGTGCGCAGATTCTCCTCCACAGTGCGGATGTCCTGCATCAGAGCCTCGGGATAAGCCTTGATCATAGGGCCGGCGCTGCGCTCCACCTGACAGCACGCGAATCCGGGGCGCAGCCAGTCGCAGGCGGCCTTCTTGAGGGCGGGCAGGGCCTTGCGGCGCAGCGCCGCGGCGGAGGCAGTCTTGCGCAGCAGCGCCACATACTGCCCCTCTCCGCGGGTTATTCCGGGGGCCAGCTGTATTCCGCAGCGGGTGGCGATGTGCCCGGCGGCGGCGCATTCCGCCGTCAGAACGGGGTCGGCACTCTCTATCGGGATTATCTCCGCCCCAAGCTTCTCCGCAATCCAGGCGGCGTTGCCGTCGTTTTCAAAAGAGTTGAAGGTGCAGGTGGAATATACCAGGAAGCCCCCTTCGCGCAGCGCGGGCCAGACATCGGCCACTATGCGGCGGGAGCGGGCCTCGCACAGGCGGACATTCTCCTGCGACCACTCCGCCACCGCCTGCGCCTCCTTGCGGAACATCCCCTCGCCGGAGCAGGGGACATCGGCCACTATCACATCGAACCAGCCGGGCAGCGAGGCGAATTGCGAGGGGTCGCTGCAGGTGACAGCGACATTGGGGTTGCCCCATTTCACGGTATTTTCCGCCAAGATCGTGGCGCGCGAACCGATGACCTCGTTGGCCACCAGCAGCCCGCCGCCAAGCGACGCCGCGATGCAGGTGGTCTTGCCGCCGGGGGCGGCGCAAAGATCCAGCACGCGAGTGGCAGCCGTGCCTGCAGAGCGCATCGCCGCCGCAGCCACGCACCCCACGAACATCGCCGAGGGGTCCTGCACATAGTAGGCGCCGGCGTGCAGCAGGGGGTCCAGGGAGAACTGGGGGCGGCTGGCCAGAAACAGCGCGTCGCCGCGCCAGGGCACACGGCCGTCCGCCGCATCGAAGCGCCTTTCAAGCGCCTCTACTGTCATTTTTGCGGGGTTGGCGCGCACCGCAGTGACGCTCCCGCCCGTTTCAAGGGCGTCTATAACAATCTCGGCAGCCCCGCCAAGGGCCGCCGAGGTATTGTCAATGAATTCTTTGGGGAATCTGCTCACTATTTCATAAAATCTTCGGCCGAGAGGTTCACGGCGCGGCCGGAGGCGGCGTCTGCGATTGTCTCCGCAATGCGGTCCAGCGCCTTCTGCAGCTTGCCTCCCAGCATCATCTTGAGCATCCCGCCCAGCTGGGCAGCCAGCTCTATGTGGAAGTTGGTCTTGCAGTCGGCCTCGGGGTTCGAGGGGTCGTCCACGCTGTCGAACACCGCCTTGAGGGAGAACTCCACAGGGCTGCCGTCGATCTGGCGGAAGGTGACGCTGCTGAAGGGGGTGCGGTCTGCCACGCAGACTCCGAGATTGAATCCCTGCACGCTGGCGCTGATGGTGTCGGCGGTGGCGGTTATCGACTGCCGCTTGTCTTCAGGCAGGTTGGCCACCAGGGCGCCGAGGTCCTCCAGAGAGCTGTAGAGCACGGCGGGCTGGCGATCCACCAGCACAGTCTTGCTTGTCAGAGTGGTGTCCGCCATAGTTATTTGCCCCAGGTTTCGGGATGGAAGCGCCAGTCGCGCAGCACTTCGATGTCAGATTCGCTTATGAGATTCTTCTCGCTCGCCACCTCTATGAGAGAGTCGTAGTTCGAGAGGGTGTAAAGCTCCATACTCGTGTATTCAAAGGAACGGCGGGCGGTGGGGAAGTTGTATGAGAAGATGGCCACCATACCCTCCACGATGCATCCGGCAGCCGATACCGCCGCCGCTGCGCTGAGGCTGCTGCCGCCGGTGGAGATGAGGTCCTCTACCACCACCACGCGGTCGCCGCGCTTGCATTCACCCTCTATCTGATTGCCCATCCCGTGATCCTTGGGCTTGGGACGGATGTAGATGAGAGGCTTGTTCATACGGTCGGCAACCAGCGCTCCCATCGCAATGGCCCCTGTGGCCACGCCGGCAATCACATCCACGTTCTTGAAGTGCTCGCCGATGGTCTCCACCACAAAGTCACACACCTTGTTGCGGATCTCGGGATATGAGAGAATCTTGCGGTTGTCGCAATAAATGGGTGACTTCCACCCTGACGCCCAGGTAAAGGGCTCTTCGGGGCGCAGCTTCACGGCGCCGATTTCCAGCAGGTACTCTGCAACCTGCTTCTCGATATTGGTCATACTCGTCTTTTATTAGCGTTCCAAAATTAGATTTTTTGAATAAATTTGCCAAATGTTTAAAATCTATTTTAACGGCCGCAGCATCGCAATAATCCCGCCAGAGGCGCCCGCATCGGGGCTGCTCGGCGCGGTCCGCGTCAGTGAGCGGGAGGCGGGAGACCTCGCGACCCTCCCGGAGCGCTTCTCGCAAGCCGCCTCGCCAGAATTTCTGGAGATAGAGTCCGGCGACCCTCAGGCGGCCTTCAAGGCCCTGACATCTCAATTCAGAGTGGATGTCGCCGCAGGCGGCCTGGTGCGCGACGCCGCCGGGCGCGCTCTGCTCTTCTGGCGCCGCGGGGCGTGGGATATGCCCAAGGGGCACATCGAGGCGGGCGAGAGCTTGGAGCAGTGCGCGCTGCGCGAAGTGCAGGAAGAGACTGGCCTGGAGCACCTGGCCCTGGGCAGGCCCATCTGCACCACATACCACACCTACCGCGAGGGGCAGGACTTCGTGCTCAAGGAGTCCCACTGGTTCCGGATGACCCTCACCGCCGCCGACGAAGTCAGGGTGCAGCGCGAGGAGGACATCGAGACTGCCCGCTGGTGCGATGAAAGCCAGCTGCAGGAGCTGCTCAAGGGGGCCTACCCCTCCATCCGCGACGTGTTCAAAGCAGACAAAGAGATACAAACTAACGACAATATGAAAGAAAAAGAGATAGCCGGCCGCTTTGCCATAAGCGGCAATATTCTGGAGATAAAGCCGCTGGGCAACGGACTTATCAACGACACCCTTCTGGTGAAGACCGACGGCAGCGACGACTATGTCCTGCAGCGCATCAACAACTCCATCTTCAAGGATGTGGAACTGCTGCAGCACAACATCGACTGCGCCACCGCCCACATCCGCCGCAAACTGGCCGGAGATGCGGACATCAACCGCAAGGTGCTCACCTTCCTCCCCTGCAAGGAGACGGGCAAGAGCTACTGGACCGACGGCAAGGAGTACTGGCGCGTCTCAATCTTCATAAAGGACGCCTACACCTACGAGACTGTGGACCCCAAGTATTCATACTTCGCCGGCAAGGCTTTCGGCAATTTCGAGGCGATGCTCGCCGACATCCCCGACACGCTGGGCGAGACAATCCCCGACTTCCACAATATGGAGCTGCGCGCCCGCCAGCTGCACGAGGCGGTTGCGGCCGACCGCGCCGGCCGGATGGCGGAGAGCGAGGTCCGGGAGATTCTCGCCAAAATCCTCCCCTTTGAAGAGGAGATGTGCAAGGCGGAGCGGATGTACCGCGAAGGGCTGCTGCCCAAGCGCATCTGCCACTGCGACACCAAAGTCAACAATATGATGTTCGATGCCGACGGCAACATTCTGTGCGTGATTGACCTGGACACCCTGATGCCATCGTTCGTGTTCTCCGATTTCGGCGACTTTCTGCGCACTGCGGCCAACACCCTGCCCGAGGACGACCCCGCCTGGGAGAAGGTCGACTTCAGAATGGACATATTCGAGGCTTTTGCCAAAGGCTATCTGGAGGGGGCGACCTTCCTGACCCCCGTCGAGAAGGAGAATCTCCCCTTTGCAGCCTGCCTGTTCCCCTATATGCAGGCGGTGCGCTTCTTCACCGACTACATCAACGGCGACACCTACTACAAAATCAAGTATCCGGAGCACAATCTGGTGCGCACCCGCAACCAGTGGGCGCTGTTCGAGGCCGCCCGCCGCAAAGTGCCCCAGATGCAGGCGTTCATCAAATAGCGCCGCAGCGTCGTAAACAAGAAAACGCGGAGAACTTTCGGGTTCTCCGCGTTTTTGTCATTCGTCCGGCTGTGTCTTATTGCAAGGCACTGTTCAAAGCCTCGGCAGGCACCGTAAAGGTGCAGGTCAGGGTCTCTTCACGGTAGGGATAGGGGGCGTCGGGGTCGGTAAGGCGATTGCCAAGCCAGGTGAGCGCAAGACCTATCTTCACGGGGATGTTCATGGTGAATGTCACAGCCTCCTTCACTTCATTTGTTTCCGCCTTTACATGCACTTTGAAAGGCAATGTTCCAGCAGCATAAAACCTGTCTCCTATCGTTGGAAGATCAGCAAGATCCTTGTTTGGAATTGGCAGGGTTGGCGGTGTCAATGCATCATTAGCAAACCGTGACTCTATGTTCTCTCCCGCCGGATACCCGGCAAACTCACGGTCAGATGTCACCGTCAGGCCCGACTCATAATAGACCTCATAAATTTTTGTGTATGATCTTGGCCTCCAAGTATTCTTATACTCCTCTTCATAAGCCTTTTTAACCTTCTTCTTGTTTGAACCGAATTGTTCGTACACATCATCGGACGGTATATATCTGAATGATGTGGCATTTCCCCAGGGAACGATCCATCCGAGCGGATCATATACGGTGGACCATTCGCCCAGCAAGAATCTGAATGTATAATATCCTTCAATATCATTATACATTTCCGTATACTCCACCTCAGTACTTATCAAGCATTCCCCCGGGACAAATGACCTTTCGTCAGGATACATCGGCGGCAGCGTTTTTACACAAGATGCCGATGCAGTCAGCATGGTCATCGCAAGTAGCAGTGTTCTGATCTTCATAATCGATTAGTTTTCGTTGTCTGGAATAGTTATATCATAAATCATCGACCGGTTATACCTGTAATTTGTATCGTCCGGCGATACCCAATCTCCTGTCAGAGTAAACCACCCCGAACTGGCTTCACCCCATCCCCAGTTTATTGTTATGGCAGTAATTTCCGGATCCGAGTAGGAATAGGTGTAATATGGTGCATATATATCCGGATCATACCAGATTTCGAAGTCGTCCGGCTGCCAATAATGGAGATGGACATACTCCGTGTAGGTTTTCTTATACCCGTCTATCACAAAGCAATGTATATTAAAATTCACCGGAATGGCCTGAGTGGTTGCAGTAACTATCACGGGCAGTTCCGCTTCCAGATTCGATTTGACGGTATCTTCGTCATAACCGCCGGAAGATGCTTGAATGCCATAGGCGGAAAAGAGGGGATCGACCAGGTTCCCGGGCAATGCCCAGGAATACCGGTTCCGGTAATGCATACCGACAATATCCCCGATATGCCCGATCATCAGGGCCTCCGCATTGGCCGTTCCAAGCGCATCTTTACGAGTAGGGCTCATCTGACTCCAAATTGATGTGTTGGGATTATAAAAGGCTCTTGTATAACCATTCAAATCCCCATAGCAATAGCCTTCACTCACCATTGTAGCGGGAACCCCGAACTTATCGTGCAGGTAATACAGCACCTCTGCCCCCGCTACCGCCACGCATCCTGCAGGCGCCCTCTCTTCGGATCCGCTTGTCGTCAAAGGGCAATATGCGCCATAAGCGTCATTCTGCGCCCACCTAGGTGTCGTATTCTCAGCAGAATCCACGACGTGGACAACCGAAGTCGTCCGTGTTATCCACTGCCCTCCCGGAT
>CAZIUO010000027.1:0-16523 GCA_964542575.1 uncultured Muribaculaceae bacterium
TTGATTGGGACTGCAAAGGTAGCAACAATCGTATAAAAAGCAAATTTTATTTCAGGATCGCCGCTATGTGGCTGCAGAGAGCGTCTGCCGTGACGCTCGCCTGCTCTCCGGTGGTCATATTCTTCACGGTGAAGGACCCCTGCTCCATCTCCGACTCGCCGCACACAACCATCACCGCCACAGAGCATTTGTTGGCATACTCAAACTGCTTCTTGAGCTTGGCCGCATCGGGATAGATTTCGCACTTGAAGCCCGCCTTGCGCAGGGCGTCCAGCGCGGGCAGCGCATAGAGCGCCTCCTTCTCCCCCATATTGGAGAAGAGGACGTCCACGCCGCCGGCAATCATCGCGGGGTATTTGTCCAGCCCCAGCAGCACGTCGTAGATGCGGTCGGCACCGAAGGAGATGCCCACTCCGGAGACATTCTTGAGGCCGAAGATGCCTGTGAGGTCGTCGTAGCGGCCGCCGCCGCAGATGCTTCCGATTTCAAAGTCAAGCGCCTTGACCTCGAATATGGCACCCGTATAATAATTGAGTCCGCGGGCCAGCGAGAGGTCCAGCTCCACCTTCTGGCGGATGTCGCAGGCGGCGATGAGAGAGAAGAGCTGCGAAATCTCCTCCACGCCCCTGGTGCCCACCTCGCTGGGGGCGAGCAGCGTGCGCATCGCCTCTATCTTCTCCTGAGCGCTGCCGGCAAGGGTCAGCACCGGCTCTATCACAGCCAGCGAGCTCTCGGGGACCTCCTTTGACAGAAGCTCCGCCTTCACCGCCTCCAGGCCTATTTTCTCTATCTTGTCTATGGCAACGGTTATGTCCATCATCTTGTCGGGGACACCCGCCACCTCCGCAATGCCGGCAAGCAGCTTGCGGTTGTTGATTTTGATGCAGACGTTTATGCCCAGGCGGCCGAACACCATATCGGCCATCTGCACCAGCTCCAGCTCGCTCAGCAGGGAGGTGCTGCCCACCACGTCGGCGTCGCACTGGTAGAATTCGCGGTAGCGCCCCTTCTGCGGCCGGTCGGCACGCCACACAGGCTGTATCTGGAAGCGCTTGAAGGGGAAGGCTATCTCATTCTGATGCTGGGTGACAAAGCGGGCGAAGGGGACGGTGAGGTCGTAGCGCAGCCCCTTGTCGCACACCTTGCTTGTGATGGCGCTGCCGCCCATCCCGGCCAGATCGAGGCCGGCAAAGGCGTCGCCCGAGTTGAGGATGCGGAAGAGGAGCTTGTCCCCCTCGTCGCCGTATTTGCCCAGCAGAGTGGAGATATTCTCCATTGCGGGAGTCTCTATCTGCTGATAGCCGAAGCGGCGGAACACATCTTTGATGGTGTCGAATATATAGTTGCGGCGCGCCATCTCCACGCAGCCGAAATCCCTTGTGCCTTTGGGTATAGAGGGGGTCTGAGCCATATCTTTAAATTGTTTTATTCAGAGAGTTTCTTGTGGATTTGCGCGGCGGCCTTGCGTCCGGCGCCCATTGCCAGAATCACTGTGGCGGCTCCGGTCACGGCGTCGCCGCCGGCATACACGCGGTCGCGGGTCGTGGCAAGGTCCTCGTCCACCACCAGACAGCCGCGGCGGTTGGTCTCAAGGCCGGGGGTGGTGTCGTGCAGCAGCGGGTTGGGCGATGTGCCCAGCGCCATTATCACCACGTCGGTCTCGATTTCGAATTCGCTCCCCGGAACGGGAACCGGGCTGCGGCGGCCGCTCTCGTCGGGTTCGCCCAGCTCCATACGGATGCAGCGCACGGCGCGCACCCAGCCCTTGTCGTCGCCCAGCACCTCAACGGGGTTGGTGAGCATCTGGAAGTCCAGACCCTCCTCGCGGGCGTGGTGCACCTCCTCCGCGCGGGCGGGGAGCTCCACCTCCGTGCGGCGGTAGACTATCTTGGTGTCGGCCCCCAGGCGGATTGCGGTGCGGGCCGCATCCATAGCCACATTGCCGCCGCCCACCACCACGGCCTTCTTGCCGGCGTAGATGGGGGTTGCGTAGGTGGGGTCGTAGGCCTTCATAAGGTTGTTGCGGGTGAGGAACTCGTTTGCGGAGAACACTCCGTTGAGGCTCTCGCCCGGGATGTTCATAAAGCGGGGCAGACCGGCGCCGCTGCCGATGAACACAGCCTGGAAGTTCTCCTTCTCGAAGAGGCTGTCGACTGTCACCGTGCGGCCCACCACCACATTGGTCTCTATCTTGACGCCCAGGGCGCGCAGCGACTCGATTTCGGGCTCCACCACCTTCTGCTTGGGGAGGCGGAACTCGGGGATGCCGTATTGCAGCACTCCGCCCGCCTTGTGCAGCACCTCGAATATGGTGACTTCATAGCCCAGCTTGGCCAGGTCGGCGGCGCAGGCCAGGCCGGAGGGGCCGCTGCCCACAATGGCCACCTTCTTGCCGTTGGAGGGAGCCTTTTCCACGGCCACTCCGCCGTTTTCGCGGCTCCAGTCGGCCACAAAGCGCTCCAGTTTGCCGATTGCCACCGGCTCGCCCTTCACGCCCAGGATGCACTTGCCCTCGCACTGGTTTTCCTGCGGGCACACGCGGCCGCAGACGGCGGGCAGCGAGCTGTCGCGGGCGATTATCTCGGCCGCGGCGGCAAAGTCGCCCTCATTCACCTTGGCGATGAATGCGGGAATCTGTATGTTCACGGGGCACTGTGACACGCACCCCGGCTTTTTGCAGTTGAGGCAGCGGCTTGCCTCCAGCATAGCCTCCTCCTTGTTGTATCCGTAGCAGACCTCTTCAAAGTTCGTGGCCCTCACCTTGGGGTCCTGTTCGCGTACGGGCACGCGCGGTATTCTGTTTGCCATCTCTCTACCCTCTTATGTTGCATTTATGATTCTTGTAATTCTCGCGGCTGACAGCCTCCTGGTCGCGGTAGATGCCCTGGCGGCGCATTGCCTCGTCAAAATCGACCTGATAGGCGTCGAACTCCGGCCCCTCCACGCAGGCGAAGCGGGTGCGGCCTCCCACAGTGACGCGGCAGGCGCCGCACATTCCGGTGGCGTCCACCATCAGAGTGTTAAGGCTCACCGTGAGGGGGATGCCGTAGGGCTGCAGAGTGCGCGCGGCAAACTTCATCATGATCATAGGGCCGATGGCCACCGCCTGGTCGTATTTCTTCCCCTCCTTCTCTATCAGCTGAGTGGCCATTGCGGTCACGAGGCCGTGGAAGCCGCGGCTGCCGTCGTCGGTGCAGATGTAGAGGTTGTCGCACACATCGGCAAAGCGGTCTTCGAAAATCAGAAGGCCCTCGTTCTTGGCCCCCACGATAATGTCCACCTTGGCCCCTTTGGCGTGGAAATATTTGGCCTGCGGATAAACCGGCGCAGTGCCCACGCCGCCCGCGATAAAGAGAAAGCGCATCTTGCTTATCTCCTCGTCGCTGAGGCTGCAGAATTCAGAAGGGCAGCCCAGAGGGCCCAGCACATCGGCAAAGCTGTCGCCGACCTCTTTCTCGCACATCTGCATTGTGGAGGCGCCGATTGTCTGTATCACCATCTGCACGGTGCCTTTCTCTGCATCGTAGTCGCTTATTGTGAGGGGGACGCGCTCCCCTTTCTCGTCACATCTGACAACAAGAAACTGGCCCGGCTTCGCAGCCGCCGCCAGTCTCGGGGCCTCCACCTCCAGCATATAAATCTGAGGGGCGAGCAGCCTTTTATCCAAAATCCTGTACATTACCGCTTGTTTAAAATTACAAGCGACAAATGTAGCAATTTATTTGCTGATTTCAGCAGGTTTAACCTCCACGGGGGTGTAGCCGAGCTTTTCCACCGCTTTTGCGAGTTTCGATTTGGAAGTCTTGCGGGGGTCAAACTTAAAATAGATGGTCTTGCTGCTCAGATCCACATTAAAATCCAAAACGCCTTTCTCAAAAGGGAGATTTGCGTTGCATTTTTTCTTGCAGTTCTCGCAGTGCAGGTCCACGGCAAAAGTGACCTCCTCTGCCGGCACCTTCTTTTTCTCTGCATAAGCCGCGGTGGAGAACATCATCAGCGCGGCTGTCAAAAACATTATAAAACGTTTCATATCTGTGTTTTTATTTGATTATTTCCAAAGTGTGTACCGCAGGCCGAGGTAGAATTTGCGCCCCATCAGCGGGCCCCAGATGGCCGAGGCGTCAAAGTCGGCCCCGAAGGGGTTGTCGGCCCCCACAATGGCATCTTTCTGGCGGAAGTCGGTGATATTCTCCACCCCGCCGTAGATGTCCAGCCCCGGCAGTTTGCGGGTCACCTGCAGGTAGAGCATCGGATATACGGGGGAATACTCCATATCCCACGCCTTTGCGGCGAATTCGGGCAGGCGCATCGGGCCGTTGATCTGAGCTGTGAAATCCACAATCCAGCGGCTCATATTTGATTTGTACTGCAGGTTCACCAGCCCCTTGTAAAGACCCGTCATAGGGCGGACGACTGTCTTTTTCTGGCGGACATCCCCCTTCATCTCTATTTTCTGCACCTTGGGGTCGGTGTAGCGGAAGGTCAGCATTGCATTGAAGTGCTCGTTGATGTCGGCGGAGAAGTCGGCCTGCACCGTCTGGGTGGCCGATTGGGTCATATAGAACATTGTGGTGTGGGAGTCCCACTCCATATCGGCATAGAGCTGCTGCTTGAAGTCCGTGCGGAAATATTCCAGGCTCAGGTAGCTGGCGTCCTCCTCTCCGAAGGGGAGGTACCAGGTGATGTTGCCGCCGTAGGTCCCCGCTATCTCCAAATCCATAGACAAGCCTGTTGTATGGCAATAGCTGTGCTCCAGGTACGATATCTTGCGGTTGGAAGAGAATACGCCGTAGTTGTCGGCAAAGGCATACGGGGAGTGGGTCGCCAGACCGGCGCTGCCGCGCACCACCAGCTCCGGCGTTATGGAATATTTGAGCGAGAGACGGGGCACCGGCAGCAGCCACAGATAATAATGGTTGAATGTCAGGCGGGTGCCCGCCACCATAGTGAACTTGTCGTTTTTATAGGTGTATTCCCCCATCACGCCAGTTTCCAGCTCTGTGCGGCCCGATCCCAGCAGGTCATCTTCGAGGTCCAGGCCATAGGCGCGGCGCGCATAACGCTCTTTCACGATGTCGGTGGTGTGGGTCAGCGCCAGCTCCAGCGAGTTGTGCTCGTTGTAGTCGCTGTGGTAGATTAAGTTTATGAAGCGGCTGGTCTGGGCGCCGTCGTAGGTGTTCACCCCAAAGCCGGCGTCGCTGGTGTAGCGGTTGAGCGAGCCTATCACCGCGATGCTCTTGGTCATATCGCGGTTCAGGGGGACGCCCACCTTCACATAGGCGTTGTAGAGGCGGTTATTGATGAGCGAGCCCCACGCCGAGGGGGTCTGCTCCGATGCCATATCGCGGGTGAAGGACATCTGGCCGCCCAGGCGGTTGTCGTCCACCACCTTGAAGCCGGCACGCACCTCAACCCCCTTGGGAGAGAGGTAGAGCCAGCGGTTGGCCAGATTCAGCTGGCGCGACTTGGGGTCGTCGCGGAAGCCGTCGCCGTTGTGGTCCATCATCGAGTTGGAGTTGGAGGCGTAGGTCATCAGCACCGTGCTCAGGCGGTCGGTGATCTGCAGGGCGGAGCCCACCGTGGCGTCGTACATATTGTCGCTGCTGCCGTAGACATTCACGAACAGCGGCGTCTCGGCCGTGGGCTTGCGGTGCTCAAGGTCTATCTGGCCCGAGATGCCGCCCGCGTCGTTGGCCACAGAAGAGGGGCCTTTGGCAATGTAGATGCTCTCCAGCCACTGTCCGGGGACATAATTGAAGCCGAATGTAGAGGAGAGGGCCCGCATCACGGGGATTTTCTCGTCCTGCATCTGCGTGTAGACGCCGGAGAGGCCCAGCAACTTGATCTGGCGGGCGCCGGTGATGGCGTCGGAATAGCCCACGCTCACGCTGGCGGTGTTTTCAAAGCTCTCGGCAAGGTTGCAGCAGGCCATCTTGTGGATGCCGGAGGTGCCGATGGCCTCCGTCTTGATTTGCGAGAGGCGCTGCAGGCCGGTCTGCCGGGCCGTGGCCACCGCCTCTTCAAGGGTGTTGCTGCCGGTCAGGTAGAAGTCGGCCGCGCTCATCCCCTCGGCAACCACCACCGTGTCCTGGGTATAACCCACATAGGTGGCGATGAGGGTGGCGCCGGGCTTTACGCTGGCCTCGAAACGGCCGTCGCCGTCGCACTCCAGCAGCGACTCCTGCTCCACATAATAGACCTGGGCGTAGGGGAGATTTTCGCTCGCCCCCTTGGGATCGGTGTAGTGCACCGTCCCGGTAAAATTCTGTGCACCGGCGGCCGTTGCAAGGCACATCGATGCGTATGCTAAAACAAGTTTGCTTTTATTCATTTTGGTATTCTGTCGTTAAGGGTTAATACACTCGTTCTGCCGCAGGCTTCTGCGGGCAGCGAGTGTATTTCAGGCCCTTTGGACAGAATACAGGGTGAGAATGGCCTTGCCCGAGGCCGCGCAGCGCCCCTTTTGCTCCGCCTTCAAGGCGGGCAGAGGCATCGCCGCCGCATAAGGCGCCAGAGGCGCCGGGGAGGGCAGTAGCACTGTGGTGCAGAGAGTCAGCTTGGAATAATCATCGTCGCTGGTGCGCTGCGCCTGCTCCAGGGCATAAATGGAGTCGTGGCAGCACTTGCCCTCGCACAGGCTCACTCCGCCGTGATGGTGTCCGCCCGCTTCGGAATCCTGCGGGCAGCCGCGGTGGCTGTGGGGGCACTCCGCCGTCTGTTCTGCAAGCAAACCCAGCAGCTCCGTCGTGCGGTCCACCGTGCACTCGTGGATTGTGACACCCGCGACCGCAGTGAGATAGACCACCAGCAACGGGGCCACCAGAATTTTGCTTACGAACTTTTTCACTTGTTCAAAAACTTACTTTATCTCCGTTATGAACGGCATTCTTGCATAAACGGCCGGCTCGTCCTGATTCTTGAGGAACGAATAGGCCTGCAAGAACTGCTCCTGGGTCCGCTCCCAGCCGGAGAGACTCTCCCCTGCGGGGCTGAGCAGCGTCTTGATGCCCACGGAGCCGCCGAACGCCTCCAAAAAGCGTTCCATTGTGCTCTTCTGGGCGGGATACTCCTCCAGGCGGTAGTCCTGCAGACCGGCAGCGGAGGCGGCGTATGCGATGGCGTCCACCAGGCCGCCCTTCTCGTCGGCCAGACCGATGCCGAAGGCGTCGCAGCCGCACCATACGCGGCCCTGTGCGATTTCATCGACCTTCTCCTTGGGGAGGTCGCGGCCGGCGGAGACGATGGAGAGGAACTCGTCGTAGATCTCCTCCACCGACTTCTGCATATAGTCCAGCTCGGCGCCGTCGAGAGAGCGCATAGCCGACATCATATCGCTGTGGGGGTGCGAGCCGATGGTCTGGATGTTCACCTTGAGGGTCTTGCGGGCAGCGTCACCCAGGTTGGGAATCAGCGAGAATACGCCGATGGAGCCGGTCAGGGTGGTGTTGTCGCAGAATATCTTGTCGCAGGAAGAGCTTATCCAGTATCCGCCCGACGCGGCATACGAGCCGTAAGAGGCAATCACCGGCTTGGTGGCGCGCAGCAGCTCGATTTCGCGGCGCACATACTGCGATGCCTGCACGCTGCCGCCGGGGGAGTTGACGCGGAACACGACAGCCTTGATGGTGCTGTCGGCGCGGACCTTGGCCACCTGGGCGGCGAATTCGTCACCCACGATGCTCTGCTCGGCGTCGCCGCTCATCACGATTTCTCCGTTGGCATAGAGCACGGCCACCTTGTCCTTGGCGCGGGTGGTCTGCATCAGATGGGCGGGAGCGTAGTCCACGAGGTCCACAAATTTCACGTGGTCATAATCCTTTGCCTGGTCAAGGTCGGTGAGGTAGTCCTTGAACTGGTCGGCATACCAGATGGTGTCCACCAGCTTGCGGTCCAGCAACGACTGCGCGTCGTCCAGCTCGAGGTTGGCCACCCAGCCGTCCAGCTCTGCGCGGCTGAAGTCGCGGCTGGCGCAGATTTCATCTGCAAGGGAGCCCCAGAGGCCGTCCACCATACTCTGCATCTGCAGGCGGTTCTCGTCGCTCATCTCGCTGCGGATGTACATCTCGCCGGCAGATTTGTATTTGCCGTGGCGTATCAGCTGATATTCCACGCCCAGCTTGTCAAACAGCTCCTTGAGGTATATCGACTGGCTGGCCACGCCCAGAATCATATTGCTGCCCTCGGTGTTCAGAATCACCTTGTCGGCAACCGACGCCAGGTAGTATGACACTGTGGAGAAGCCGCCGGAATAGGCCACTACCGGCTTGCCGCTGGCGCGGAAGCGGGAGAGGGCCGCGCGAAGCTCCTCTACGTTGGCCAAGGAGATGCCGGACATCTCGTCCGGCTCTATGCATATCAGTTTGATGGCGGGGTCGGCTGCGGCGGCGTCAATGGCGCGCACTGCATCCAGCAGGGCCAGCTTGCCCCCTTTGCTGCGGTTCATCAGCGCCTTCGGGGACATATCCTCCACGACGCGCTCAACTATGGCGGTGCTGCCGTCTATGCGGAGCACAGAGCCGGAAACAGCCGTTGCGCCGCCCGACATCACAGATGCGGAGAGGCTGCCAATCATGCCGAACATAACGAACAGGCATATCAGCCCGGCCACCAGACACCCGATGAGGGAGCCTAAAACTATCTTCCAGAAAGTTTTCATAATAAATTATGGTATTGTTTTAAAGTACTTCCATTATCAGAGGCAGACGGGTGGCGTTGGAGCCCTTTATGAGGATGGTCTTCCCCTCGGGCTGCAGCTTGCGGAAGTATTCCTTGAGCTGCAGGCTGGTGTCGAACACCAGATCCTGTTCGCCGGCCACGGCCTTGAATTCGCTGCCGCCCACCAGGTAAATCTCGTTTGTAATCTTGCGCGCCTTGGCCAGAATCTCTGCGTGCGCCTCGGCGGAATACTGCCCCAGCTCCAGCATATCGCCCAGCACCAGCACCTTGTTGGGGAAGGAGGTGGAGGCGAAGTTGTCCAGAGCGGCATTCATACTGCTCTCGTTGGCGTTGTATGCATCCAGTATCACTATGTTCTTGCCGGTGTCTATCAGCTGCGAACGGCTGTTGGAGGGGACATACGCCTCTATGGCCGACACGGCGGCATCGAAGTCCACATCGAAATAGCCCCCCACGGCCAGCGCCGCCGCCACGTTGGTGGCGTTGTAGGAGCCTATCAGGCGGGTGTTGATGCGGTTGACCACATTGCCCGACTCCACCTCCATCGTGAGGTAGGGGTTGACCCTCGATGTCTTGAGCACCCTTATGCCGGAATGATTCACGCCGTAGGGCATCAGCTGCAGGCCGCTACGGGCGCGGACCATCTCCTCCAGCTCGCTGTTGTCGGAGTCGTAGAACACCAGCCCGCCGTGCTCGGCGAGATAGTCGTACAGCTCACCTTTGGTGCGCTTGACCCCCTCGAAGCTGCCGAAGCCCTCCAGATGGGCGCGGCCCACGTTGGTCACCAGGCCGCAGGTGGGGCAGGCCAGGGACACCGACGCGGCGATTTCTCCCGGATGATTGGCCCCCATCTCTATCACGGCCACCTCGGTCTCAGGAGTTATCTCCAGCAATGTCATAGGCACCCCGATGTGGTTGTTGCGGTTGCCCTTGGTGCAGGTCACGCGGTATTTTGTGCCGAGCACGGCGTTGAGCATCTCCTTGGTGGTGGTCTTGCCGTTGGTGCCGGTGATGCCTATCACGGGGATGTCAAAGAGGCTGCGGTGATACCCGGCAAGAGCCCGGAAGGCCTGCAGAGTGTCGTCCACCGCAATCAGCTTGCCCGAAAGCTCCTCAGAACTGTTCTCATACACGTGGATGTTGTCCACCACACAGAATTTTGCCCCCTTCTCCACGGCGTGCGCGGCAAACTCGTTGGCGTCGAAGTTCTCCCCCTTCAGGGCAAAGAACATCTCGCCGCCCTTTATCTCGCGAGTGTCGGTAGTGTAGCCGTTACAGTCACTGTAGATCTTGTACAGCTTCTCTACATTGAATTTATCACCTGTGAAATCCATATATCGTATTATTTTATTCCTGTCGATCCGAATCCGCCCTCGCCGCGGCTGCTGCTGCAGAGGCTCTCCGCCTCCACCCACTCCACCCGCTCGTGACGGGCCACCACCATCTGCGCGATGCGCTCGCCGGGGTTTATGACAAACGGCTCCCGGCCCAGATTCACCAGCAGCACGCATATCTCGCCGCGGTAGTCGGCATCGATGGTGCCGGGGGCGTTGGTCACGGTGACCCCGTGCTTTGCCGCCAGCCCGCTGCGGGGGCGTATCTGCGCCTCATACCCTTCCGGCAGCTCTATGTAGAGCCCCGTGGGAATCATTGTGCGCTCCAGGCTGCCCAGGGTCACCGGAGACTCGATGTTTGCCTTGAGGTCCATCCCGGCGGAGAGGGGTGTGGCGTATGCGGGGGCGCCGTAGCGCGACTTGTTGATTATCTTGACTTGCATCTTTCAGGCGTTTCTGGTTTTATATAAATAGAGCCCCGTGGGGATGAGATATGAGAGCATCAGCAGCGTGTGCACCGCCATCTTGGGCCAGAGGGCCATCTGCGGCAGAGCCAGCGACACGCCGTATATTGCAAGGGCAAACGCCACCGCAAGGAGTATCTTCTTCCAGTCGTAGGGTATCGGGTAGTATTTGTTGCCCAGCAGCAGCGATATCACCATCATCACAAAGTAGCTGGCGATGTGGGCCCACGCCGCGGCGTGGTATGAGTAGCGGGGCATGAACAGCACGTTTATCACCACCGTGACCGCCAGGCCCGCCAGAGTTATCCACACGGCGTAGCCCGTCTTGCCGGAGAGCTTGTACCACATACTTATGTTGAACTGCATCCCCAGCATCACATATGCCATCAGCATTATGGGGGTGATGGACAGTCCGGTGCGGAAGTCGCGCCCCAGCATCAGCCCGATGACGTCCAGATAGAGCATGACAAACAGGAAGCCCGCCATACAGAAGGCCACAAAGTAGGTCATAACCTTGGCGTAGAGCTCCTTGGACCCCTTCTGCCGCTCCCTCTGGAAAAAGAAGGGCTCCGCCGCATAGCGGAACATCTGCACGAAGAGCGACATTATCACCGCAATCTTGACCCCGGCCTGGTAAACGCCCAGCTCGGCGCGCCAGCCCTCGCCGCAGAAGCCGCGCATCAGCACGCGGTCCATAAGGTCGTTCATCACTCCGGGCAGCCCCGCCAGCATCAGCGGCAGCGAGTAGGCCAGAATGGCGCGGCACACCTTTTTGTCGGGAGCGAGCCGCAGCCTGAATATTTCGGGCAGCATCATCAGCAGGCACACGATGCAGCTGCAGAAAATTGCGAATATTGCGTAAGTGAAATCGGGGGTCGCGCTCACGAAGGCGGTGATTGCGCTGCCGTCGTGGCCCGCCAGATAGCGGGGCAGGCAGAGGTAGAGCAGCAGGTTGACCCCGAGCTCGGTGAAAATCTTGAGGGTGCGGATTGTGGCAAACTTGAGCGCCTTGTGCTCGTAGCGCAGCCGGGCAAAGAGGATGGCGGTGACGGTATCTATCAGCAGAATCGCCCCGACATACACTATTACCTTGCCGAAGCCCTCATATCCCAGCGCCGACGCTATCGGAGCGGAGAAGATGCTCACCGCGGCAAAGAAAACGGCGCAGAGAGACAGCACTATCAAGAATGCGTTGGAGAAGATGCGGTTGGGGTCGGCCCCGCTGACTCCGTCGTCGGCGGCATTCTTCTCTTTCTGCGCATATCTGAAGCAGCCCGTCTCAAGCCCAAGGGCCAGCACCACCTGCAGTATGGCGATGTATGCCATAAACTCGGTGACGACGCCGTAGTCCTCCCGCGAGAGGACATTGGTGTAGAGCGGCACCAGCAGAAAGTTCACGACCCTGGCCAGAATGGTGCTCAGGCCATAAATCGCGGTTTCGCTTGCCAGCTGCTTCAGCGGATTTGCCATATCGGACTAAAAGATTTAACCCGCAAATATAGTATTTTCTACGCCTTGGTGTTCTCGCTCTTGCGGGCCGCGATGCCGCGCACGGCAGAGAATATCATCACGCCGAACATAAGCGCCATGCAGAACATCGAGAGGATGTCGCCGCGGCGGACGCTGTCGGGGCGGAACTCAAAGCGGATATGGTGCTGCCCGGAAGGGACATTCATGGCCCGCAGAGTGTAGTTTGCGCGGTAATGCTCTGCCGGAGTGCCGTCTATGTAGGCCTTCCAGCCGTAGGGGTAGTAGATTTCGGAGAACACGATGCTGCCGCCGCGCGGGCTGCTGCAGTCATATTCCAGTATGTCGGGGGCATACGAAGTGAGGCTCACCTGCGCCCCCTCCCCTGCCGGGGCAAACTCCTGCACATACTCTCCGAAGCTGTCGGTGTCCACCACCATCGCCTTGCGCAGGTCCACCTGCATCAGGGCGGCGCACTCGGCATCGGCCCCGCTCACGGCGCACAGGCTGTCGGCAAACCAGGCGTTGCCCATCGCCGAGTCATTCAACAGCGGCACCTTCTGCCCGTTCTGCTCCACCACGAAATACTTGGCGTTGAGCATATCTATCACCGGCCGGTGCATCTGCACCAGATGCTCGTCTATCAGGTCCTGATAGCGGCGCAGCTTGGCCGCGCTGTAGCCGCCAATCGACTTCAGGCGGTAGCTGGTGCGGTTCTCCCTGAAGGGGTCGTTCTCGGTGAGGTTGAACACCCTGAAACTGGGGTCGTCGTCCTGCAGAATCGCCTCTTCCCAGGGCTGCATCGCAAAATTGCTCTCGAATTTCTCGGGGCTCTGGAAAAATCCGGTATTGAAGTAGCGCTTGTCCACGCCCCAGAGGTCCGCCACAATCAGCGCCCCCAGCAGCAGCGCCGCAGGGCCCTCCTTAAGCTTGCCGCAGGCAAACAGCCAGATTGCCCCGGCCCCCAGCAGTATGAATATCAGGCTGCGCCAGGCGTCCGCCACAAGCAGGGCCGCGCGCTGCTCCACAATCATCGGGAAGAGCCAGTCCCACTGGTCGCCCATCATCTGCGCCAGGCTATAGTCGGATGCGCCGCAGAAGCCCATCATCGAGGGGCCGGCCAGCGCCAGCACAAGGCAGATGCCGCCGGTGATGCCTGCGCTCCAGAGCAGCGACTGCAGCAGCTTCTTGCGCTCCACGCCCCCTTCTGCAATCTGCCGTATCGCCAGAAAGCCCAGCAGCGGAACAGTGATCTCCGCCACCACAAGTATCGACGACACCGTGCGGAACTTGTCGTACAGGGGGAACCAGTTGAAGAACAGCTTTGTGAGAGGCATAAAATTATACCCCCACGAGAGGAACACCGAGAAGAGGGTCGCGGCCAGCAGCGCCCATTTGTAGGGGCCCTTTACTATGAACAGCCCCAGCACGAACAGCAGGCACACGATCGCCCCCACATACACCGGTCCGGCGGTGAAGGGCTGGTCGCCCCAGTACATCGGCGCCGTCTTGCAATACTCCAGGGCCGCGTAGGGGGTCACTCCCGCGGCAACCAGCTGCTTGTAGAGCTTGGACCCGGTGCCCAGGTTATAATGGCTGCTGCCGCCCCTGTAGTCGGGCACCAGGAATGTCAGAGTCTCGTCTATGCCGTAGCTCCACTGGGTGGCGTAGTCTATGTCCAGTCCGCCATTGTTGCGGCTTTGCTCGCCGGCCCCCTTCGAGAGGTCGCTCTGCCCGCCGCGCATAGTCTCGGTGAGATATTCCCGGTTGGCAAAGGTGTTGGCCCCGGTCACCCCGAGCCCCACCGCAAAGCTGCCTATGAAAATCAGGGTCGCCACGGTCCACTGCCGCATCTGCTTCTGCCGGATGTGAATCCAGAGCTCCGCGCACCACAGCACCCCCGCCATCAGGCAGATGTAATATGCCATCTGCGGATGCGGAGTGATGCCCATCACGGTGAAGAACATCACCAGCGCGCTGCCCCACCCGTACTTTTTGCGGTAGATGAGCAGCATACCCACCATCACCAGGGTCATCCAGGCAATCGAGCTGGTCTTGCCGCCGTGGTTGGCCCCTATTATTATCAGGAAATACGACGACAGCGCCACTGCAAAGGCCCCCGCCGCCGACATCCACTTGCCCAGCCCAAAGGCGCGCATCAGCACAAAGAACGCCACCAGATAAAAGAAGATGGTCATTATCTGATTGTTGTGGCCCCAGTGGAAAAAGCGGTAGAGCGGGCTCATTATCCGCTCCGAGAGGTAGTGCGCCCCGCCTATCTGATAGTTGGGCATTCCGGAAAAGAGAGCTCCGGTCCACCAGGAGTTGCCCCCGGCGCTGTGGCGGTAGTTGAGGCACTCCTGCACCGCGGCGGTGCCGTTGATGCCGTCGGCAGTCCCTATCACCTTGCCCTCAAGCACGGGATAGCAATAGATGGCCGCCGCCGCCAGAAACAATATTGCAATCAGAATGTATGGAAGAATGTTCTCTTTGAATTTCATTGTGCGCGTTGAATTTATGCCGCGGCAAAGGTACTAAAAAAGGCGGCTGTTCTGGCCGCCTTTCAAAGCAATGTATCGTCAATTTAGAATTTCACCCTGTATGTGAGCACCAGATCGGAGAGAGTCGTGCCCACGGCCGCCGTAGGAGCGGTGCACTGGTTGATTCCGTACTCGTCGGGAGCATAGTCGCCGTAGGGCTGGAAGTTGAAAGAATCTTTCAGACGGCGGCGGAACGCCAGATCAATCGAGCAGTTCTCCCTGACGCGCTTGCCGATGCCGAACGATATGTACCGGTATGAGTACTGGTTCTGATAATTGAAGCGGTTGTAGCCGGCGCGCAGCGCGACATCGTTGAGCACGTTCATCTCGCCGCCCAGGCGGAAGATAGTCCCCTTGGTGCAGTCGGTCTTGATGGCATCGTTGACATCACGGTAGGTATTCGCATTGTTGTTGCTGTCGTACATCTCAATATTGGAGTAGTTGACAGTCTCGTAGTCGGCGCTCAGCAGGCCGCTGCGGCCGAATACCAGAGCGGCGCCCACGCTGATGCGGCTGGGAGCGCGCAGCATATATTCGCAGGAGCGCAGGGGCGACTGCGACTGAGCCGACTTGCAGGCGGAATTGGTGCCGTCAAATCCCGACTCCATATATTCCTGCCACGAATCGGTCAGGCTGTAGAGAGTGGGAGTCGTGTAGGAGACGCCCAGCCTCAGGCAATTGACGGGATTCCAGATGGCGCCAAGCTGCAGGTTGGCACCCACACCGCTGGTCCTCTGCCAGTAGTTGTAGCTCATATTTCTGAAGCCGGTGTCGTAGTAGTCACCGCTCTGAGCCTCCTCCGAATACCAGAGATCGTCTTCGTAGTCTATCATCTTGACGTTGAAGTTGGCGCCGAGGTAGAGCCTGTCGTTGATGTTCATACCGGCGTTGAACTGCATGTCGCGGATTCCGCCGCTGGTGGCCTCGTTGTAGCTCTTATAGAGGTCGTTCTCCACTCCGAGCCCGCCGTCCCATTCATTTTCGGTGGCGCCGATGTATGATGAACTGGACCCGTTGTAAGGGTTCACCAGATAAGTGTCGTACGCCAGAATCTCCTGGCTGGTCACGACTCCCTGGGTGTAGGCGTCATCTGCAGTGAGGTAAGAATTGTCCACACCCTCCAGATTGGCCGCGATGTTGCCCAGAAGGCTGTTGCCGCCGTCGTAGCCGCCAAAGCAGGTGCGGCCGCGGAAGTGGTTGGTCTTGGTCAGCGAAAATCCGAAGGAATAGCTCACCACGCCCGACTCCTTGCCGGTGGGCATATTGAGCACGATGCCGATGTTGGGGATGGAGAAGTTGGTGCGCGACGCATTCTGCTGATATACGTCGCCGCTTGTGTAGAGATTCGTAGTGGTGTTGTTCCACAGCAGGCCGCCTGTCACCGAGAATTCGCAGCAATTGTAGAGGGCCGACGACGCCGGGTTGATGCCCAGCGCGCCGATGTCACCGCCAAGCGCGGTGAACGCGTTGCCCATTGCCATTGTGCGGGCGCTGCCGTAGTAGAACTGCTCTGAATAGCGCATTGCATCCGCCACACCCTGCGCCCCTGCGGCCACCGAGGCCGACATCAATACAACTGCTATTAAACTGAACTTTTTCATTATGCTTATGTGAATTTGCTTGTCGATTGATTAATGCTACCTGCGTCCGCCGGAAGAACGGCCGCCGCCGGAGAATCCGCCGCCCGATGAGCGTCCGCCGCCGGAATAGCCGCCGCCGGAGTAGGATCCGCGGGAAGAGCTGCCGCTGGAGTAGCTGCCGCGGCTGCTGGAAGAGGAGCGGCTGCCGGAGTAACTGCTGCGGCTGCTGGAGCTGGAGTTGCTGCGCATTGAGCTACTGCTGCTGCGGCTGCTGGAGCTGCTGCGTACTGCAGAGCTGCCACTGCGGCTGCTGGAGCTGCTGCTACGCACTGCAGAGCTATTGCTGCGGCTGCTGGAAGTGCTCTTTCTCACAGACGAGGTGGGCGTGCCCTTGCGGGTGCTGGAAGTGCTGGTGGTACCGTAGCTGCTGCGAGTGCTGCGAGAGCTGGAGCTTGTGCCGCG
>CAZIUO010000027.1:16623-18116 GCA_964542575.1 uncultured Muribaculaceae bacterium
GCTTGTGCCGCGCACTGCCGAGCTGCCACTGCGGCTGGTGCCGCTTGTGCGGATTGCAGAGCTGCTGTTGCGGTTCACTGCGCTGCTGCCGTTTATCCTGCCGGTTGCAGAGCGGGCGGAGCTTGCCGCCGTGATGGCGTTGGAAGCGCGTCTGCCGGTGGAGGAGCTCATATTGCTGGAGACCGCCCTGCGGTTGACGCTGCCGGCCACCGCCGTTGCGCGACGGTCGCGGTCGTTTATGCTCTTGATGCCGCTGGCGCCGCCGGCGCGACGTCCGGTGCTGAAGCTGCCGTCATAGAAGTGGCCGCCGCCGTTCCAGGCAAAGCTGCTGCCGAAGCCGTGGTGTCCGTGATGTCCGTGGCCGCCCCAACCGGGAGCGTAAGGTCCGTAATGAGGGCCCCAGGGACCGAAACTGCACCAATCCCAGTGATACCAGGGGTCGTACCAGGCCCAGCCGCTGTACCAGAAGGGATCCCTCCAGCCCCAGCCGTACCAGGAGTCATACCACCAGGTGTTGTACCAGGCGTAGGAGTAGCGCCAGGGAGAATACCAGCTGTAGCGGTAGGTCGGGCCCCACCAGGGATTGTACCAGGGGTTGTCCCAGCCGTAGTAGTCCACATACACGGTGTAGGTCTCGTCGGCGCTGTCGTCGAACCTGTGCAGGCGTGCCTCATAAGTCTCCCCCTCGTCAAGCTCGTAGACGTCGATTGTGTATTTGTTTATGGGCTCGACTTCGTCAGAGGAGCGGTTGCCTATCACGGTGAGGCGTGCCCTCTCCGGACGGCTGTAGATGCTGTCGTTGTAAACAGAAGAATAATAGCTGGTCGTGCCGCACGAAGCGAGCGCGAAAGCCGCGAGGAGCGATAAAATAAAAAGTCTGTTTTTCATAATATTACCTCCTTGTGTAAATTATTTTTTAATTTTGCCACGTTTGCTTCAGACAAAGATATCAAAATTTATACCAATAGAAAGTACTTTATGGCAAAAGAGCTGACACCGAGGGCGGAGAATTATTCGCAGTGGTACAACGACATCGTGGTCAAGGCCGGACTTGCAGAGAGCTCTGCAGTGCGCGGCTGTATGGTTATAAAACCTTATGGTTATGCAATATGGGAAAAGATGCAGCACGCGCTGGACGAAATGTTCAAGGAGACCGGGCATCAGAACGCATACTTCCCGCTGTTCATCCCCAAATCATTCCTCAGCCGCGAGGCGGAGCACGTGGAGGGGTTTGCCAAGGAGTGCGCCGTGGTCACCCATCACCGCTTGAAAGTGTCCCCCGACGGCAACGGCGTTGTGGTCGACCCCGATGCCAAGCTTGAGGAGGAGCTCATCGTCCGCCCCACTTCCGAGACCATCATCTGGAACACATATAAAAATTGGATCAACTCCTACCGCGACCTGCCCATCCTCATCAACCAGTGGGCCAACGTGGTCCGCTGGGAGATGCGCACCCGTCTGTTCCTGCGCACGGCCGAATTCCTCTGGCAGGA
>CAZIUO010000028.1:0-17761 GCA_964542575.1 uncultured Muribaculaceae bacterium
GATGCGCGGCAGAATCAAAGCACAATTCGCTATGAGCTGCGGCGGTAGGAGGCGACGGCCCAGAGGCCGAAGCCGACGGCAAAGAGCGCGAGAGCCCCGAGCTGCCGCCACATATCGGCGATGGTGCTCCCCTTGAGATAAACCATCCTGATGCCATCCACAAAATACTTGAGCGGATTGAAGGCGGCTATCCACTGCCCCCAATCGGGCATACTGGCCACCGGGGTGAAAATACCGCTCATCAGCAGCAGAATCATAGTGAAAAAGTACATAATGAACATCGCCTGCTGCATATTGGTGGCGGCGTTGGAAATTATGAGTCCGATGCCCGACACCACCAGTATGTAGATGCTCGAGAGCAGCAATATGGTCCAGATGCTCCCCGCAGGGGCGAGCCCGTACACAAGTTTGGCAGTGACCAGGCAGAAAGCCAATATCAGCAAACCGATGACCCACTGCGGAATCATCTTGGAGAGGATAAAGTCGATCTTGTGCACCGGAGCCACGTTCATCTGCTCTATGGTGCCCCTCTCCTTCTCGCTCACGATGCTCATCGCGGGAAAGAAGCCGCAGATTATCGTGAGCACCACCACAATCAGGGCGGGAATCATAAACACCTTGTAGTCCAGCGTCTTGTTGAACTTGTAGAGCGAGCTCACGGTGAACGGCTCCGCCTGCGAAGCCCCCATACCGCGCGAAGCCTCGCGCAGCACGGTGGAATTCTCCATCATCTTGAGCATATACAGCGAGCCCAGGCTCCCCTTGGTGCTGTTCACGGCGTTGGCGGACACCATCGCGGAGGTCCCGAGCCCGTTCACCAGATTTTTCTCGAAACTGCCGGGGATTTCCAGAATCATATCGGCACGGTCCGACTCAATGGCCACCATCGCCTCCTCGGAGGTGGCGGGCAGGCCGGCCAGGTCAAAATAGCTGGAGGCGGCAAGCTCCGATGTGAGCTTCTGCGAGAGGGTGCTGCGGTCGTGGTCCACCACCGCCACCCTTATATTGCGGATTTCCTGATTGGCCGCCCACGGGAAGAGGAACATTGTCATCAGCGTGAGGGCTATGGTCATTCCGGGCACTATCTTTCTGCGGCCAAGCTGCTTGAACTCTTTTTCCAGAAGAAACGACAACATAATCTATTCGAGTCTTGTTTTGAAATTAATGAGACACAATGATATGAACACCGCCGTCATAAACGCCAGGATGCCCATCTGCGGCAGTATAAGCCCTATCGGGGAGCCCTGGATCATTACCATACGGCAGGCCTCGATATACCAGCGGGCGGGGACTGTGGCAGAGACCCACTGCAGGAACGCCGGCATGCTCTCGATGGGGAAAATCAGCCCCGAAAGGAGTATGGTGGGCATCATCAACCCCATTCCCGAGCCGATCATCGCCGCCATCTGGGTGTTGACAAGGGTGGATATCAGCAGCCCCAGGGCGAGGTTGCAGGCCAGGAAAATCACCGACAGCAGACACAGGGTCGCCAGGCTGCCCACAATCGGAACCCCCATCACAAACACCGCGCACAGCAGCGTTATGGCCAGAATCACTATGGAGAGCACCAGATAGGGGATGGCCTTGGAAATGATGATGCCGATGGGCTTCACCGGAGAGGCCAGCAGCACCTCCATAGTGCCGCGCTCCTTCTCTTTGGCGATGGAGATGGCGGTCATCATTGCGCAGATGAGCATCAGCAGCATTCCCATCAGCCCAGGCACAAAATTGTACGAACTCTTGTTCTGCGGGTTGTAGAGCATTCTGGCGGTGGGGGTGATGGTGACATTCTGCTGCCCCAGCTGTGCCTTGAGCTCCTGCTTGTAGGAGTCCAGGATGCTGCCCATATAGGCGTTGATCAGCGAACTCTGGTTGGGGTCGGTGCCGTCCAGGATCAGCTGCAGGGAGGCCCCTTCGCCCGGGGCGGCCGCCTTGGCCTTGCCGGAGAAATTGTCGCAGAAGGCAATCACCAGCGAGACCTTTCCCTCGCGGAAGATGTCGTTTATGCGTGATATGTCGGTGATGCGCTCAGTCACGTCAAAATACTCGCTGGAGCCCACCCGCTCGATTATCCGGGTGGTCATCTCGTCGTTGGAGGGGTCGAACACCGCCACCTTGACATTGCGCACCTCGGTGTTGAGGGCGTAGCCGAACAGCAGCAGCTGGATTATCGGCATCAGCGCAATAATCAGCAGCGTCCACTTGTCGCGCAGGATATGCTTGAATTCTTTCTGCCTGAAGGCAGCCAGTCTACTTGTTTTCATACTGCCGATGATTTATTCGCCGGTGCGCTCGGCTTCGCGGGCCAGGCGGCGGAAGACCCTGTCCATACTGTCCACCCCGAACTGCCGCTTGAGGGCCGCAGGGGCGTCCAGGGCGCGTATGCGGCCGTCCACCATTATGGAGACCCTGTCGCAATACTCCGCCTCGTCCATATAATGAGTTGTCACAAAAATCGTTATGCCGCCGTCGGCAGCCTTGTAGATGAGCTCCCAGAACTGCCTGCGGGCCACGGGGTCCACGCCGCCGGTGGGCTCGTCCAGAAACACTATCTGCGGGTGGTGGAAAATCGAGACCGAGAAGGCCAGCTTCTGCTTCCAGCCCAGCGGCAGGGAGCTCACAATAGTGTCCTTCTCCTGCTCGAAGTTGAGAGAGGAGAGCACCCTGGCGCTCTTTTCCGCGATTTCTTTGCGGTTCATTCCGTAAATGCCGCCGAACAGCCGCAGATTCTCCGCCACCGTGAGGTCATCGTAGAGGGAGAACTTCTGGCTCATATAGCCTATGTGGCGCTTGATCGACTCCTGCTCGCGGGATATGTCGTAGCCCGCCACGCGGCCGACCCCCTCCGTGGGCAGGCTCAGGCCGCAGAGCATCCTCATAGCGGTGGTCTTGCCCGCCCCGTTGGCCCCGAGAAAGCCGAACACCTCCCCGCGCTTCACATCAAACGAGATGTGGTCCACCGCGGTAAAGTCGCCGAACCGCTTGGTGAGGTTCTCGGTATGTATTACAAAATCATTCTGTTCCATAACCTGTATCTATTTTGCAAGCATCGCCATAAAGCAGTCCTCCACAGAGGGTTCAACCCGCTCTATCACCACATTGCCGTGTCCCTTGCCCTCGAGGTGGCTCTGCAGGAGGCCGGTGTGCGCCGCACTCTCCGCCTTTAGCGACAGGTGCACCGACTCGCCGAACGAGAAGGCGCGCACCGTCTGCGGATAGCTGCGCAAGTCCTCCAGAAGCGCGTGCATCCGATCGGTCCGCACCGCAAACAGGGCGTCGGGGAATTTCTTGCAGATGCCCTGCGGGCTGTCGGTGGTGAGGAACTCGCCGTCCCTGATCAGAGCCATCCGGTCGCAACGCCCCGCCTCGTCCATATAGGGGGTCGACACCACTATCGAGATGCCGTCGTTTTTAAGCCGCCCCAGCGTGTCCCAGAACTCCTTGCGCGACACGGGGTCCACGCCGGTGGTGGGCTCGTCCAGAAAGAGCACCTTGGGCTTGTGGATGAGGGCGCAGCAGAGCGCCAGCTTCTGCTTCATTCCGCCCGAGAGATTGCCGGCGCGGCGATCCTTGAAGGGTTCAATCTGGCAGTAGATGTCTTTGATGAGGTGATAGTTCTCTTCTATGGTGGTCTCGAACAGTGTGGCGAAGAACTTCAGATTCTCCTCCACCGAGAGGTCCTGATAAAGGGAGAAGCGGCCCGGCATATAACCGATTATGTTGCGCACCTGCCGGTATTCCCCGGCGGTGGAGAGCCCCTCCACATATGCGCTGCCGCTGTCGGGCAGAATCAGCGAGGTGAGGATGCGGAACAGGGTGGTCTTCCCCGCCCCGTCGGGGCCGATTATGCCGAAGGTCTCGCCCCTCTCCACCCGCAGCGACACGTCGCTGAGGGCCTGCACCTTGCCGTAGCGCTTGGAAAGATGCTCCGCCAGCACGGCGCAGTCCCCCGCCGCGGGATTGCCTATGTTGCCTTTCCGGTTGCCCATAGCCGCCTAGAATTTGACTTCTCCGTACATTCCCAGCTTGATGAGGCCGTCGTTGGGCACCGCAATCTTCACGGCGTACACCAGATTCGCCCGCTCGTTGCGGGTCTGGATGGTCTTGGGGGTGAACTCCGCCTGGGAGCTGATCCACACCAGGCGCCCCTGATACTCCTTGCGGTCGCGCGCCCCCTGGTCGGCATACACCTTCACGGGGTCGCCCAGTTTGAGGGAAGTGAGAAGGTCGGCGGTGATGTATGCGCGCAGCCTGATGTTGTCCACATCGGCCACCTTGAACAGGGCGCGGCCGGCGGCGGCAAGCTCGCCCGCCTCGGCATACTTGGCCAGGACGGTGCCGCTCACGGGGCTGGTGATAATGCACTTCTCAATGCGGTCGTCCACCTGCGCAATCTGCGCCTCGAGGGCGGCCTCCTGGGCAGAGACGGCACGGTTGCCGCTGGAGAGCGTCTCGCGGTGCGCCTCCAGCTGCTTCTGCAGCACATCTATCTGCGCCTGGATGTCATCCACATTCTTGCTGCCGCTGGCGCCGGCCTCCGCAAGGCGGGTGAAGCGCTCCAGCTCGCTCTGCTGCTTGGCAATCTGCCTCTCAAGCGATGCGACCTGGCGGGAGACGTCGTAGTGGCCGCTGCCCACAGCCCTGAGGTTGGCCTCCAGCTGGACCTTGGTCAGATGCAGCTGCGTGGTGTCTATGCAGCCTATCACCTGCCCCGCCTCAATGCGGTCTCCCTCGTTAATGTCAAGCGCGATGATTTTTCCCTGCCCCTCGGCAGAAACCACTATCTCGGTGGTCTCAAACACGCCGGAGGCGTCGTAATTCCCTTTGTCTGCGCTGCAGGAGGCCAGCAGAAGCGCCGCCGCAGCAATTGCGATTGTTCTTTTCATTGTATTGAGCGATTTATTTTTGCGTTTGTTCCTGTCCCTGGACATAAGCCAGATTATACATTGCCATAAGCAGCTTGACCTCGTGGGTGTTTTTCACCTGACGGGCCCGCAGCAGGTCGTCCATAAAGCCGGCGAGCTCGCTGCCGGAGATGGTCCCCTCCGCTATGTTGGCCTCGTTTGCGCGCACCAGCGATTCTCGCAGCGCGATTATCTCGTCGTCATATTGCATCTGCCCCTTCAGGGTCTCTATCTCGCCGCTGCGGCGGCTGGAGTCGATGCCGGCGTTCAGCAGAAAGGCGTCGCGGCGGCTCTCGGTGGAGGCCTTCCTGGTCTCCAGCAGCTGGCGGTTGCTCTTTGCGTTGTAGAAGTTGCCGATGTTCCAGCTCATCCTCACGCCCCCTATGAAATAGGGCTGGAAGCTGTTGTCCAGCATATTGAGGCCGGGGCGACCGTAGCCGCCGGTGGCGTAGAGGCCGAATTTGGGGGTGAGCGAGGCGGTGATGAGCTGGTTCTGGGCCTCTATCTGCCTTATCTGCGCATCAAAGGCCGCCAGCTCGGGGCGGGTGTTCTCCGCAGAGAAGCTTTCGATGGCCGCGGGGCGCTGCAGCGTGCATCCGGGGTCGATTTCCAGCCCGGTGAGCAGCGAGAGCATCTTCACGAATGCGGCGCGGTTGCCCGAGAGCTCCATCATCTGCTGCCGCGCATCCAGCAGGTGGATTTTGAGGGCGTCCACATCGGCCTGCCCCACCACGCCGTTATTTTTATAGGACTCCACCCGCTCGAGATTGGTCTCGAGGCTGGAAATCAGGGTGCCGTACTGCTCCAGATTGGCATCCATCAGAATTATGCCGAAGTAGAGCTCGTTGATCTTCTCCCGCAGCCCGTAGAGGCTGGCGTCCAGCTCGCTGCTCTGCGCATCGGCCTCCGCCTTTGCGGCGGTGCGCTGCGCCTTGACCACTCCGCCGTCCCAGATGGTCTGGGTCACCTCCAGAGCCGCCCCGTACTGATCCTTGCTGATGATGGGGAAGAGGCTGTTGAGGTCGTCGGCGCTGATCATTGCGGCATAGGGGGTCTGGGAATACTTCTCCTCGTCTATGCTGAACTTGGTGACATCCGACTGCCAGCTGGCCTTGCCGGAAAGGGTGACCTGCGGCAGATATGCGCGGGCGGCGTTGGCCAGCGTGTAGTCCCGGGCCTTGGTTATCAGGCCGTACTGGCGCACCAGCGGATAATTGCGCTCCGCCGCGCCGTAGCACTCCTCTATGGTGAGGCTGCCCTGCTGCGCCGCTGCCGTCTGGGCGGCAAATGCCAGAGACAGGAGGGCGATGATTGCTGAAAGTTTTTTCATATCGGTGAATGTATTATTTGTTTTCTGAGACAGGGGCCCCGGGCCGCAGGGAGGCCACTATGAAATCGGCGTTGCTGCGGCGCCGCTGCCGGCAGAACTCCTCGATGTCCGCATCCGGACTGAGCTCCTGCATTATCATTGCCGCGGGGATGGAGCAGATGTTGATGGCCACCACGTCCACAATCAGGTCGGGCAGGTCGATGTCACGCACCCTGCCCGCCGCCACTTCTTCGCGCAGCCGGCGGTTGAACGTGCGATAGTGGTCGCTCACCGCGGGCGCGACCACCGCCACCACCTGCGAGAGATACTCCCGGTTGCAGAGAATCTCCCGCATCACAAAAAGGGCGAACTTGCTGTCGGCGCGCATCAGGTCGAACTGCTTGCCCACGAACTGCCGCAAGACATCAACAAAATCGACCCCCTCGACATCCAGAGTGTCTATGAGGTCGGTGATGCGATGCGCCTTGGCATTGAATATCATCCGGAACAACTCCTCTTTCGTGCGGTAATAGTAGTGGAGCATCGAGTGGCTCACCCCCGCCTTGGCGGCAATCGAGAGCATCCGGGCCTTGCCGAAGCCCTTCTCTATGAATTCATCTTCAGCCGCAGCGAGTATTTTGGCGGCCGTGTCGTTCTGTTTCTCCATATATTGTTAGACAAGTTTGTTAGACAATTTTGTTGAACAGCGCTGTCGGCTTCAATATCCATGCCAGTAATGAATACTGACACCGATGGCGGAAATATCAGAATAATTGCTAAATTCGCACTGTGGCACACTCTTTGGAGAAGATTTGCCTCGCATTTGAACAACTTTTTTTACAAATTATAACTTTATCAACATTTAAAAGTTTTTAAATCAGATGAAAAACGTTATCAAAACTGTAGCAGCGGCAATGCTTCTGCTCGTAGGTTCCCAGGCATTCGCACAGTCTTTCGGTGCAGGTTATGTAAACTCCACCAAGACCACCGGCAACTCCACCTCCAGCGCAAACGGCTTCTACGTAGGCGTCAACTACAAAGCTGAATTCGCTCCCGGCCTCAGCCTGAACCCTGGTATCTACTATGAGTTCCTCACCTCCAGCAACGGCGCAAATGTCGGCAGCATCATTGCAGCTGACGCCACTGTTCAGGAGCACTATGTAAACGTGCCTTTCCACGTAAGCTATGCGATGAACTTCGCTCCCACATTCAAGCTCTTCGTCTATGCAGGCCCCACAGCCAATGTAGGCATCGCTTCCACCACCAAGACCACAGTCACCAGCGTTATCGGCGGCAGCAGCAAGTCCATCAACAACTATGACGAGGGTTACAACTACAGCCGCTTCGATGTAATGCTGGGCGGCGGCATCGGTGCCGAAGTAATGAACAAGATCCGCGTGAATGTAGGCTACGACTGGGGTATGCTCGACCGCAACACCAGCGACAACGCATCCCTGCACCGCAACCGTCTCACCGCAGGCGTGGCATTCGTTTTCTAATCCATAATTAATATTTCTTCTATGGCGGCTCCTTCCTTGCAGAGGGGGCCGTCATTGTTTTTGCAGTTTTGCTATCTTTACGGCTCAAAACTTCAAGAAATGAAAAGAATCCTGACATTCTGCATCTCTCTGCTCATAGCCGCGGAAGCCTTCTGCGGCGACGGCTTTCTCAAAGGCTACCGCCAGAGCGCAAAGGCTCCCTCGCGCGGCACCGAGAGCACCTTTGAGTGGAGCGGCTACACCAACTGGTGGAACAGCATCTACTTCAAGCAGATGCGCTACGGCAACCTCTACAAGATAACGGTGCCCGACGCCGGGAAGATGTTTGCGCAGGCGCGCCGCGACATAGCGGTTGACCTGGGCATCACGGGGCTGCAGATGGAGGAGGGATTCATCAAGAGCCTGGCTTCCGCCCCCTACACCACCCTCGTGGACCCCGACGTGCAAACCCTCAAGGAGGCGCTCAAAGCGGGTGGCAACGTGCTGGTGCTGGCAAGCCGCGACTCCGAACTGGGCGGCAAGCTCGCCTCAAAGGGGAGCGTGGCAATGCCCAGCGCCCCCAGCTATCAGACGCGCGGCGGCCTCAAGAACCCCCTGGACGCCTTTGTGCTGAGCAAGGGGAGCAGCAAGCTGTTTGTGGCGGTGGGGCGCACAGAAGATCTGGCCCGCTTCCGCAGCCTTGCGGAGCAGACCGTCGCCCTGATAAAGAATTATGACCTCAAGCGGGGCTGGTTTGCCGTCGGCACCGACTACCGCACCGTGACCTGCCAGCCCGGCACCCCGCTGGAGGTGATTGCCGCCGGAATGGACGAGGGCAACAGCTGGTTTGTGTTCTCGGGAGAATACGAGCGGCTCAACAAGGCCAACGTGGACCGCTGGATAGACGATATGGGGCACATTGTGGAGGCGGCCGTGGGGACCCACACCCTCTACGACTGCGAGAGCTGGGACGGATTCCAGGAGCAGCTGATGAACGATGATATGCACCTCTACGCCAAGGAGCGCGACGCGCGCCACGGCTATCTGTTCCGCCCCGTGGCCGACAAGGGGGACTATGCCGGCACCGGCTACGAAATCTTCGACGGCCTGCTGGCGCAGCCCGGCTACGAACCCCTGATTGACACCTGCAGCAAGCCTTTTGCCGTCGAGACTGGCAAAATGGCGGGCGGCACGGAAAACTGTATGATACTTTTTGTCCCCAAAGGGGAGCCGTTCAGCCGCAAGGCAATGTGGAGCGCCATCCTGGACCGCCGTGCGGTGGGGATGGAGAAAGGGGGCGTGCTCATCGGCCCCGAGAGCTTCCGCCGGCCCGTGCAGATGCTTATGCTTGACAGCGAGTGGATAGAGGACTGCTTCGGAGACCGAGTCAGCATCAAGGCCTATGTGGAGGGGACCACCCTCAAGGTGGACCTGGCGAATATGGACGACACTGCCAAGAAGGGCACCTTCTCGCTGGGCTTCCCCGCCGGGGTGGCCGCAGAGGGCGGCGTCCCGCAGCAGGTGTCGGTTCCCGCCTCGGGAGTCCGCCACATCGAGATCGAGCTCGCCCTGCAGGAGAGCGCGATGGGGCGCCGGAGCCCGATTGTGGTGGGCTACGACTGGGGCAAATCATCCAAGAAGGTCATAGCCGAGCTGGATATGCCCGAGGCTGTGGCGACCCACCGCCTGCTCTACGGCACAACTTCCGGCTGCGAATTCCCCGTGTCGGTGTTCAACATCACCGGAGAGAAAAAGGCGATAGAGGTGAAAGTGTCGGTGGCGGGGAAAGAGACCCCCGCAGAGCCCGTGGCGGTCCTCTCGCAGAGCATCACCCTCGGCAAGGCCCAATCGGGCAAGCTGGTCTTTGACCTCAAGCTCCCCGCAGGCAGCTACACCGCCACCGCAGAGGCGATGGGCATCTGCGCCACGACCCAGCTGGGCATCGGAGGCGAGAGCGGCGGCGTGAGCGTGCGCCGCGAAGACACCGACGGCGACGGCATAGACGAATATATAATGGAGAACGCCAGCGTGCGGGTCACCCTGCTTGCAATCGGCGCCCGCGTGATAGAATATTATGTAAAGAGCAAAGACGACAACGTCCTGTTCAAGAACTGGCCCAACCAGCCCGACGACCTTGACCGCCCCTACCGCCGGCGCAACTTCTGGCCCTACGGCGGCTTCGAGGACTTCCTGGGGCAGGCCAGCGTGGAGACCCACGAGGTGTTCGACGCAGAAATAGTTAAGGACGGGGGCGACTGCGGCGAGGTGGTGATGCGCGCCGACTTCTACGGCAACATAGTGGAGAAGCGCTTCACCCTCTACGGCGACACCCCGCTGCTGGGAGTCCGCTTTGCCCTGGATATGGTCAATCCCGAGTTCAACGTGCTGGGTCCCCAGCCCATCCTGGAGGTGGGCAAGGCCCACGACGAGCAGGACCGCGTGATTGTGCCCGAGGCCGGCGGCCTGGGAGAGTACACAATGCGGCGCGACAACTACTGGGGCAAGTTCCTCTACCCCGTGGAGGGGTGGAATGTGGACTATGACACAGTGGAGAACCTCTACTTTGCCGGAGCATTCCCCGTGGACCAACCCTTTACCCTGCATATGTGGCACAACCATCCCCGCAACCGCGACACCCGCTTCTACTACTGCGAGATGCAGACCTGGATGGACATCTACCGCCACAACACCACCTACTTCTCTTATTATATGTGGGCGGCGGGCGGCCCCTGGCAGGAGGGCATCGAAGCCCTGAGAGAGCGCAACCTGATCACAGAAACCAAAAAATAACATTATGAAAAGCAGACTATTCACGGCTGCGGCGGCCGTCGCGGCACTTGCGTGCTGCACTGCGTGCCAGAGCAGTCCCAAAGAAGAAACAACCGTAAACGAAGAGGCGATGAAGCACAAGATCTACTCCATATCAATGAACAAGATATGCAAGGAGTGGGACGGACAGTGGCAGGGAATGACAGTGGCCAGCGACGGCAACTGCTACTTCGGCTCATCCACGCACTCCAAGAGCCACGGCGCGGGATTCCACAAGTTTGACCCCCGCACCTATCAGCACACAATGATAGAGGAGGATATGACCTACCGCTGCGGCGAGCAGGACCTTCCGTTCCAGCAGGGCAAAATCCACAGTCCCATTGTGGAGTGCGACGGCTGGCTCTATTTCACCACCCACCTTTCCAACTACTGGAAGGAGGGCATCGAGGCCTACCCCGGCGCGCACGTGTTCGGCTATGAACTGGCCACCGGCACCTGGCGCGACTTCGGCATTGTGAAGCCCCGCTACTCCATCTACTCCGCCATCGGCGTGGATCCCGACCGCGGCAAGCTGTATGTATTCCTGGTTCCCTTCGCCCCCGACATCTATCAGAACGACGGCTGCCATCTCTACAGCATCGACATCGCCAGCGGCGAGAAAGAGGATCTGGGCAAGGTGGTGGACGGCCGTCTGGGCGCCTCCTTCTGGTTCTATGTGGACAACGGCGGCAACGTGTGGTTCTCCCTCTGGAAGCGCAACTACGCCTACGCCAATGACTGCGGCAACCTCTATGTATACCGCCCCGAAGAGCACAAGATCACCACATACAGCGACGTCCTGCCCAAGGGCCGCCTGATAGACGGCACCCGCGTGAGCGAATTCCAGGACACCCAGCGCGCCTGGACCTGGATATCCCCGCTCAAGGACCGCAGCAAATGCTACTTCACTATGGGTGCGCTGGGCGGCGGCGACGAGCACCTCTGGCTCTTTGACCCCACCAAGGACATCGCCTCGGGAGAAGCATTCGAAGAGGTTGCGGCCATCGGCTCCAACTACTTCCAGACCGCAGTGGGCGGCGACCGCCTCTACTTTGTGCAGTACGAGAGCCTCGAGGACGAGCGCAACCTCTTCTCCGAAGACGAGCGCGAGGTTGACCCCGACAGCCCCGAATATGTAGACCGCAGGCTGCACCTGCGCAGCATCTCCCTTGCGGAGGGGGCAGACCACAACGCAATCACCGACCACGGCGCGCTGGTGGACCAGGACGGCCGCTTTGCCAAGATGATAATGTCGATGTCCGCCGACGACTGCGGGCACGTGTTCGTGTACGGCAGCTGGAGTGTAAAATCATTTAAGGAGGCCACTTTGCAGTACCTCCTTTTCGATCATCCCAACGGAGACCTCTACCGCCTGCTCAAGAGGGGCGAGTTCTTCGCGGTAATAGATGTGAACAAATAGCGGATCAGTCTATCAGGGCAGCTACTTTCTTGTAGTTGTCCTCGATGGACCCGTCCGGGTCGGCGACGACCTCGATATATTTATTCTGAGCCTTGTAATATTTTATTACGGGCTCAGTTTTTTCGTGGTATGTCCTGATGCGGTTGGTGATGATTTCGTCGTCGGTGTCGTCGGCACGGTTCTCGATTGCGGCGCGCCCCTTGATGCGCTTGCGCACATCCTCGTCGCTGATGTAGATGGAGACCACGCGGTCTATCCCGGCCCCGCGCTCCTTGAGCATCACATCCAGCGCCTCGGCCTGGGCCGTGGTGCGGGGGAAGCCGTCCAGCAGAAAGCCGCGCACGCCGGGGTTGGCGTCAAACTCGCTGCGGATCATTCCGCACACCACCTCGTCGGGCACGAGATTGCCCTTCTCTATGAGGTCCTTGGCCTGCATTCCCAGAGGAGTGCCGGCCGCAATCTCCTTGCGCAGCAGATCGCCGGTTGAGATGTGGTAATAGCCGCGGTTCTGCACCAGCAGCTTTGCAAAAGTGCCCTTGCCCGCTCCGGGAGGGCCAAAAAGTACGTAGTATTTCATAAGTGTCTGAGTTTTGATTATTCCGCCTGCTCCTTGAGGACATAGATGCCGTCGAGGTTGCGGCCCAGCTGGTCATAGTCCAGGCCCCACCCGAGCACGAACTTGTCGGGGAAGTCCATCGCCACATAGTCCATAGGGATGTCCAGCTTGTAGACGTCCCGCTTGAGCGAGAAGGTGCACACGCGGATGTCGGCCGCCCCCTTCTCCCTGAGCTGCTTCACCAGGCATTCGATGGTGAAGCCGGTGTCCACTATGTCCTCCACAATCACCACGGTGCGCCCCTTAAGGTCGATGTCCAGCCCCATTATTTCGCGCATCTTGCCGGTGGATTTGGTCCCTTCGTAAGAGGAGAGCCTGATGGAGGCTATCTCCAGGGGGAATTTGAGCCTGGGCAGCAGATGTCCGCAGAACACTATCGAGCCGTTGAGCACGCAAAGCATCACCGGAACGACATCACTCCCCTCAAAGTCCTTGTTGATTTTGGCCGCGACGCCGTCTACGGCCTCTATGATTTTGTCATTGGAAATGTAGGGGACGAACTCCTTTCCGTTGATTGTGACTGACTCCATTTCGAGAGATTTTTTTAAAAATTCTGGTTGTTTGTAATTCTGCGAATTTAAAACTATTTTTGTTTAATTTGAAAAAAACGAAAATGACACCTCTCGTAAGCATTATAATGGGCAGCGTTTCAGATATGCCCGTGCTCAAGCCGGCAGCCGACTTTCTTGACGAAATGGAGATTCCCTTTGAACTCAACGCCCTCTCTGCGCACCGCACGCCGCAGCAGGTGGCCGAATTTGCAGAAGGGGCCGCGGCGCGCGGCATCAAGGTCATAATCGCCGCTGCGGGCGGTGCAGCCCACCTTCCCGGCGTGATTGCCGCCTCCACCCCCCTGCCCGTGATAGGGGTGCCCGTCAAGTCCTCCAACTCTATGGACGGCTGGGACTCGGTGCTCTCCATTCTGCAGATGCCCTCCGGCATCCCCGTGGCCACTATGGCGCTGGACGGCGCCCGCAACGCGGCCATCTTCGCCCTGCAGATTCTCGCCACGGGCGACGCCTCCCTCGCCGCAAAAATGGCGGCCTACAAAGCCTCGCTCAAGAGCAAGGTGGCCAAGGCCAACGAGGAGCTCAAGAAGATAGAATACAAGTTTAAGACTAACTAATAAACCACAACCATCATGTCCGAAAAACTGTTTGCCGAATTCCCTCCGGTCTCTACCGAGCAGTGGGAGGAGGCGATAATCAAAGACCTCAAAGGGGCCGACTACGACAAGAAACTTGTCTGGAAGACCCAGGAAGGCTTTTCTGTACGCCCGTACTACCGTATGGACGACCTTTCCGGCATTGAGTCCAAAGATTCCAAGCCGGGAGAATTCCCCTATGTGCGCGGCACCAAGAGCTGCTGCAACGACTGGCTGGTGCGCCAGGACTATTCCCTCGCCGACGGGGTTGCCGAGGCCAACCGCCTCGCCCTGGACGGCCTTATGAAGGGGGTAGGCTCCGTGGGCTTCCGCCTGGACGGCATCAAGACCCTCAGCGAAGAGGAGTTCGCAACCCTGCTCGGCGGCATCTCGCTCCCCGCAGTGGAGGTCAACTTCTGCGGCTGCTGCCCCGGCAAGAGCTTCTCTCTGCTGGAGAACTTCCTCTCATACGTGAAGAAGCAGGGCATCGCCCCCGCCGACATTCGCGCATCGTTTGACTTCAGCCCGCTGCACGCCCTCACCGTCAAGGGGCACTACTGCGCCGAAGCTTTCGAAAAGCTCAAGAAGTGCGTGGAGGCCGTCGCAGAATACCCTTCGATCCGCGTCATCAACGTGGAGGCATACGACTTCAACAATGCCGGGGCAAGCATCAGCCAGGAGCTGGGCTATGCAATGGCCATTGCAAACGAATATATGAGCGTGCTCACCGACCTCGGCCTTGAGGCTGAGAAGGTTGCGGAGCGCATCAAGTTCACCTTTGCCGTCGGCGGCAACTATTTCTTCGAAATCGCCAAGTTCAGGGCCGCACGCGTGCTCTGGGCCAACATTGCCGAGGCATACGGCGTCAAGAACCCCGCTGCGCAGAAGATTCAGTCACACGCCGTGACCAGCAGCTGGAACCAGACCGTATATGACTCTTATGTAAATATGCTGCGCGACACCACCGAGGCGATGAGCGCCGCCATCGCAGGCGTGCACTCCCTGGTGGTGCTCCCCTTTGACCACCCCTACCGCAAGGCGGGCGAATTCTCCAACCGCATCGCCCGCAACGTGCAGTCCATCCTCAAGGAGGAGGCTCACTTTGACAAGGTAATAGACCCTGCCGGCGGCAGCTACTATATCGAGAACCTCACCAAGAGCATCGGCAAGTCCGCCTGGGACATCTTCAAGGCTGTGGAGGCCGAGGGCGGATATATCGCCGCTTTCAAGGCCGGCAGCATCCAGAAGGCCATCAAGGAGGTTTCCGCCAAGAGGGATCTGAACATCGCCCGCAGGCGCGAGACCATTCTGGGCACCAACCAGTACCCCAACTTCCTGGAGACCGCCCAGGAGGAGATCACTCCCGAGATCGTGACCCGCGGCGCGCAGCAGCCCGCCTGCAAGTGCGAGAAAGAGGCCGAGCCGCTGGAGGTTTACCGCGGCGCGCAGGCGTTTGAGGCGCTGCGTCTGGCCACCGACCGCAGCGGCAAGCGCCCCACGGCGTTTATGCTCACCTTCGGCAACCTGGCGATGTGCCGCGCACGCGCCCAGTTCAGCTGCAACTTCTTTGCAGTGGCCGGCTTCAAGGTGGTGGACAACAACCGCTTCTCCACTATAGAGGAGGGAGTCAAGGCGGCCCTCGAGTCGGGTGCCGAGATTGTAGTGGCCTGCTCTGCCGACGACGAGTATGCAGAGGCAGTTCCGCAGATTGCCGAGGCAATCGGGGACAAGGCCGTGGTGGTGGTTGCCGGCGACCCCGAGTGCCGTGGCGAACTCGAAGCCAAGGGAATCACCAATTTCATCAATGTCAGGTGCAACGTCCTTGAGACTCTCAAGGAATACCAGGCCAAGATGGGCATCGAAACACTCTAAAATTTTATCGCAATGAGACCTAATTTCAAAGATATAGATTACAAGGGTGCGGGCGCCCCTTCCTGCGGTTGCCCCGAAAGCCAGTCAGAAGTCTGGCACACCTCAGAAAAGATAGATGTCAAGCCGCTCTACACGGCCTCTGACCTGGAAAAGATGGAGCACCTGAACTATGCGGCAGGCATCGCTCCCTATCTGCGCGGCCCCTACTCCACTATGTATGTGATGCGGCCGTGGACCATCCGCCAGTATGCCGGCTTCTCCACCGCTGAGGAGTCCAACGCATTCTACCGCCGCAACCTGGCATCCGGCCAGAAGGGCCTCTCAGTGGCCTTTGACCTCGCCACCCACCGCGGCTACGACGCCGACCACCCGCGCGTAGTGGGCGATGTGGGCAAGGCGGGCGTGTCCATCTGCTCCGTGGAGGATATGAAGGTGCTCTTTGACCAGATCCCCCTGGGCAAGATGTCCGTCTCTATGACTATGAACGGCGCGGTGCTGCCCATTATGGCATTCTACATCGTGGCCGGCCTGGAGCAGGGCGTCAAGCTGGAAGAGATGGCCGGCACCATCCAGAACGACATTCTCAAGGAGTTTATGGTGCGCAACACCTACATCTACCCGCCGGCATTCTCGATGCGCATAATCGGTGACATTTTCGCCTACACCTCCAAGTATATGCCCAAGTTCAACTCGATTTCCATCTCGGGCTACCATATGCAGGAGGCGGGCGCCACCAACGACATCGAAATCGCCTACACTCTGGCCGACGGTCTGGAGTATCTGCGCACCGGCATCAAGGCCGGCATCGAGGTGGATGCGTTTGCACCCCGCCTCTCCTTCTTCTGGGCCATCGGAATGAACCACTTCATGGAGATTGCCAAGATGCGTGCAGCCCGCATGCTCTGGGCCAAGATCGTGAAGCAGTTTGACCCCAAGAACCCCAAGAGCCTTGCGCTGCGCACCCACAGCCAGACATCCGGCTGGTCGCTCACCGCGCAGGACCCCTTCAACAATGTGGCGCGCACCTGCATCGAGGCTATGGGCGCCGCCCTGGGCCACACCCAGAGTCTGCACACCAACGCGCTGGACGAGGCCATCGCCCTCCCCACCGACTTCAGTGCCCGCATTGCCCGCAACACCCAGATTTACATTCAGGAGGAGACTTCAATCTGCAAGAGCGTGGACCCCTGGGCCGGCTCTTATTATGTGGAGTCTCTCACCAACGAGATAGCTCACGCTGCCTGGAAGCACATCCAGGAGGTGGAGGAGCTGGGCGGTATGGCCAAGGCCATCGAGACCGGCATCCCCAAGCTCCGCATCGAGGAGGCCGCCGCACGCCGTCAGGCCCGCATCGACTCCGGTCTGGAGAAGATCATCGGCATCAACGAGTATGTGCTTGACCACGAGGATCCCATCGAGATTCTGGATGTGGACAACACCAAGGTTCGCGAGAGCCAGGTGGCAAGGCTCAAGGAGCTGCGCGCAAAACGCGACAATGCCGCCGTCCAGGCCGCTCTGAATGCCATCACCAAGTCTGTCGAGACCGGCGAGGGCAACCTGCTGGAGCTGGCGGTGGAGGCCGCAAAGGTCCGCGCGACTCTGGGCGAGATCAGCGATGCCTGCGAGAAGGTTGTAGGTCGTTATAAAGCAGTTATCCGTATGAACACAGGTGTATATTCTTCCGAAATCAAACAGGACGCGGAGTTTGCAAAGGCCAAGGAGATGGTCGCATCATTCGCCAAGAAAGAGGGACGTCAGCCCCGCATTATGGTGGCCAAACTGGGTCAGGACGGTCACGACCGCGGCGCCAAGGTGGTAGCCACCGGCTATGCCGACTGCGGCTTCGACGTGGATATGGGTCCTCTGTTCCAGACTCCGGAAGAGGCCGTGAAGGAGGCTGTGGAAAACGACGTGCACGTAATCGGCGTCTCCAGCCTCGCCGCCGGCCACAAGACTCTTGTGCCCCAGGTAATCGCGGAGCTCAAGAAGTATGGCCGCGAGGATATCATTGTGATTGTGGGCGGCGTGATTCCGCCTCAGGATTATGACTTCCTCTACAAGGCAGGCGCCGCAGCCATCTTCGGCCCCGGCACCCGCATCGCCAAGTGCGTGATAGATATTATGAAGCTCCTCGGCGAGCAGGAATAATCCAGTTGCGAACTTAAAAGACAGGCGGCTCCTCGCGGAGCCGCCTGTCTTAGTTTAGAGTG
>CAZIUO010000029.1:0-16186 GCA_964542575.1 uncultured Muribaculaceae bacterium
GCAAAGGTAGTAATCTTTTCTTTCCCTCCAAATCTTTTTCAAAAAAATGTGAAATTTTTTGCGATTTTTTTCCAGCGCCCGGCTGGGAACCCTTGCAGCGGCCTATAATATATAAACTTTATTGCATATAAATAAATTTAATGTACATTTGCGGCGCAATGGAAACATCACTTCTTCGAATATCTCATTCCCGTGTCCGACGTTAAGCCAGTGGGGCGATTTCAGCTCGCCTATCACGCAGGCTTTACTTTCTTTATACCGCGGGACAGCAGAATCCCATTGCAAATTTCTTACAAACCATATTATCATTCATTTGCGAAATGAATATTACCGTTTTGGTGGCCGATGAAAGCCACACGAAGTACGCGCAGGCCATCTGCGACGAGATTGCAGTCTCCGCCAAGGAGCGGGGCACCGGGATTGCCAAGCGTTCTCCCGATTATGTAGCGGAAAAGATGAAGGCTGGCAAAGCCGTCATTGCAGTGACCGATGACGGCCAGTTTGCCGGCTTCTCATATATAGAAAGCTGGGAAGGCAAGCAGTTCGTGGCCAATTCGGGCCTGATCGTGGCGCACCAGTTCAGGGGTCTGGGCCTTGCAAAGACCATCAAGCACCGCATATTCCGCCTCTCGCGGGAGCTCTTCCCCACCGCCAAGATTTTCAGCATCACCACCGGCGCGGCCGTGCTCAAGATGAATTACGAGCTGGGCTTCCGCCCCGTGGCATTCCAGGATCTGACGCACGACCCCGAGTTCTGGAAGGGTTGCGAGGGGTGCAAGAACTTCCACATTCTGGAAGAGAACCATTATGAGAGGTGCATCTGCACCGGTCTGCTCTATGACCCCAAGGAACATATTAAAATAGAGACGGACGACCACATCGATTAATCAGAAACAAAAAAATCCACAGATATGGAAAAGAAAAAAGTAGTTGTTGCCTACAGCGGCGGCCTGGACACCTCCTATACGGTGATGTACCTGTCAAAAGAGAAGGGTTATGAAGTTTACGCCGCCTGCGCCAACACCGGCGGATTCAGCGCCGAGCAGCTCAAGGCCAACGAGGAGAACGCCTACAAGCTGGGCGCCACAAAATATGTCACCCTGGACGTGACCAAAGAGTACTATGAGAAGAGCCTCAAGTATATGATATTCGGCAATGTGCTGCGCAATGGGACCTACCCCATCAGCGTCTCGTCGGAGCGCATATTCCAGGGCATCGCCATCGCCCGCTACGCAAAGGAGATAGGGGCTGACGCCATCGCCCACGGCTCCACCGGCGCCGGCAACGACCAGGTCCGCTTTGATATGACCTTCCTGGTGATGTGCCCCGAGATGGAGATCATCACCCTGACCCGCGACGGGAACCTCACCCGCAAGGAGGAGGTGGACTACCTCAACGCGCACGGCTACTTTGCCGACTTCACCAAGCTGAAATATTCCTACAACGTGGGCATCTGGGGCACATCCATCTGCGGCGGCGAGATTCTTGACTCCCGAAAGGGCCTGCCGGAGAGCGCCTACCTCAAGCAGGTGACCAAGAGCGGCAGCGAAATCCTGAGCCTCGGCTTCAAGGAGGGTGAAATCTGCAGCGTGAACGGCAAGGAATACGACGACAAGATAGCCGCAATCCAGGCTGTGGAGGAGATAGGCTGCGCATACGGCATCGGCCGCGACATGCACGTGGGCGACACCATAATCGGCATCAAGGGGCGCGTGGGCTTCGAGGCCGCCGCACCTATGCTCATAATCGGCGCGCACAAGTTCCTGGAGAAATTCACCCTCTCCAAATGGCAGCAGTACTGGAAGGACCAGGTCGCAAACTGGTACGGGATGTTCCTGCACGAGAGCCAGTATCTGGAGCCGGTGATGCGCGACATCGAGGCGATGCTCTCCAGCAGCCAGCGCAACGTGACCGGCACCGTGACCCTGGAGCTGCGCCCCTACGGCTTCTCTACCGTGGGCGTGGATTCGGAGCACGACCTGCTCAAATCCAAGCTCGGCGAGTATGGCGAGACCCAGAAGGGCTGGACCAGCGACGACGCCAAAGGCTTCATCAAGGTGACTTCCACCCCTCTGAGAGTATATTACGGCGCGCATAAAGACGAACTGATATGATAAAGGCGGCCATTGCGGGAGGCACCGGATACACCGCCGGCGAGCTTCTGAGAATACTGATAAACCATCCGGAGGTGGAAATCTGCTCCGTGATGAGCACCACCAGCGCCGGAATGGACGTCACCGAGTTCCACAGGGACCTGCTGGGGGAGACCTCCCTCAAGTTCACCGACACCCTGGGCGAGCCCGACGTGGTGTTCCTCTGCCTGGGCCACGGCCTCTCCAAGGAATTCATCGACAGCCACGACATCCCCGCCGGGTGCAAGATAATCGACCTGGGGCAGGATTTCCGCACCGAACCCGATTATAAGGGGATGCACTTCATCTATGGCCTCACCGATGTATTCGGCAGCCAGATAGAAGGGTGCGACTACCTGGCCAACCCCGGCTGCTTTGCAACCTGCATCCAGCTGGGCACTGTGCCTCTGGCGGCGCTCAAGATGCTCTGCGGCGAGATTCACGTGACCGCCATCACCGGCGCCACGGGGGCGGGCCGCAAGCTGTCGGCCACCAGCCACTTCCCCTACAGGGACAACAACATATCGGTGTACAAGCCCTTCACCCACCAGCATCTGGCAGAAATCGGGCAGACCCTCCGCACCCTCAGCGGCAAGGAGCAGAAAATCAACTTTGTGCCGATGCGCGGCGACTTTGCCCGCGGCATCTTTGCCAGCATCTACACCGAGTGCAGCGCAAGCGCCGACGAGGTTGCGGAAATCTACCGCGAATACTACAAGAATTCGCCGTTCGTGTTTGTGAGCGACTCCCCCGTCAGCCTCAAGGAGGTGGTGAACACCAACAAGTGCCTGCTGCACATAGAGAGCCACAACGGCTACATACACATCACATCAATCATAGACAACCTGCTCAAGGGGGCCAGCGGCCAGGCGGTGGAGAACATGAACCTTATGTTCAATCTGGAGCGGACCACGGCACTGCGCCTCAAGGCAAACGCATTTTAGAGAATGGAACTTTTCAAGACATACAAATTGTGGCCGATAGAGCCCGTGAAGGGGCTTGGCTGCAAGGTTTGGGACAAAAACGGCACCGAATATCTGGACCTCTACGGAGGGCACGCCGTGATTTCCGTGGGGCACTGCCACCCCGACTATGTGGCGGCCCTCACCGCCCAGATCCAGAAGCTGGGATTCTACTCCAACGCAGTGGAGAATTCGCTGCAGGTGACTCTTGCCCATAAGCTGGGCGAGGCGTGCGGCTATGCCGACTACAACCTGTTTCTGTGCAACAGCGGCGCAGAGGCCAACGAGAACGCGATGAAGCTGGCCTCCTTTGCCACCGGGCGCAGCAAAATCCTGGCCTGCGGCAAATCGTTCCACGGCCGCACCAGCGGCGCGGTGGCTGCCACCGACAACCCCAAGATCCAGGCCCCCTTCAACAAGACCGCCAATGTGCAGTTCACCCCGCTGAACGACATCGCAGCCCTGCAGAGCCACCTGGCCACCGGCGAATTCGCCGCGGTTATCATAGAGGGCATCCAGGGCGTCGCCGGCATCTACGAGCCGGACGGAGAGTTTCTCCGCGCGGCGCGCAAGGCGTGCGACGAGAGCGGCACCCTGCTCATAATGGACGAAATCCAGAGCGGCTACGGCCGCACGGGAGACTTCTACGCCCATCAGAAATACGGCATCAGGGCCGACATAGTTTCAATGGCAAAAGGGATGGGCAACGGCTTCCCCATCGGCGCCATCATCATCAGCCCCGCCATCAAGGCGGAATACGGGATGCTGGGCACCACTTTCGGGGGCAACCACCTCGCCTGCACCGCCGCCATCGCCGTGCTGGACATCTTCTGCAAGGAGAGTCTCACGGAGAATGCCCGCAACCGCGGGGAATACCTCCTGGGCGCGCTCAAGGGCAACAAGGCCATAAAGGAGCTGCGCGGCCGCGGCCTGATGATAGGCATCGAGCTCAATGAGGAATACAGCGATCTGCGCAACCGGCTGCTCTTTGAGAAGCACATATTCACCGGCGGCGCCGGGGCGAATGTAATCAGGCTGCTGCCGCCGCTGTGCATATCGCAGCAGGAGTGCGAGCAGTTCGTAGAGTCGTTCAACAATCTTACCGCTTAGAAAAAATGAGACACTTCACTTGCGCGGCCGACATCGGCCCGATAAAGGAGGCGCTTGAAAAGGCCGCCTATGTAAAGCAGAACCCCTTTGCAGACAATGCGCTGGGCAAGAACAAGACTCTGCTGATGGTGTTTTTCAACTCCAGCCTCCGCACCCGCCTGAGCACCCAGAAGGCGGGGCTCAACCTGGGTATGAACGTGATTGTGCTGGACATAAACCAGGGCGCCTGGAAGCTCGAGACCGAGCGGGGCGTGGTGATGGACGGCGACAAGAGCGAGCACATTCTGGAGGCGATTCCGGTGATGGGCAGCTACTGCGACGTCATCGGCGTGCGCAGCTTCGCCCGCTTTGAAAACAAGCGCGACGACTACGACGAGGTCATCCTGAACCAGTTCATACAGTATTCCGGCCGGCCGGTGTTCAGTATGGAGGCAGCCACCCGCCACCCCCTGCAGTCGTTTGCCGACCTCATCACAATAGAAGAGCACAAGAAGCAGGCGCGGCCCAAGGTGGTGATGACCTGGGCCCCCCACCCCAAGGCGCTGCCGCAGGCGGTGCCCAACTCCTTTGCGGAGTGGATGAACGCCACCGACTACGACTTTGTGATAACCCACCCCGAGGGCTACGAGCTCGACCCCAAATTTGTGGGGCGCGCCCGCGTGGAATATGACCAGGACAAGGCCCTGGAGGGGGCGGACTTCGTGTATGCCAAGAACTGGGCCGCATACGCGGGCGACAACTACGGCAAAGTGATAAACCGCGACCGCAGCTGGACAGTGACCAAAGAGAAGATGGCCCTGACAAACGACGCCTTCTTCATGCACTGCCTGCCGGTGCGCCGCAATATGATTGTGAGCGACGACGTGATAGAGTCGCCCAAGTCGCTGGTGATTCCCGAGGCGGCCAACCGCGTGGTATCGGCGCAGACCGTGCTTAAAGAAATACTGCTCTCTCTCTGATGAAGAAACTTTCGGTAATAAAAATCGGGGGCAATGTAATAGACAACCCCGAAGCTCTGGAGCGCTTTCTGGAGCGCTTCTCCTCGATCCCCGGGGCCAAGATTCTGGTGCACGGCGGCGGCGCCATCGCCACCCGCATCCTCCCCCGCCTGGGCATCGAGCCCAAAATGATAGACGGGCGCAGGGTCACCGACGCCGACACCCTCAAGGTGGTCACGGCGGTGTATGCCGGCCTCATCAACAAGCAGATCGTGGCCACGCTGCAGAAGTACAGCTGCAATGCCGCCGGCCTCTCAGGGGCCGACTTCGGCGCCATCACCTGCCGCAAGCGCCCCGCAACCCCGGTGGACTACGGCTATGTGGGGGACCTGGATATGGTCAACCCCGAGGCATTCGACCTGCTGCTCAAGGCGGGTGTGACCCCGGTGGTGTGCGCCATAAACCACGACGGGGCGGGCACGCTGCTCAACACCAACGCCGACACAATAGCCACCGGCATCGCCGTGGCGATGAGCCCGCTCTACGACACCGACCTTATCTTCTGCTTTGAGAAGGACGGCGTGCTGCGCGACAAGGACGACGACAGCTCCCTGATTTCATACATCGACAGGCCTCTCTTCGAAGAGCTCAAGAGCGACGGCAGCGTCTCCGCAGGAATGCTGCCCAAGCTGCAGAACGCCTTTGCCGCCATCGGCAGCGGCGTCAGGAGCGTCATAATCAAGAATTCCGAGAACCTGCTGGAGCTCAAGGGAACAACCATCAGATAGCGTATGGAGAACTACGGCGACCTGGCGATTGACCTGCTCAAGCGGCTGATACCCATCCGCGCCTACTCTTTTGAAGAGGGGGAGCGGGCCGACTTCCTGATGGAGTGGCTCGCCGCACGCGGTGTGGCGGCGGAGCGCCGCGGCAACAACATCACCGCGCGGCTGCAAATCAGCGACAAACTGCCCACACTGCTGCTCTGCGCCCATATGGACACCGTGCAGATTGCCGACTCGTACACCTTTGACGCAATCAATCCCCCCGAGGCGGAAGACCGCATCCTGGGGCTGGGGAGCAACGACGACGGCGGCAGCCTGGTGAGTATGATTGCCACATTCCTCCACTTCCGCGAGACGGGCGTCTGCCCGGTGAACCTGCAGCTGCTGCTCTCCTGCGAAGAGGAGCGCTCCGGCGCGGGGGGCACCCGCAGCCTGGGCGAGTTCATAAAGAGCCACGCCGACTTTGCCATAATCGGCGAGCCCACCCGTATGCGGGCCACCATAGCCGAGAGCGGACTGCTGGTGATTGACGGCACCGCCACGGGGCGCAGCGCCCACGCCGCCAGGGCCCATCTGGGAGAGAACGCCATCTACAAGGCGCTGGACGACATAGCCCGCCTCAGGGCTTACCGCTTCTGCAAAATTTCCCCCACCCTGGGCGAAGTCAAGCTTTCGGTGACGCAAATCAATGCGGGGCACGCCCACAACGTGATTCCCGACAGCTGCACCTTTGTGGTGGACATCCGCCCCAACGAGTGCTACTCCAACGAAGAGATTCTCGGCCTGCTGCAGGCGGAGGTCTCATCGACCCTCAAGGCGCGCAACCTGCTCAACAAGGCCAGCGCCACCCCGCAGGATTCGCCCCTCTACCGCACCGCGCAGAAGCTGGGGATGGAGATGATTACCTCCCCCACCTCCTCCGACTGGATGCGGATGCCCATAGAGGCCATCAAAATAGGGCCGGGCGACTCCAACCGCTCCCACAAGGCGGACGAATACATACTGAAGAGCGAAATCCGCGAGGGAATCGCCGCTTATATAAGATTCATAGAGCAATTATCATTGTAAGACATATGCAGACACTCTGGAACAAAGGTGTAGACGCCGCAAAGGCGGTAGAAGATTTCACAGTAGGCCGCGACCGCGAACTGGACATGCGGCTTGCCAAATATGACGTGCTGGGCTCCAAGGCCCACATCGCGATGCTCTCCAAGGTCGGACTGCTGCCCGCACAGGAGGAGAAGGTGCTGCAGGCGGAGCTGGACAAGATCCTGCTCAGCATAGAAGAGGGGACCTTTGTGCTGGAGGACATAGCGGAGGACATCCACTCCCAGGTGGAAATATGCCTGACCCGGACCCTGGGCGACCTGGGGAAGAAAATCCACTCCGGAAGGAGCCGCAACGACCAGGTGCTGGTGGATCTGAAGCTCTACCTGCGCGCCGAGCTGCAGAATATCCGCGGCCAGGTGCTCGCCCTGTTCGGCAAGCTGCAGGCCCTCTCGGAAGAGAACAAGGATGTGATTCTCCCCGGCTACACCCACGGCCAGATTGCAATGCCGTCATCGTTCGGAATGTGGTTCGGAGCCTATGCCGAGGCGCTCTGCGACGATATGTATATGCTTGGCGCAGCCTACAAGATAGCCAACCAGAACCCTCTGGGCAGCGCGGCGGGCTACGGCAGCTCGTTCCCGCTGGACCGCGAGCAGACCACCCGCGACCTGGGTTTTGAAGATTTGAGCTACAACAGCATCGCGGCGCAGATGGGGCGCGGCAAAACCGAGCGCGCGGTGGCCGCTGCAATCGGCTGCGTCGCCTCCACCCTCAACAAGTTTGCCGCCGACTGCTGCCAGTATATGTCCAGCAACTTCAAGTTCATCTCCTTCCCCGACTCGCTGACCACCGGCAGCAGCATTATGCCGCACAAGAAGAATCCCGACGTGTGGGAGGTGATGCGGGCCAAGACCAACCGCATAGAGGGCTGCGAGGGGAGCATCGCAATGCTCACCACCAACCTGCCCCACGGCTATCACCGCGACTTCCAGCTGCTCAAGGACACCCTCTTCCCCGCCATCGACTCTATAAAGGAGTGCCTGGAGATGACCGTCTATATGCTGGAGAACATCAGCGTGAACAAGCATATCCTGGAAGGGACCGCGATGTACGACCCTATGTTCACCGTGGAGGAGGTCAACAAGATGGTTGTGGGAGGCATCCCCTTCAGAGATGCCTACAAGACCATAGGCAAAGCTGTCAACGAGGGTAAATTCCAGTATTCGGGAGCCAAGACCGTAGAGGGGCTGAATCACACCCACAAGGGGAGCATCGGCAATCTATGCAACGCCGAGATCAGTCGAAAAATGAACCGAGCCGCTCGCTGGTAACGGCGTCGAACCAGGCAGACTGGTTCACTGCAAAGCCGCTGTCCTGCTCCACATTGATGGAGCATTTGTATTTGCGCTTCCACCCGCTCACTTTGCTGTTCCACATTCCGCGGGTGATGTAGGCGTATGCCACGGGGTTGACCACCAGGGAGAGTTTCGTGTGGCCCCCTTTCTCCATTATGCCCATCAGATGGCGCTCCAGAGACTCGTCAAGCAGCACCGTGGGGCCGATTTTGCCAGTCCCCTTGCAGGCGGGGCAGACCTCCTGGGTCTCCACCACCGTCACGGGGCGCACCCTCTGGCGGGTTATCTGCATCAGCCCGAACTTGGTGAGCGGCAGCACGGTGTGGCGCGCGCGGTCCCCCTCCATCAGCTCCTGCATATGCTTGTAGAGGCGGGTGCGGTGCTCCTGGCTCTCCATATCTATGAAGTCCACTATCACGATGCCCCCCATATCGCGCAGCCTCAGCTGGCGCGCAACCTCGTCGGCGGCGCTCATATTCACCTCAAGCGCATTGTCTTCCTGCTCGCCCGCCTTGATGCGGGTGCCGCTGTTGACATCTATCACGTGCATCGCCTCGGTGTGGTCAATCACAAGGTAGGCCCCCTTTCTGAGGGAGACCACGCGCCCGAAGGCCCCCTTGACCTGGCGGGTGATGTCGTAATAGTCGAAAATGGGCTGCGGACGGTTGTAGAAGTGCACTATCTTCTCCTGCCCTGGAGAAATCATTGCCACATACTGGCTCGCCTCGTCGCAGGTGGCGCGGTCGTCCACATAAATGTTGGTGAAATCGTCGTTCAGCAGGTCGCGGATGAGGGTGGTGACGCGGCTGTTTTCGCGGAAGAGCAGCTGCACATCCTTGCTCTTGGCCAGCTTTTTCCAGGAACTCTCCCACTTGTGGATAAGCCCCTTGATTTCTGCGTCCAGAATGGCGGCGCGCTTGCCCTCCGCCGCGGTGCGCACTATGGCGCCGTAGTTCTTGGGCAGAATGCTGTATATAAGGCGGCTCAGGCGGGACTTCTCCTCTTTCGAGGAGATTTTCTGCGAGATGCTCACCTTGTCGGAGAATGGCAGCAGCACCAGATTGCGCCCGGCGATGGAAATCTCTCCCGACAGGCGCGAGCCCTTTGTGGAGATGGGCTCCTTGACAATCTGCACCATCACCGGCTGGCCCACGTGCAGGTGGTCGCTGATGTGACCCTCCTTTTCCAGCGGCTCGTCGATGGTGATCTTCTCGAAGAAGGTGGTGTAGTTCTTCGAGATGTCGATCTGCTTTACAAAATAGTCGAATGTCTTGAAGTTGATGCCCAGGTCGAGATAGTGGATGAAGGCCTCCTTCTCGTCGCCGATGTCCACAAACGCGGCGTTGAGGGCGGGAAGCAGCTTCTTGACCTTGCCCAGGAAGACGTCTCCGACAGAGAACTGGGCCTTGGCATCGCTCTCCTGGTCATACTCGATAAGGCGTCCCCCCTCGGTCAGAGCGATCGAAGTGACGCCTTTGTCGACTTGTATGAACAGGTTCTTTTCCATTGTGAAAAGGCTGGCACTGTGGCCAGCCTTGAAAACTTAAGAAGGATTATTTCTTCTTATGTCTGTTCTTGCGCAAACGTTTCTTACGTTTGTGCGTAGACATCTTATGTCTTTTTCTTTTCTTACCGCTAGGCATAATTATTAGGTTTTAAGTGATTATTTCAGGTTCTTTACTTGCTCTACGAAAGTCTTTGCAGGCTTGAAAGAGGGGATTTTGTGTGCCGGTATAGTGATGGTGACATTCTTGGAGATGTTACGGGCAGCCTTTTCTGCACGCTCCTTAACCACAAAGCTGCCGAAACCGCGGAGATATACGTTTTTGTCCTTGCTGAGAGACTCCTTCACGCATTCCATAAATGATTCGACAACACCGAGAACAACAACTTTCTCATATCCGGTAGATTTCGCGATTTCGCTTACGATATCTGCTTTAGTCATAACTCTATACTATTATTTTTATTGATGTTTTTCAGTGAAACTGGCTGCAAAAGTATGCTTATTTTTTTATTTATCAAATAGATATCACTAAAAATTTGCGCTTATCTTTGGCACAATGATTGACCGGTAACAACGGCTTATTACAATTCTGACAATTTGACATACGATGAAAGATCCGTTTATACTTGCAGGAGAAGATATAGGTATGAACATCATACCCGTGATGAACATAGACGCCAGCGGTAAGCTCCAGGACGAGCAGCTGCCCAAAGTGCTGCCGCTGCTGCCGCTGCGGGGGGCCGTGCTTTTTCCCGGCACGGTGATTCCGATGCCCGTGCGGCGCGAAAAGTCCATCCAGCTGCTCAATGACGCATACAAGTCCAACAAACTCATCGGCGCCGTCACCCAGAAGGACCCCAAGGTAGAAGACCCCGGGGCGGATGACGTGTTTGCCACAGGCACCCTCGGCAGGGTGCTCAAGATAATAGACCTGCCAAATGTTCCTGTCACTGCCATAATCCAGGGGGTGAGCCGCTTCACCGTGAAATCGGTGGACGTCGTGTTCCCCTATATGATGGCCAGCGTGGAATATCTGCCGGAAGACCTCTCGGCCGTCACCGACCCGGAGATGGACACCCTCGCCGACGGCATCAAGGCCGCCGCGCAGCGGGTCATCAAGATGTCCACCAATATGTCCCAGGAGGCGAGCATGGCCATCCGCGACATAGAGGACAAGTCGTTCCTGGTGAACTTCGTGGCCTCCACCATCGAGGTGGAGAACCCTCTGGAGAAGATGCCGCTGCTGGAGGAGGGGCGCATAAAGGTGCGCGCCGCCCTGCTGCTGGCGCTGCTTGACAAGCAGATAGAGATACTCAAGATCCGCGAGGACATCCAGAAGAAGGTCAAGGTGGAGATGGACCAGCAGCAGAGGGAGTATTACCTCAACAACCAGCTCAAGACCATCCAGGAAGAGCTGGGGATGAGCTCCAGCGGAGACGACGTGGACGAGCTGCGCAAAAAGGCCGAGGGCAAGAACTGGCCCTCCTATGTGGCCGAGACGTTTGAGAAGGAGCTGCACAAGATGGAGAAGACCAACCCGAGCACTCCCGACTACAATGTTATATACAGCTACCTGCAGTTCCTGGTGGAACTCCCCTGGAGCGAGACCACTGAGGACAATCTGGACCTGAAGCACGCCCAGAAGGTGCTGGACGAGGACCACTACGGCCTTGAGAAGGTCAAGGAGAGAATCATAGAGTACCTGGCGGTGCTCAAGCTCAAGGGGGATATGAAATCGCCCATCCTGTGCCTCTACGGCCCTCCGGGCGTGGGCAAGACCTCGCTGGGCAAGTCCATCGCCAAGGCCCTGGGGCGCAAATACGGGCGCATCTCGCTGGGCGGCCTGCACGACGAGTCTGAAATCCGCGGACACCGCCGCACCTACATCGGCGCGATGGCGGGCCGCATTGTGCAGACAATGAAGCGCGCCGGCACCGTCAATCCCGTGATTGTGCTGGACGAGATAGACAAGGTCTCCACCGACTACCACGGCGACCCCGCCAGCGCCCTGCTGGAGGTGCTCGACCCCGAGCAGAACGTCACCTTCCACGACAACTATCTGGATGTCGACTACGACCTCTCCAAGGTGCTGTTCATCACCACCGCCAACAATGTGGAGAACATCAGCCCCGCCCTGCGCGACCGTATGGAGATGATAAATGTGTCGGGCTATCTGGCAGAGGAGAAGGAGGCCATAGCCAAGGATTACCTGCTGCCCAAGCAGTTGGAGTTGCACGGCCTCGCCGCTGACGACATCAAGCTCACCAAGCCTGCCATCAGGGAGATCATAGACAATTACACCCGCGAGTCGGGCGTGCGCGGCCTGGACAAGCAGATTGCCAAGCTGTGCCGCATCACCGCCAAGAAAATCGCTCTGGGCGAGGAGCACAACACGACCCTCAAGCCGGAGCAGATCCGCGAATATCTGGGGCTGCCCACCAACCATCACGATATGCAGAAGGGCAACGAACTGCCCGGCGTGGTCACCGGGCTGGCCTGGACCGAGATGGGGGGCGAAATCCTCTTTATCGAGTGCAGCGTGAGCGAGGGGCAGGGCCACCTGACCACCACCGGCAACCTGGGCGACGTGATGAAGGAGTCGGCCACCATCGCCTTCCAATACCTCAAGGCCAACGCCGCCACAATCGGAGTCGACCCCAAGGTGTTCCGCGAGAAGGACTTCCACATCCACGTGCCGGAGGGAGCCATCCCCAAGGACGGTCCCTCGGCCGGCATCACAATGGTGTGCGCCATCGCCTCCGCCCTCAAGGGCAAGAGCATCCGCAAGGGCATCGCAATGACCGGCGAGACCACCCTGCGCGGCAAGGTGCTGCCGGTGGGCGGCATCAAGGAGAAGATTCTGGCCGCCAAGCGGGCCGGCATCCACACCATAGTGATTTCGTCGGAAAACCGCCGGGACATCGAGGACATCAAGGAGATTTACATCAAGGGGCTCTCTTTCCACTATGTTGACAGAGTCGATGAAGTTCTTAAATTTGTATTCGATTAGGAACCAAACCTTCGGCAGATGAATGTCAAGATAGAGCCTTCTTGGAAGGAGGTATTGAGCAGCGAGTTCGACAAACCCTATTTTGCCGCGCTCGCTGCCGCTTTACACGCCGAGAAGGAGGCCGGAGCCACCATCTACCCCCCCGGCAGGCTCATATTCAACGCGTTTGAGCTGACCCCCTTTGACAAAGTGCGGGTGGTGATTCTGGGGCAGGACCCCTACCACAGGCCCGGCGAGGCTGAGGGGCTGTCGTTTTCGGTGCCGGAAGGGGTGCAGCTGCCCCCGTCGCTCAAGAACATCTACAAGGAGATTTCCGCCGACACGGGGCTGGACTTGAGCCGCAAGAGCGGTTCGCTGCGGGGCTGGGCGGAGCAGGGAGTGTTTCTGCTGAACTCGATACTCACGGTGCGCGCCGCAGAGGCCGCCTCCCACAGCAAACTCGGCTGGCAGACCTTCACCGATGCGGTGATCAAGGCCATCAGCGACGGCAAAAGCGGCGTGGTGTTCCTGCTCTGGGGCAGGTTTGCCCGCGACAAAAAGGTGCTGATAGACACTTCCCGCCACTATGTGCTGGAGGCGGCCCACCCCTCCCCCCTTGCGGGCGGGGCGTTTTTCGGCTGCCGCCATTTCTCCAAAACCAACGAAATTCTCTCCGCCGAGGGGTTCGAGCCCATCGACTGGAGCCGGTAACTTAACTCTCAACTGATGAAAATCGCAGTCTTCCCGGGGTCTTTCGACCCCTTCACCCTCGGCCATCTGGAGGTGGTCAAATCGTCCCTCAGAATTTTTGACAAGGTGATTGTGGCCATCGGCAACAACTCCTCCAAAGGGCACTTCTTCCCCATCGACATCAAGGTTCAGATCGCCCGCGACGCCACTGCCGACCTGCCCAACGTGGAGGTGTGCGCCTTCAGCGGCCTCACGGTGGACTTCTGCCAGGAGAAGGGGGCCAAATACATAGTGCGCGGAATGCGCACCACCACCGACTTCGAGCTGGAGAGGGCCATTGCCCAGGCCAACAAGAAGATGCGCCCCTCCATCCTCACGGTATTCATCCCCTCGGGACACGAATACTCGTTCATATCATCTACAGTTGTGCGCGATGTGCTCATCAACGGCGGCAAGGCCACCGACTTCATCCCCAAGAATGTGGACATCGCCAAATATCTGAAAATGCTGGAATAGATGCGCCGGGGGCTCATAGCCTTGCTTGTGGCGCTTCTGCTGCCGTTCAGGGGCCTTGCTCAGCAGGACACCCTGAATCTCTACGGCTCGCTCAGGGAGTATTTCGACGCCGTGTGCACCCTGCCGGTGGACAGCATCAACGCCCGCTGCGACGCCCTCATAGCCTCGGTGCCCGACGATAAGAGCCGCGCCGCCATTGCCGGCACCGCCTTCAACTACTTTCTGGAATGTCCCGTGATGGGGGCGGAAGGGGTGTCGGTGTACATCGCCGACAATTACTTCCTCAACAAGCGGCTCAAATGGCCGTCGGAGGCCACCTACCCCACCCTCTACGCCTTTGCCGAATTCAATCGGCAGTCGCTGCTGGGAATGCCGGCCGCCCCGCTGCAGCTGGAAAGCATCGACGGCGGCACGGTGGATGTGCGCGAGGCCACCGGCGGGCCCAAAGTGCTCTATTTCTACGAGGACGGCTGCGCCACCTGCAGCGTGCAGACTCCGCTGATTGTCTCCTGCCTCAAGGGCTATGACGCCGACGCGCCGCTGACCCTCTACGCGGTCTACACCCAGAGCGACCGCACGGCGTGGGTCAAGTATGCCCTCAAAGCCTTCCGCGGCATCGACAACCCCAAAGTGCGGGTCGTACACCTCTGGGACCCCGAGGGCAAATCGCAGTTCCACAAGAAATATTCGGTGCTCACGACCCCCTCGCTGCTGCTGCTTGACGAGGACAACCGCATCTGCGGCCGCAAGCTGGACGCCGCTGCCCTGAGTGCGCTGCTGGGGCAGAAAAAATCGTTTGAGGAGTCGCTCTACTCCCTGATGGACGGGGTGCGGGACAATATGGGGCTGGACACCGCCAGCGTGGCCGACGTGTGCCGCGCATTCCGCAGCCGCCTGGAGGGCGACGCCCCCCTCTACCGCGAGACCTTCTCCGGAATCTACAATTACCTCCGGGGCCGGGGAGATTATGAGGCGATGCAGAGCGCCGCACTCGTGGCCCGCGAATACATTGCGGGGCAGCCGCAGTATTGGTCGCAGGAGATGCTGGAGAGCACCCGCGAGGCGCTGCGCATCTTCTCCCTGAACCCGCTGGGGAGCAAGGCCGCCGACGTGATGCTTCTGGACAAGGGGGGACATCAGCGGCACCTGATTGGATATTGTGGCAGAAAATATGCAGTAATCTTCTTCAACCTGGTCTCCTGCGAGGAGTGCCGGGCCTGGAAAGAAGAGCTTCTGGAGATGCGCAAGACGCTGCGGCGCAGCGGGGCGCGCATCACCAGCGTTTATGTGGGGCCGGACGAAGAGGAGTGGCGCGACAGCCTGCGCCGCCGCGGCCGCCTGTGGAGAGATCTCCGCGCCGAGTGGCCGCAGAGCGAGCTCTACAGCAAATATGACGTCAGCATCGCCCCTAAAATTTACCTGCTGGATGCCGAAGGAGTGGTGATTGCAAAGGACATCACCCCCGGGACTCTGGCCAAATTGCTGCAAGAATGAAAAGTCAGACAGAAAACTTGAGTTATCAGGAGCGCTACCGCGAGTTTACCCGCAGGTGCATAGAGCGCAAATTCGGTTCCAGGCGGGTGAGCCGCGGCGCCGCCTGCCAGGAATTCATCAAATATGCCGTGGACCTCTCCGCCTGCCCTGTAGACAATGAAGGGCGCCGGATTCTGGTGTGGCAGGGGGCCGGAGCGCTGATGCGCATCGCCGGCTTCGACTGCAGCGTCACCGGCAACGACACCTTCTCCATAAATCTGCCGGGCGACGAGTATCACACGGCGCTGTTGCTCAAGGATATCGAGATGTGCACCCATCGCCTGCCGGCGGCGCTCTGCATTGAGCCGCGCAGCTCCTGCTGCGACATTGCCTCGGAAGAGGTGCAGGAGTGGATAGACGCCTTTGACGCGGCGGGGCTTCTCAGCGGCCACGAGTGCGTCACGGCCGCCGCCCTCACCCAATATCTGCAGGTGCCGGCAAGTTGCAAGATGGTGCTGGAGGGGTACATCCAGCGCAGCGAGGCCCTGGAGGCGCTGCAGAGCGAACCCCGCCGCCTCACGGTGCACGTCACCTGCGTCACCGGACAGCTATAAAAAGCCGGCCATCGCGGCCGGCTTTTTTAGTTTAGAGTTTAGTGTTGAGAGTTTAGAGGAGTGGAGAG
>CAZIUO010000030.1:0-15734 GCA_964542575.1 uncultured Muribaculaceae bacterium
ACTCTAAACTCTCAACTCTACACTCTCATTGTGGTTTGAGGCAAAATCGCTAACTTGCTGCAGTTTTATCCCAAAAAACGATGAAAATTACTGCAGCGATAATGGCGGCCGCAATGGCCCTGCTGATGCCCCTCACGGCAAATGCCCGCGAAAAGGCACTGAAACATTCGGATGACATTTATGTGGCGGCTGCCGATTCGCGCGCAGCGGACAAGGCCCGCGCCGACATCGTCTGCACCGGGACCGACGATCAGGATGCAATCCAGCGGGCCGTGGATGCCCTCGGCGGCTGCGGCACCGTGCACCTTGCGTCGGGCAACTATTACATCGACACCTTCCACCGCAGCGAGGTCGGCCCCGACTATGCCATAAAAGTCCCGCTGGTGCAGCCCGTCACCAAGGTCAAGATTCAGGGTTCGGTGCGGGCCAACGGGCGTCCGGTGCGCGAGAATGAGACCTTCGTGACCGGGACCAACCTGCAGGTGAGCAGCCGCTGCTACGACGCCCTTGCCGCCGACCGGCAGTGCGCGGTGATCCGCGGCGAGGAGGATGCCTCTTTCGACGCCATAATGTCGCAGGAACTTACCGTGAGCGACATCACCATAACCCTTCCCGACAACCAAAAGCCCATCATTTGCATCGACGGCTACTATTTGGGGGCCCTCAATGTCAGCGGCGCCCGCCTGGGCACGCGCTATTACAACCGCAGCCCCGAGCCCGACCAGGAGTTCCGCATCGGCGTGGAGGGGTGCATCGGCATCCGCGGCCTGCAGGGGTCGGGCAACGGCAGCGAGACCATCCTGCAGTCGGTGTATGCTGTCGGGCTGGGAGTGGGCTTCGCCCTGAGCGGCGAGCACCTGGTGTGCATACAGCTGGGGGCCATCGGCAATCTCTACGGCTACACCTTCAACGGTTTTGCCCACGAGGTAGGGGTGTGGTGCCACCCGATAACCCTGATTAACTGCTGCGACGAGGTCTCGGCCAATTATCCCTATTTCGGCCCCAACGAATACGCGCAGGGTATAAACCTCATCAATTTCAATATCGAGCATTACCCCACGATGTTCTCCAAGGGGGGCGACTACGCGCGCGAGGCCGTGCCGGGGCAGTGGCGCGGCAATATCGACTATGACATCCAGGACTGGGAATACAATATTTGCAATTCGCCGCAGCGCCGCTTCTGGGCCGCAGACGGCAGCGGGGCCAATGTGAACTCGCGCAACAATGCCCAGATGCTTGCCTATTCTGCCGACGAGCTGCGCTGGATTGCCCCCAATATGAATCAGACGGTGTTCTGCACCACAAGCGGAGTGCCTATGATGTGCCGCGGTGCGGGAGACTATGCCCGCGCCCGCATCACTTTTGACGCTCCCAACACCGCCCCCGGCGACATCGAGATCAAGGTGGGGTGGACCTACCGCAGGGTCAATCTGCCGCGCGTGTTCGCCTCCGCCGCCGAGATGACGGACTACATCTACCGCCATCTGTTCTATTCCACATCGGTGCGGATGATACCCGGCGGCAACGCCCTCGAGGTGGCCAGCTGCCGCTTTGGCGAGATGGACGCCTCCGATGAGAATCTCCGGCTGAACCCCGGCGCCACCGGCGTCAAAGCCACCCTGGAGCTAACATTTCCCGGCTGCGAAAATCTCTGGGTCCCCTTCCGACAGTAAGAGTTTAGAGTGTAGAGTTTAGAGTTTAGAGTTTAGAGGAGTGGCGAGTGGCGAGTGGCGAGTGGAGCGCAAGTGCTGCTCAGTCAGCAATATCAATAAGTTTACAGTTCAGGACGGTTTGTATTTTTGCAATGGTCTGCAAAGTAAAATTATGCCGTCCAGTCATCCATTTTGAAATCTCAGACTCACTTTTGCCTATCAACCCTGCGAAATCTTTCTGCGTAAGACCTTTTGACTTCAAAACGGCATCTAAACGCTCAGCGACGGCGTAAGCCAACTCAAACTCGGCTTTCTGCTCGGTCGGAACCGCATCAAGGCATTGCCTGAATAATTCATTTTTTATCATATTTCGAAAGATGTACTTTCTATCCCGGTTATCATATTCTGTTCAATGGTGATCTTACCGGATTTCTGAGCCTTGGCCAGCACATTGTCAAAAGTTTGCAAATTCATCACATATCCGCTCAATTTCTCGTCTTCCTGATATGTACGTGTCAACTTAACTCCACCATTGCCAAGAATCAGCACCTGATCTGAAATTCTCAGACAATACAGCCTGAGTTTGCTTGAATCAATCGAAAGTGCCTTCAAATTATCGCTCATTCTACCTTCATTGCGAAAAAAGCGTTCAAGTGCACCTTTTTCCACGATTTTGGCTAGTGCAAGCAATATAACATTAAAGTCACGATTGTAAACTGCGTTTTCCTTGAACTCATTCAAGAATTTTTCAAACTCACTCTCTTCGCTTCCTTCAAAACAAATAGAAAACATCCCAACATTGTCGTTTTGTTCAACGACCTTCAAATTCACTTTTGCCATATTGTTTTCTTATTATAAATTCACTTTAAAGTTAAGTGATATATCTTAACTTTCCAAAATATAGCAATAAAAAGGGCCGCAGAACTGCAGCCCTCTCTAAACTCTAAACTCTAAACTCTACACTCTACACTCTAAACTCTCTCCGTCCGAGGATCCGCATCAGGGCGTCCCACCAGCGGTCGGGCAGCAGAGTGTGAAAGAAGATGGTGGCGCAGGAGAAGGGCCCGGCGTGGTAGCGGGTGCGGGGCCGGCGGCTGTTCACCGCCCGCAGAATCGCACGGGATATCACCTCGGGACCGGGAAACAGATTGCTGCTGTAGGCGCGCCTTATATTGCCCGCCATAGTCAGCGCCGAGTCGCTGTATGCGGTTTCGCCGCAAGATTCGCAGAGGTGCTGCGCTGCGATAATGCCCCAGTCGGTCTTGATGGGCCCCGGCTCGATGATGCATACGTCCACCCCAAAGGGCTTCATCTCCATCCGCAGCGCATCGCTGAAGGCCTCCACCGCGTATTTTGACACATTGTACCAGCCGCCGTAGTAAAACGGCGCCCGCCCCGCTATGGAGGCGATGTTCACGATGCGTCCGCTGCGCCGCTCCCGCATATGGGGCAGCACCAGACGGGTGATGGCGGCCAGTCCGAACACGTTCACCTCTATCTCGCGGCGGGCATCCTCCATCGGGACATTCTCTATTGAGCCGAAATAGCCGTAGCCGGCATTGTTTACCAGCACATCGATGTGCCCTTCGGCAGCGATGACCTGCTCCACGGCCGCCTCCACCGACTCGGGCACCGTCAGGTCCATCTTGACGGGGACGACGCCGTATTCGGCGAGGGGCTGCATCTTCTCCAGCCGCCGCGCCGCGCCATAGACCTTGTGGCCCTGGCGGGCGAGCGCGACTGCCGTTTCATAGCCGATGCCGCTGCTGGCGCCGGTGAGCAGGATGACCTTGCCGGGCATCGCTTATTCCACTATCCGGCCGGTGATGTTGCCGCTGCAGGCGGCGGCGTTGGCCTCGTCGGTGTCGATGTGCATTGCCAGCGCATACTTCTCGCTCACGCGGATCACGGTGTCGCCGAAGATGGTCTTGCGGCCCGTCTCCTGCTCAATCTCCACCTTCACGATCTGTCCGTCCTTCACGCCGAAAGCCTCGGCATCGGCAGGGGTCATATGGATGTGGCGCTTGGCCACCATCACGCCCTCGCTGAGTTCAACCTCGCCGCAGGGGCCTATGATCTTGCAGGGGGCGCTCCCCTTTACGTCGCCGCTCTCGCGCACCGGAGCCGCGATGCCCAGCGTGCGGGCGTCGCTGAACGACACCTCCACCTGATTCTGAGGCCTTACCGGGCCCAGGATGGAGAATTTGAGGCTCGATTTGGGCCCTACGACCTCCACCTTCTGGTTGGAAGCGAACTGGCCGGGCTGGGAGAGGGGTTTCTTGACCTCCAGCTGAAAGCCTTTGCCAAAGAGTATTTCCAGGGTTTCCTGAGTAACGTGCACGTGGCGTGCAGAAGTTTCAATTACAAAGTTCATATCTCATAAAAATTTAAACGGTCGTTTAGAAAGGATATCCGATGCCCAGATGCACAGCGTAGCCGTCTCTGGAGACCCACTCGCGCGGCGCGAGCCAGTGCTGCGACTCGGGGTCGTAGCCCTTGAAGCCCACATCGACCCTGACCAGCAGCAGCCCGAAGTCCAGACGGGCGCCGAGGCCCCACGACATCGCGCCGGAGCGCATCATATCCTTGAAGGAGAACACCGACAGGGCGTAATCCTCGTCTTCCTGAGTGAGAGAGCTGCTCTTGGGCAGGTTCCATATATTGCCCCAGTCGGTGAACAGGGCGCCGCTCAGCTTCCAGAACAGCGGGAAGCGCAGCTCCAGATTGGCCTCAAGGCGCATATCGCCCACCTGGTTGTAGATGGAGAACTGGTCGTCGAGCGGAGACCGGCCGGGACCCAGCGTGCGGGACTGCCAGCCGCGCATTGAGTTGGCGCCGCCGGCATAGAACATCTGCTCCAGCGGCAGGAACGAGGAGTTGCCGTAGGCATATCCGACACCCGCCAGCAGACGTGCCGCCAGCGCAAAATTGTTGTCGGAGCCGAAGCGGAGAGTCTCCACCGCGCTGACCTGCGCCCTGAGATACTGGGCGTAGGGGATGCCCCAGATGAGCCGCTCGCCCCGCTGGTTTTCCTGCCAGAGGTTCTTGCCGCTGTTGAGCAGCAGGCCGCTGGAGGCCAGGTCGGTGCGGAGGTAGAAATAGCTGCCCGTGGGGTTCACCGCCGGGTCGGTGGTGTAATAAATGGAGGCCGCCGCCCCCAGGTCAAAGTGGTCCTGATACTGATATTGCAGATAACTGCTGTTGAGATTCTTGTAGAAATCCTCGTCGATATTGAAAATCTTGATGACGCTCAGCCCCGGCAGAGTCACCGAATAGCGCAGATTGCGGCTGGCCGCCCAGCTGTAGCCGTAGGTGGCCGAGAGAATGTTGCGGGTGTATTCGGGCCGGTTCTGGTAGTTGTATGCCAGCGACACCTTGGTGGAGGGGAGGGTCTGCGTGCGGCTCTCGATAAAGGGGAGCAGCAGCAGCTTGGGGAATGTCAGGCCGGTGGTGATGGCGAACTCGTTGCTGCGGGCGCTTTCGTTGATCTTGAACTGGAAGTTGCCGCGGAAGCCCAGCGTGAACACCTCGCCGCCCCCGAAGAGGTTGTAATGATTGTAGGTGAGCGAGGGGGTGATGCCTATCAGGCCGGTGGAGTTGGTGGAAGCCTCCATATTCACCTCGAAGTTCTGCAGGTCGGAGGGGGTCAGCGCAATCAGGCAGTCCACCTCGCCCGTGGAATCCACCGGGGTCAGGCTTATGTTCACCGTGTTGAATATGTGGTTGGCGGCAAAGCGCTGGTAGGTGTTGCTGATGAGGGTCTCGCTGTAGGGCATCCCGCTGCTGAGCAGGTTGATTTCTCCGAGGAACCTGGGGGTGACATTGAGCCCCTGCGGCATCTGGTAGCTCACGTGGCGGATGGTGTAGGGGGTCAGCTGCCGCGCCGCGCTGGGGAGCTCGTTGCGGGTGTAGTTGCGCAGCTCAATGCGCAGCAGCGCCGAGTCGGCCACGGCGGTGGTGTCGGCAAAGTTGAACATATAGTTCTTGGTGTAGCCGTAGTAGCCCTTGTCGCGCAGCATCGCGGCCAGGCGCTCCGCCTCCCCCTCCAGCGCCGATTCGGAGAGGATGGTGCCGCGCTTCACGGTGTGGTTGGCGCTGTCGGCGCGGTAAATGCTGTCTATGGCGGGGTCGGCAATCGCATATTCAATCTCGCTTATGGGGTACTGCTTGCCCAGGGTGACCTTGTATGTGACCTTGGCGGTGCGCCTCTTGCGGGTGATGACGGTGTCGATGCTGGAGTTGTAGTAGCCCTCGTATTCCAGATGGCGCAGCATCCCCTCCAGGCTGGGCTCTATGAGGCTCTCGTCCAGCATCACGGGGCTGGAGAAGAGCCCTTTGATGCCGTTGAACTTGTTGCCGCTCTCGCTCTGCTTGATGTAGGCGGACAGTTCGCTTTTGGGATAGGAGCGGGAGTTGGTGACCTCGATGCTGTTCTTTTTGAGCACATATCCGCTCAGGCGGCGGGTGTGCGCGCAGGAGCTGGCCACTGCGGCGGCGCAGGCCAGTAAAATTAACATCGGTAGTCTTAAGCGCTTCATTTCTGCATAAATTCTTGCAAATTTAATTATTTCCCGAACAGTTTCTTACTTTTGTGAGACTTTCGAGCGGATTATGGGTGGCAGATGGGCCGGGCGCACTGGGGGCGCTCCGCTACCCTGCCTGCTTTTCGTAGTCTTGAGGTCTCGTTGTCTTTCAGCCTTGATTATGACAAAAGCGGAGATAAAACGGATAAGCGCGCTGGGCGCCAAAAAAATGCGGGACGAGAGCGGCCTGTTTGTGGTGGAGGGGGAGAAACTCGTTGCCGAGGCGCTCTCCAGCGGCCTTGAAATCGACAGCGTATATTATATGAGCGACATCGGCGCCGAGGCTATGGCGCGCATCTCGCAGCTCAAGAGCCCTTCTCCGGCCCTGGCGGTGGTGCGCAAGCGGCCCGAGCCCTCGCCCCAGGAGGTCGCCTCGCTGATAGAGAGCCGCCCGCTCTGCCTTGCGCTCGACTGCGTGCGCGACCCGGGCAACCTGGGCACCATAGTGCGCATAGCCGACTGGTTCGGCATAGACGCCATATTCGCCGGCCGCGGCACCGTGGAGCTCTACAACCCCAAGACGGTGCAGGCCACTATGGGGGCGATATTCCGCCGCAGGGTCATCTACTGCGACCTGCCCGACGTGGCGCGGCAGTTCTTGCAGCGCGGGATGCCGGTGTTCGGCACCTTCCTCGACGGCAGCGACATCTACCGCGAAAGCCTGGGGGCGGAGGGGCTCATAGTGATGGGCTCCGAGTCCGACGGCATAGGGGAGGAGATGGCCTCCCTGGTGAGCCGCCGCCTGTTCATCCCCCCTTATCCGCGCAATGCGGCGGGCAGCGAATCGCTCAATGTGGCCATCGCCACCGCCATCACCTGCGCCCTGTTCAGAAAATCAATCTAAAACATCAATACAGTGAAAAAGTCTCTGCTTTGCATTCTGGCCGCGCTGCTTCTCTGCAGCCCCAAGGCTCCGGCCGCCGGCTTCAACGACAATTTTGACGGGGGAACCCTCCGTCTGGACCTGATACTTGCGGGCGATTGCCGCTGCCAGAGCGTCTATCTGCAGGACATCTGCCGCACAAGCGAGTGGGCCGGCCGCCGCACCCATCTGGATTCGCTGCTGGCCAAGGGCAACGCCCAGGTCGAGGTCTATTCCAAGGCGGGCGAACTGATTTATGCCCAGGCCTTCTCGACCCTCTTCCAGGAGTGGCTCACCACAGAGGAGGCGACCCGCCGCAGCCGGGCATTCGAGTGCCCCGTGCTGATTCCCTCTCCCAGGGAGGCCGTGAAGGTCAGAATCAACCTCAACGACCATCACCGCCGCAGCGTCGCCTCCACCGAATTCGAGATTGACCCCTCCGACATCCTCATCCGCAAGATGGTCGGTAACGGCCTGCCCTGCCGCGACCTGCGCAGCGGCGGCGCCCTGGAGAGCAACTACGACATAGTGATTGTGGCAGAAGGTTACACCGAGGCGGAGCAGGAGAAGTTCTTCGGCGACGCCGGCCGCCTCACCGACTTCCTCTTCTCCCACGCCCCCTTCACCGAAAACGAGGGGCGCTTCAACGTGCGGGCGGTGTTCGCCCCCTCGCAGGACAGCGGCACCAGCCAGCCCTCCGAGGCTCAAATCGGCTGGCTCAGCACCGCCGCGCGCTCGCACTTCGACACCTTCTACTCCTACCGCTACCTCACCACATCCAGCCTGAGGGCTGTGAACGACATAATCGGCACTGTCCCCTTCGAGCAGATAATCCTGCTGGTCAACAGCCCCCGCTACGGCGGAGGCGGCATCTTCAACTCCATCACCCTGAGCACTGCGGACCATCCGTTCTCTCCGGTGGTGTTCGTGCACGAGTTCGGCCACTCCTTTGCCGGCCTGGCAGACGAATATGATTATGGCGAGGAGGTGGACCCCACCTATCCCGACGGCACCGAGCCCTGGGAGCCCAACATCACCACCCTGGTGGACTTTGGCAGCAAGTGGCAGGATATGCTCCCCGAGGGGGTGCAGATCCCCAGCGAACTCTGCTCCCTGGAGAAGAACTACGACCTGCGCCGCATCTGGGACACCCTCAGCGACAAGCAGAAGACCGAAATCAACTCCAAGCTGGGAGTCTACGAGGGGGCCGGCTACCGCACCAGCGGGGTGTACCGCCCCGTGCAGGAGTGCCGTATGCGCATCAACGAGTGCGAGCATTTCTGCCCCGTCTGCACCCGTGCCATCCAGAATATGATTGACTACTGCACCGGCCGATAGTCCCGATTTTTTATTAAATTCGCCCTTCAAAAATCCAATCCTATGGCAATAATAAGGCAATTGAACGGCAAGACGCCCATTTGGGGCGAGGGTTGCTTTCTGGCAGAGAACGCCGCCCTCATCGGCGATGTGACGATGGGTCGCGACTGCAGCATCTGGTACAGCGCGGTGCTGCGCGGCGATGTCAACCCCATAATCCTAGGCGACCGGGTCAACATCCAGGACGGGGCGGTGCTGCACACTCTGCACAACCGCTCTGTGGTGGAAATCGGGAATGACGTCTCGGTGGGGCACAACGCCGTGATTCACGGCGCCAAAATCGGCAACAATGTTCTGGTGGGGATGGGCGCCGTGGTGATGGACAATGTGGTGGTGCCCGACAACACCGTGATTGCCGCCGGGGCGGTGGTGCTCAGCAACCAGACCCTGGAGAGCGGCATCTACGCCGGCGTCCCCGCCCGCAAGGTCAAGGAGGGCAGCGAAAAAATCGCCGCAATGGCCCACAACAATGCGCAGGGCTATCTGGAATACAAGGAGTGGTTCAACGACGGCATCGGGGAGTGCTTCCCCGCGCCGGCAAAATAGGAGGCGCGGCATGCACATCGGAGTCGCAGGCAACATCGGGTCGGGCAAGACGACCCTCACCCGGATGCTCAGCGAGCACTACGGCTGGGTCCCCAAATACGAGGCGGTGACCTACAATCCCTATCTTGAAGATTACTACAAGGACATCCAGCGCTGGTCGTTCAACCTGGAGGTCTATTTTCTCACCCAGCGCTTCAAGGACCTGCTGGACATTGCCCAGTCCACCGAGACGGTGATCCAGGACCGCACCCTTATGGAGGGGGTGAACATTTTCGTGGAGAACAACCGCGACCTGGGCAACATATCGGAGCGCGACTACAACTCTTATATGCAGCTTTTCGGGGTGATGATGCGGATGGTCAGGATGCCCGACCTTCTGATATACCTGCGCTGCAGCGTGCCGCACCTCGTCTCGCAGATTCAGAAGCGGGGGCGCGACTACGAGCAGGGGATGAGCCTCGAATATCTCGGCGGACTCAACACCCGCTACGAAAAGTGGATTTCTGAATACAAAGGGCGCGTTATTGTAATCAACGCAGACGAACTGGACTTTGTAAAAAATCCGGAAGATTTTTTCTCGATTACCAATCTGATAGACAGTGAATTGTATGGTCTGTTCAGCGGTAATTCAGAGAAAAGTCGATAGCATATGCACAGTGCCGGCGGGCACATTTTTTGCTTCGTCAAGCACCCGTCGCCCAGAGGGGCAACACCAAGCAGAATTATGACAAAAGGACACATATCACAGATCATCGGCCCTGTCATCGACGTGGCATTCAGCGCCGACACCAGGGAGGAGGACCTCCCCTCCATCCACAACGCGATGCGGATTCCCCGCAGCGACAGCAGCGACCTCATAATCGAGGTTCAGCAGTATATCGGCGAGAACACCGTGCGCTGCATTGCAATGGACTCCACCGACGGCCTCAGCCGCGGGATGGAGGTCATCAGCGAGGGGCAGTCCATATCGATGCCTGTCGGCAGCCAGATCAAGGGACGCCTGATGAACGTCACCGGAGATGAAATCGACGGAATGGAGCCCCTGGACCGCACCGGGGCGCAGCCCATCCACCGCGACCCGCCCGCATTCGAGACCCTGGCCATCAGCCAGGAGGTCCTCTACACCGGCATCAAGGTCATCGACCTGCTGGAGCCCTATGTCAAGGGCGGCAAGATCGGCCTCTTCGGCGGCGCCGGCGTGGGCAAGACGGTGCTCATTATGGAGCTCATAAACAACATCGCCAAGCGCTACCAGGGCTACTCGGTGTTCACCGGAGTGGGAGAGCGTACCCGCGAGGGCAACGACCTGCTGCGCGAAATGATCGAGTCCGGAGTCATCCGCTATGGCGAAGAATTCACCAAGAGTATGGAGCAGGGGGGATGGGACCTCGGCAAGGTGGACAAGACCGAGCTGGCCAAGTCGCACGCCACCCTGATATTCGGGCAGATGAGCGAACCGCCGGGAGCCCGCCTTTCTGTGGCCCTCTCCGGACTGACCGTGGCCGAATCGTTCCGCGACGGGGCGGGGGAGAGCGACGCCCACGGGCCGCGCGACATCCTCTTCTTCGTGGACAACATATTCCGCTTTACCCAGGCGGGCAGCGAGGTCTCGGCCCTGCTGGGGCGTATGCCCTCCGCCGTGGGTTATCAGCCGACCCTGGCCACCGAGATGGGTCAGATGCAGGAGCGCATCACCTCCACCAAGAGCGGCTCCATCACATCGGTGCAGGCGATTTATGTCCCTGCCGACGACCTCACCGACCCCGCGCCGGCCACAACATTCTCCCACCTGGACGCCACCACGGTGCTCAGCCGCAAGATTGCCGAGCTCGGCATCTATCCGGCCGTGGATCCGCTGGAGTCCTCTTCCCGAATCCTCTCGGCCGAGGTAGTGGGAGAAGAACACTACAACATAGCGCAGCGGGTCATCCAGATTCTGCAGCGCAACAAGGAGCTGCAGGACATCATAGCCATTCTGGGTATGGACGAGCTCAGCGATGAGGACCGCCTCACGGTGAACCGCGCCCGCAGGGTGCAGCGATTCCTCTCGCAGCCCTTCTCCGTGGCCGAGAAATTCACCGGCGTGCCGGGCGTGATGGTCCCCATCGAGGAGACCCTGCGCGGCTTCAAGATGATTCTTGACGGCGAGACCGACAACCTGCCCGAGCAGGCATTTATGAACGCCGGCACCATAGACGACGTAATCGCCAAGGGCGAGAAGATGCTTGCGGAGGCGGCCAGATAGCGATGATCACTCTCAAAATCATAACTCCGATGGAGTCCGTCACCGTGGAGAACGTCAGCAAGGTCTCCCTTCCGGGGGCGGCCGGCCCGTTTGTGGTGCTGCCGGGGCACGCCGCCCTGGTCAGCACGCTCACAGCGGGCGAGGTGCGCTACAGCGCGGCCGACGGCGGGCACAGCCGCCCGGTGGTGCGCGGAGCGGTAAAAGTGGAGGCGGACACGGTGATTGTCTGCATAGAGAGATGAGGCGATTTCTGCTTGCAATAGCCCTCGCGGCCCTGTGCGCCCTTCCCCTGAAGGCGGCCGACGATTCCGCCGGGGCGGAGTTCAGCCCCAAGGAGATGGTGATGGAGCACGTGGCCGACTCCTACCGCTGGGAAATCACCCACGCAGGCGGCCGGGACATCGCCATTCCCCTGCCGGTGATCGTGCGCGGCAGCGGCGGCTGGGACGTCTTCCTCTCCGGCAGGCTCTATCCCGCCGGCACAAAATACCGCGGCTACTACATCGCCACGGAAGGCAAATACAAGGACAAGATTGTGGAGGATGTCGCAGGCGGGCAGAGCCGTCCGCTGGACATCTCGCTCACCAAGACGGCCTGCGGCATAATCCTGGCCCTGCTGGTGGTGATGTGCGTGTTCCTCGCCACAGCCCGCTACTACAAGAGGCACAATGAGGTGGACTACGCCCCCCGCGGCCTGGCGGGCATAATGGAGTGGCAGATAGATTCGCTTCTGGAGGGGGTCATCAAGCCCTGCGTGGGGAGCAACTATATGAAGTTCGCCCCCTACCTGCTCACCGCCTTCTTCTTCATCTTCACTGCCAACCTGCTGGGGCTCATCCCGTTCTTCCCGGGCGGGGCCAACGTCACCGGCAACATCACCGTCACCTTCTTCATGGCCCTGGCCACATTCCTGGCGGTGAACCTCTTTGGCAAGAAGCATTACTACAAAGACATATTCTGGCCCGACGTCCCCGTGTTTCTCAAGGCGATACCAATAATGCCGCTCATTGAGATAATAGGGATGTTCACCAAGCCCTTCGCCCTTATGATAAGGCTTTTTGCCAACATTCTGGCGGGGCACTCCATCATACTGAGCATCTGCAGCATAATATTCGTCACCGTCCATCTGGGGGCGGCGGTGAACGCCTCGATGACGGGCGTGTCGCTGTTCTTTATGATTTTCATGAACTTTCTGGAGCTGCTGGTGGCATACATCCAGGCATACGTGTTTACAATGCTGTCGTCGGTCTTCATAGGGCTGGCGCAGGAAGAATAATGAACAAATATCAACAATTATAAATTTTAGAATTATGGAACTTGGAACTATCGGAGCAGCACTTGGAGCTGCAATCAGCGTGATCGGCGCCGGACTCGGCATCGGTAAAATCGGTCAGTCGGCCATGGAGGCAATCGCCCGTCAGCCCGAGAGTGCAGGCAACATCCGCACAACAATGATTATCGTGGCGGCCCTTATCGAGGGTGTGGCCCTCTTCGCCGTCGTCGTCTGCTTTATGGCACTCTAATGGGACTTCTGACACCATCCGGCGGACTGCTGTTCTGGATGACCCTCGCCTTTGCGGTGGTCTTTCTGGTGCTGGCAAAGTTCGCGTTCCCCGCGATTCTGGGCTCTATGCAGAAGCGCACCAGCTACATCAACACGCAGCTGGACGCCGCCCGCAAGGCAGAGCAGAGCATAGAGTCCCTGAACGGGGAGAAGGAGCGCATAATCGCCGATGCCGAGCATCAGAAGATGGCGATCCTTTCCGACGCCGCCTCCGAGCGGGACAAAATCCTCTCCAAGGCGCGCGATGATGCCCGTGCGGAGGGGGAGCGGATAATCGCGGAAGCCAAAAAGAGCGCCGAGCTGCAGAAAGAGCAGATTCTGGCATCCGCCCGCGGCGAGGTTGCGATTATCGCGGTGCAGATGGCGGGCAAGGTGCTCCGCGGCAACCTGGACACGGAAGCCGCCCAGCAAACCCTGCAGGACACCCTCGCAAAAGAACTCTAACCGCCCCCTCACCTCTACACTCTACACTCTACACTCTACACTTCACACTACTCTACACTTTCAACTCTCAACTCCTCTAAACTCTACACTCTAAACTCTCAACTCAAATGGACAGCGGACTCATAACCGGCCGATACGCCACAGCGCTTCTCCAGTATGCGGAATCACTGGGGCAGGGGGCCGAGGTGCTGCGCGATGCGCAGAGCCTGATTTCCCTGCTGCCGGCGCTGGAGAAATACCTCCACCGGCTGGAGGGGCCGTCTGAAAAGCTGGAACTGCTGCACAAGGCCTTGCCGCAGATGTGCGCTCCGCTCGGCAGGTTCCTCTCCCTGGTGATGGACCACCACAGGGAGGATCATCTCAAGCGGATGCTGCAGGACTACTGCAGGGAGTACCGAAAGCTCCACGGCATTGCCGAGGGGCGTCTGACGGTGGCTTCGCAGCCCTCGGATGAGCTTCTGGCCGCCCTTGAGAAGTTTACCCGAGAGAGGCGCGGGGCGCAAAAAGTGGAGATTGAGGTGAACATAGACCCCGACATTATCGGCGGCTATGTCTATCGCGTGGGTGACTTGCGGCTGGACGCCAGCGTAAGGCGTCAGCTGCGGGAAATCGAAAAGAAATTTGAAACCAAGAACAAACGAATAATTTAGGGAGTCGTTATGGACGAAAACATAAAACCGGGCGAGATTTCTAAAGTGCTGCTGGACGAGCTCCGGCAGATTGACCTCTCCGCCAAGACAGAAGAGGTGGGGGAAGTGCTCACCGTGACCGACGGCGTGGTGCGCATCTGGGGCCTTGACTCGGCCCAGGCGGGCGAACTGCTGGAGTTTGAAAACGGCGAGAAGGCGGTGGTGATGAACCTCGAGGCCGACAATGTCGGCGCCGTGCTGCTGGGCTCTTCCGACACCGTGAAGGAGGGGGACGAGGTGCGCCGCACCCGTACCACAGCCTCCATTGACGTGCGCGAATCGATGCTCGGCAGGGTCATAACCCCTCTGGGCGAGCCCATCGACGGCGGCGCCCCCCTGAGCGGGGAGAGCTACTGCATGCCGCTGGAGCGCAAGGCGCCGGGCGTCATATTCCGCCAGCCGGTGAGCCAGCCGCTGCAGACCGGCATCAAGGCCATCGACTCTATGATACCCATCGGCCGCGGCCAGCGCGAGCTCATCATCGGCGACCGCCAGAGCGGCAAGACCTCCATCGCCATAGACACCATCATCAACCAGCGCGCCCTCTACGATGCCGGCGAGCCGGTCTATTGCATATATGTCGCCATCGGCCAGAAGGCCAGCACCGTGGCCACCACGGTGGAGACTCTGCGCAGCCACAGGGCTATGGACTACACGGTGGTGATTGCCGCCAATGCGGGCGACAGCGCCGCGCTGCGCTATTACGCCCCCTTTGCCGGCGCCGCCGTGGGCGAGTATTTCAGGGATACGGGCCGCCACGCGCTGGTGGTCTACGACGACCTCTCCAAGCAGGCTGTGGCCTACCGCGAGGTGTCGCTGATTCTGCGCCGCCCCTCGGGCCGCGAGGCCTATCCGGGCGACATATTCTACCTCCACTCCAGACTGCTGGAGCGCGCCGCCAAAATCATCGAGCAGCAGGAGGTGGCAGAGAAGATGAACGACCTGCCCGCTTCGCTGCGCGGCCACGTGGTTGCCGGCGGCTCGCTCACCGCCCTCCCGATTATCGAGACTCAGGCGGGCGACGTGTCGGCATACATCCCCACCAATGTGATCTCCATCACCGACGGTCAGATTTTCCTTGACACCGACCTCTTCAACGCCGGCAACCGCCCCGCAATCGATGTGGGCATCTCGGTGTCCCGTGTCGGCGGCAACGCCCAGACCAAGGCGATGAAGCGGGTGGCGGGCACCCTCAAGATAGACCAGGCGCAGTATCGCGAGCTGGAGGCATTCAGCAAATTCAGCAGCGATATGGACGCCATTTCAATGATGACCCTGGACAAGGGGCGCAAGAACACACGGCTGCTGATTCAGCCGCTGCACGCCACAATGCCGGTGGAGCGGCAGATCGCGGTGCTCTACTGCGGCACAAATGCCCTTATGAAGGACATCCCCGTGGACAAGGTGGGCGAGTTTGAACGCCTGCTGCTGGAGACCCTCTCCGCGGGCGACACATTCGAAACCATCCGCACCAAGGGGATGACCCCCGAGGCGGAAGAGGCCGTGCGCAGCGCCGCCGCCAAAGTGTGCAGTTCAATTCTGAAAGCTTAGTTTTTGTGGCTGATGGCATCTCTTAAAGAAATAAAGGCGAGGATCAACTCGGTGAGCAGCACGCTCAAGATCACTCAGGCAATGAAGATGGTCTCCTCTGCCAAATTGCGCCGCGTGCAGAAGCTCTACAATTCGCTGGAGGCTTACCGCGCTGCGCTGGGGGAGATTGCCTCCGCCGCCGGCGTCAGCTGCGGCCCTGGTGCAGGTGTTGCCGCGGGCTC
>CAZIUO010000031.1:0-15727 GCA_964542575.1 uncultured Muribaculaceae bacterium
GCCGACAGCATAAGGGCGGCCGCCGCCACCGCCAGAACAAAGTTTATCTTCTTCATAATCGACAGGTGATAGGTGTTAAACGCATAAATTTATAAAAAAAACCGTTACAACGGATTGCAAAACTAAATAAATTTGCCGGCCTGAAATTAAGCCTAAAGTAATAGATTATATGAAGCTGATACCTGTCTACACCTGGGCCAAAAGCGTCCGGAACTTTGATCTGCGGAGAAAAAGATTCTCCAATCAGCCCTGGGCCCAAGGCGTGCTGCTGCTCTGCTGCGTAATTGTGGCGATGCTGCTGGCCAACCTGCCCTTTACCAAAGATTTCTACCACAATCTGCTGGAGACCGAACTCTCCCTGCACATCAAGACCCCCGGCGGGGAAACATTCCTCTTCCCGCGCGGAATGAATGTGGAGACCTTCATCAACGACATACTTATGACCGTGTTCTTCTTCACCGTCGGCCTTGAAATCAGGCGGGAGATGAAGTGCGGAGAGCTTTCAAGCGTCAAGAAGGCCCTGATGCCAGTGATTGCGGCATTCGGCGGAGTGGTGATGCCCGCCATAATCTTCACCATCGTGAACCACGGCACCGCAGCCTCCACCGGATGGGGCATCCCCACCGCCACCGACATCGCGTTTGCAGTGGGCATCCTCTCCATCCTGGGCGACCGCGTCCCCGTGTCGCTCAAGGTGTTCCTCACCGCCCTGGCAATTGCCGACGACCTCATCGCCATACTTGTGGTGGCGCTGTTCTACGGCGGCAAAATCAACTTTATGCTGCTGGGCATCGCGGCGGTGCTGATAGTGCTGATACTGCTGATGAACCGCCTGGGAGAGAAGCGCGACTGGTATTACCTCGTCCCCGCGATTGCGGTGTGGGCCCTCTTCTACTATGCGGGCGTGCACTCCACAATGTCGGGCGTGGTGATGGCATTCCTGGTGCCTATGGCGCCCCGCTACAATGAGGCCTACTTCCGCAGAAAGCGCGCGCAGTATGTCCGCCGTCTCAAAGAATACGCCGGCGCCGGCGACGAGGGGGAGGAATTCCCCAACGGAATGCAGCGCCACTGCCTGAGGCGTCTGGCGGTGATCTCCCGCGAGTCGATGGGTATGACCTACCGGCTGGAGCACGCCCTCTCACCCTGGGTCAACTTTCTGATAATGCCCCTCTTTGCCCTGGCCAACGCCGGGGTGGAGATCCCCGACCTGTCATACTTCAACGTATTCCACTTTGACCCGGCTCTGGGCAGCGTGAGCATGGGCGTGTTCCTGGGTCTGATACTGGGCAAGCCGCTGGGCATTTCCCTGGCCAGCTTCATCGCCGTCAAGCTGCACGTGGGCGAGATGCCCGCCAAGGCCTCCTGGGCTATGCTGATTGCGGTGGCCTGCCTGGGCGGCATCGGCTTCACGATGTCAATCTTCGTGGACACCCTCTCGTTCGGCGACCAGCTGCCCGAGGTTACCGCCCGATTGCGCGATATGGGCAAGGTGGCCGTGCTGATGGGCTCGATTTGCGCCGGCATCATCGGCAGCATCCTCATCAACATCGTGAACAAGATCGAGAAGAAGAAATAAAGTAAGATAGCAAGACTGCAAGACAAAAAGACTACAAGGCTTCTTGTAGTCTTTTTTTTCATACCTTCGTGGTTGTGAAAAACAAGTTTATCCTATACCAGATGCTCCCCCGCGTGTTCGGACAGCGCGACTGGGAGCCGGGCGGCACCTATCAGCGCAACGGCAGCGGCAAATTCGCCGACATCACCGCAGAATACCTCGAAGAGCTGCACCGCGACCTCAAAGTGGGCGCGGTGTGGTACACCGGCGTGATTGCCCACGCCACCAAAACCGTATTCCCCGGCATCGAGCCCACCCATCCCGACCTTGTGAAAGGGGAGGCGGGGAGTCCCTACGCCATCTGCGACTACTTTGACGTGGCGGCGGAGCTGGCCACCGACATAGGGAGCCGCTTGCAGGAGTTCCGCGACCTGGTGGAGCGCACCCACCGCGCCGGGATGAAGGTCGTGATAGACTTTGTCCCCAACCACATATTCCGCCAATACCGGCTCCCCTTCACCGTGAGCAACTTCTATCCGCTCTACGGCCAGAGCCTCAAACTCCCCATAGAGACCGACTACCGCGAGAACCCCGCCCTGGGCAGCGGCAACTGCCCCGGCAACCCCTCGCCCGGCCTCTGCGACTGGTATGACACCGTCAAACTCAACTACGAGAACAAATACACCTGGAACATAATGCGCGACGTGCTGCTGTTCTGGCTCTCGCAGGGTGTAGACGGCTTCCGCTGCGATATGGCGGAGCTGGTCCCCGCCGACTTTTTCCGCTGGGCGTTCTCGATTGTGCGGGGCAAATACCCCGACGCATTTTTCATAGCGGAAATCTACGACAAGGGCAACTACCGCCGCTACGCCGACTCCGGCTTTGACTATCTCTACGACAAGTCTGGATTCTACGACGCCCTGCGCGAGGTCTGCAGCGGCAACCGCCCCGCCTACTGGCTCACCGACGAGTGGCAGTTCCTGGGCGACCTGCAACCCCGTATGCTCAACTTTCTGGAAAACCACGACGAGCAGCGCATAGCCAGCGACTTTTTTCTGGGCAGCGGCCGCAAGGCGTTGGCCCCGCTGGCGGTGTCCCTGCTATTCAACACCGCCCCGTTTATGCTCTACTTCGGGCAGGAATATGGCGAGCGGGGAATGCTGCAGGAGGGCTACAGCGGCCTTGACGGGCGCACCTCCATCTACGACTACTGCTCGCTCTCCGGTGAGAAGGACTCCTGGCTTTATGGCCGCTACCGCGAGATGCTCTCTCTTGCCGCCGACCCGCTGTTTGCCGAGGGCAAGACATTCGACCTGATGTACCGCAATCCCGCAGGCGAGCATTTCGACTCCCGCCGGCAGTTCGCCTTTATGCGGGGGCACGGTGGGCGCGCCGCGCTGGTGGCGGCCAACTTCGCCCCCCAAAGCGTGGACATCACCCTGGAGATTCCCTCCGAGGCCTGGGACTATCTGGGCGTCGCCCCCGACGAGGCCTTTACGCAGCCGATCCACATCGGGGCGAATGACTGCGCGATACTTTTGACACATAATCAATAACACTGATATGAAAAAGACAAGATTTGCCACCGTGCTGCTCCTGCTGCTGGCCACATTCGCGGCCCACGGGCAGAACGCTCTCTCCCGCAAAGGGATAGAGAACCCCGACAAATGGATTTCCGCCGCTTTTGCGCGCGGGACGCTCCCTCCGTTCTCGTTTACTCTGGACGGAGTGCCCAGCGAAAGCTTCATCAAGGGCTGGGAGTATTCCAAGAGCAAGAAGGCCGCCGACGAGAGCGGCTGCGTGCAGTATGAAATATCGTGGCGCGACCGCAAGAGCGGCCTCAAGGTGACCGCCACCGTGAAGGGCTACACCGACTTTGCCGCCGCCGAGTGGACCCTGCGCTTCACCAACAGCGGCAGCTCCAAGAGCGGCCGCATCGCCAATGTGCGCAGCGCCGACTTCACCCTCAAGGAGAAGGGGGCGACCGGATATGAGATGCGCCGCCTGCGCGGCAGCAACGCCCGCCAGGACGACTTCGGCATAATCGAGGAGACCATAGGCGAGGGGAGCCCCATAGAGCTCAGCCCCAAGCGGGGCCGCTCGTCGGACGAGGTTTCGCTCCCGTTCTTCAACATAACTGCCGATGGGGCTGACTGCGGCGCCGTGTATTCCATAGGCTGGACCGGCACCTGGTGCGCCAAGTTCTCCGCCGCCAAGGGGCAGGTGAGCGTGTGCAGCGGGCTGCAGAATGCCGACTTCTATCTGAATGCGGGCGAGAGCGTCCGAGGCCCGATGGCCTCCGTCCTCTTCTGGAAGGGGAGCCACAAGATGGCGGGGCACAACCTCTTCCGCCAGTTTATGCTCGTGCACCACAGCCCCAAGCACAACGGCCGGCCCTGGGCTCCGCTCTGCGGCGGCTTTGACTGGGGCGACCCGGCTCCCTGCAACGAATACACCTGCCTCACAGAGGATATGGCGATGGCCGCTGTGCGCCGCTACAAGCAGTTCGGCATAATGCCCGAGGTCTTCTGGCTGGATGCCGGATGGTACAACAGCTCCACCGGCCCCCACTTCGACGGCAACTTCCCTCCGGGAGACACCGGCACCTGGACCCCCGACAGCGAGCGCTTCCCCAACGGATTCGTGAACGTGTCCAACCTCATCCACTCCCTCGGAGCCGAGTTTATGGTCTGGTTTGAGCCGGAGCGGGCTATGGAGGGGACTTTTCTGGTGCGCGAGAAGCGCGACTATCTGCTCTCCTGCGCCAAATCCCCCACATTCTATGCCTATGACCTGGGCAACCCCGAGGCGCTGGACTATCTCTGCAACTATATCGGCGATGTAATCGAGAGCAACGGCATCGACCACTACCGCCAGGACTTCAACCTCTACAATCTCGACGAATATTGGGAGGAGGCAGACGAAAACGGGCGCCGCGGCATCACCGAGATGAAGTATATCGAGGGGCTGTATAAATATTGGGATTATCTGCGCAGCCGCTTCCCCGGCCTGCAGATAGACAACTGCGCCAGCGGCGGCCGCCGCTTTGACCTGGAGAGCGCCAGCCGCGCCACTCCGCTCTGGCGCACCGACTACCACTACGGCGAGCCGGTGGGCTACCAGTGCCACACCTACGGCCTCAATATGTTCCTCCCCCTCTCGGGCACCGGCGTGTACGAGACCGACCTGTTTACCGCCCGCTCCAGCTACAGCAGCGCAATGGCGCTCAACTTCAGAATGTTTGAGAAGGGGCAGAGCGCGCTGGATATGAAGCGCGACTACGACGAGTATCAGCAGGTGCGCCCCTACTTCCAGAAAGACTATTATCCCCTCTCGGGCTACGGCGATGTCACCGGCGACGGCCGCTGGGTGGCCTATCAGCTGCACGACCCCGCCACCGGCTGCGGCTATGTGGTGGCCTTCCGCCGCGAAGGGTGCGGCGAGAGCGCCTATGCCGTGAACCTGCAGGCGATGAGCCCCAACGGTACCTATGTCGTGACCGATTGCAACACCGGGACGAGCCGCGAACTCTACGGCGGCGACCTTATGAACGGCTATGTGCTCAAGAGCGACGATTGCCCCGGCAGCATCCTCATCAAATATGAAAAACAATAACCGCACGATATGAAAAAGATATTGATTGCAGCGGCAATCTGCCTGCTGGCCGCACCTGCCGCGCAGGCCCAGAACCGCATCAGCCGCAAGGGGGCGGAGAATCCCGACAAATGGATATGCGCCACATTTGCGCGCGGCACGCTGCCTCCCTTCTCGTTCACTCTGGACGGAGTGCCCAGCGCCAAGTTCATCAGGGGCTGGGAGTATTCCCGCACCAGGACCGCCGCAGACAGCGGCTCCGTGGAGTATGAAATCAGCTGGAGCGAGCCCGGCAGCGGCCTCAAGGTGACCGCCACGGTGAAGGGCTACACCGATTTTGCCGCGGCCGAGTGGACGCTGCGCTTTACCAATTGCGGCAGCGCCGCCAGCGGCCAGATCGCCGATGTGCGCAGCGCCGACTTCTCGCTCAAGGAGCGCAAGGCGGAGGGCTATCAGCTGCGCCGCCTGATGGGCAGCCACGTCTCCCAGAGCGACTTTGAGATAGTGGAGCAGGAGATTCCCGCCGACTCCACCCTGACTCTGGCCACTCTGCGCGGCCGCTCGTCCGACGGCGTGTCGCTCCCCTTCTTCAACCTCACTGCCGAGGGGGCGGGCTGCGGCGCCATCTATTCGATAGGCTGGACCGGCAGCTGGAATGCCTCTTTCGCCACCGGCAAGGGGGCTCTGAATGTCACCGGCGGGCTGCAGAACGCCGACTTCCATCTGAATGCGGGCGAGAGCGTCCGCGGCCCGATGACCTCCGTCCTCTTCTGGAAGGGGGAGGGCAAGATGGCTGGGCACAACCTCTTCCGCCGCTTTATGCTGGCGCACCACGCCCCCAGGACCGACACCGGCTACTGGGCTCCGCTCTGCGGCGGCTTTGACTGGGGCGACCCGGCACCCTGCAACGAATACACCTGCATCACGGAGGACCTGGCCCGCGCCACAGTGGTGCGCTACAAGCAGTTCGGCATCGTGCCCGAGGTTTTCTGGCTGGATGCGGGCTGGTATGAGACCAACACTCCCCACTTCGACGGCAATTTTGCCTGGGGCGAGGTGGGCAACTGGACTCCCGACAGCGAGCGTTTCCCCAACGGCTTCGTGAATGTGTCCAACCTCATCCACAGCTACGGCGCCAAGTTTATGGTGTGGTTCGAGCCCGAGAGGGTGGGGCGCGGCAGTATGCTGCACCGCGAGCACCCCGAGTTTCTGATGACCAACCCCAATGACTCCGGCACCCTGATTTTCAATCTGGGCGACGAAAAGGCCTGCGACTGGATGTGCAAATATATCGGCGACATTATCGAGAGCAACGGCATCGACCACTATCGCCAGGACTTCAACGCCCCCAACCTGGACGGCTACTGGGCCGCCACCGACACCGAGGGGCGCCGCGGCATCACCGAGATGAAGTATATCGAGGGGCTGTATAAATATTGGGATTATCTGCGCAGCCGCTTCCCCGGCCTGCAGATAGACAACTGCGCCAGCGGCGGCCGCCGCTTTGACCTGGAGAGCGCCAGCCGCGCCACTCCGCTCTGGCGCACCGACTACCACTACGGCGAGCCGGTGGGCTACCAGTGCCACACCTACGGCCTCAATCTGTTCCTCCCCCTCTCGGGCACCGGCCTCTACGAGACCGACCTCTTTCACCTGCGCTCCAGCTACAGCAGCGCAATGGCGCTCAACTTCAATATGTTTAACCGCGGCCAGAATGTGGCCGACATGCAGCGCGGCGTGAAGGAGTATCTCAGCGTGCGCGGCTATTACCTCAAAGATTATTATCCCCTCTGCGGATACGGCAATGTCACCGGCAACGGCCGCTGGCTGGCCTATCAGCTTGACGACCCCGAGACCGCGAGCGGCATCGTGGTGGGCTTCCGCCGCGAGGGCTGCGCAGAGAACGCCCTCAAGGTGGACCTGCAGGCCATAGCCGCCGATGCCGAATACACCGTGACCGACTTCAACACCGGGGAGAGCCGCACAATGATGGGGAGCGAGCTTGCCTCGGGCTTTGAGCTCAGGCTGGACAATGCCCCCGAATCGATTCTTGTGAAGTATGAAAAGAAATAGAGCAATTGCATTTATATTGAGCCTCTGCGCCGTGCTGCTCCCCCTGGGGGCGGCGGCGCAGAGCGTCATTACCCGCAGCGGCATAGAGAATCCCGAGAAGTGGATCAACGCCAATTTCGCCGCCGGCAAGGTCCCCCCGTTCAGTTTTGCATACGAGGAGATCAGCAGCGCCAAGTTCATCACCGAATGGCGCTTTTCCAAAAAGAAGCTCGCCTCAAAGGAGAGCGGGGTGGTGGCCTACACCGTGAGCTACACCGACCCCGAAGGGGTGCTGCGCGTGATTTGCGACATCAAGGGGTACAAAGACAGCAAGGCGGTGGAGTGGAGCGTCCGCTTCAAGAACATCTCCCGCTACAACACCTCCAAAATCGCGGTGGTCAAGAGCGCCGACTACAAGTTCAGCGAGCGGAATGCCGCAGGCTTCACGGCGCAGTATCTCAAGGGGTGCAACGGCGCCACCGACGACTTCCAGATGGAGACCTTTGACCTGCGCGCCGGGGTCATAAACGACTACGTGCCCGTGCAGGGGCTCTCCGGCAAGGGGGAGTCGCTCCCGTATTACAACATAATCTCGCGCGGCGCCGACGCCGGGCTGGCTCTGGCTGTGGGCTGGAGCGGCCGCTGGTGCGTGGAGCTGCGCGGCGTCACCAGCCTCGAATACAGGGTCTTTGCCGGGCTTGAGAATGCCAACTTCTACTTGAAGCCGGGCGAGGAGGTGCGCACCCCGCTGGTGGCCACCGTCTTCTGGAGCGGCAGCGACCCCGCCGCCGGCCTCAACGCAATGCGCGCCTTCATCAAGAAGCACCATTCGCCCAAGGTGGGCGGCGCCGTGTGGACTCCGACCCTGGGCGGCTTTGACTTTGGCTCTCCCGACCCCTGCAAGGCCTGCGAATGCCTCACCTGCGACCAGGCCCGCGCCACGGTGCGCCGCTACAGCCAGTTCGGCATAATGCCCGACGCGCTGATTGTGGACCGCGGCTGGAACAAGGCCGACGGCGACTTCACCCCCAAGGAGGATCTCTTCCCCGATGGCTTCGCCTCTCTCGGCAACTTGACGCGCAGCTGCGGCTCCCATCTGATGCTCCGCATAGATGTGGAGCGCATCGCCAAGGGCTCGCCCCTGGCAGAGGAGCACAAGGACTTTATGCTGCACGGCGGCAAGGGGTATAAATATTACATCTACGACTTCTCCAACCCCAAGGCTGTGGACTTCATTTGCAAGTATGTGGGGGATATGATGGAAAACTGGGGCGTGGACGGCCTGGTGTGCGGCATAGACGACAGCAACCCGGCCCACTACTGGGACCTGGCCGACGGAGTGGACCGCGACGGCATCACCGAGATGAAGTATGTCGCCGGCCTCTGGCGCTTCTGGGACTATATCGCCGGCCGATTCCCCGGCTGCGCGCTGGAGTGCAGCGCATCTGGGCAGAGGCTCGACCTGGAGACGGTTTCCCGCTCCCTGGTGGTGCGCAGCCGCGACTTCGACAGCAATTATCTGCAGAGCCAGGGCTATTACCTCTCGATGTTCCTCCCTTACAGCGCAGTGCCCGCGCTCTCCCCTTTGGCATACGAGAGCCGCAGCTGCACCGGCGGCCTCTCATATATCGATTTCAGCCTCTTCTCCCGCAGCTGCTCGGCAGACGACATGCGCCGCAGGGTAGAGCAGTGGCGCGAGCTAGGGCACTATCTCTCAGAGGATTATTACCCCATCACCGGCACGGTGCCCCTGCAGCACGACGATATGTGGATTGTGCAGCAGTTCCACGATAAAAAATCCGACAGCGGAATTATTCTCGCTTTCAGAAGAAATTCGGCGGAAAATGTTACATTTGCGGCGGATTTTCGGGGCTTAAGGGCAGACGCCGATTATTTGCTCCTCGACTGCGACTCCGGGCAGAGTGTCACGGTGCGCGGCAGCGAGCTGCTGAGAGGCTACAAGCTTCGCCTGGATGAATCCCGCTCAAGTTTGCTAATCAAGTATCAACTGAAATGAAACAACTAGATGTAAATTTTATGCATCCCGCCGAGCAGATCGCTGTGATCATCAAGCGCATCTACCGCAGCGGAATGACCACCACTTCCGGCGGCAACCTCTCCATCAGAGATGACAACGGGGACATCTGGATCACTCCCTCTGCAATCGACAAGGGAACCCTGAAACCCTCTGACATGATCCGCGTGACCAAAAGCGGCGAGATCATCGGCCCTCACAAGCCCTCTTCCGAGTATCCTTTCCACAGGGCCATCTACAACACCCGCCCCGAAATCCGCGCCATAATCCACGCACACCCCCCGGGACTGGTTGCGTTCAGCATCGCGCACCAGATTCCCAACACCAGCATAATCCCTCAGGCGAGGGACATCTGCGGCGAGATCGGCTACGCCCCCTATGCCTGCCCCGGCAGCGAGGAGCTGGGCAAGAAGATCTCCAAGGTGTTCGAGGATGAGAAATACAAGGCCGTGATACTTGAGAACCACGGCGTAGTGCTGGGCGGCACCGACCTTATGGACGCATACCAGCGTTTCGAGACTCTCGAGTTCTGCTGCCACACCCTCATCAACGCTGCCCGCGTGGGTAAGATCAACTACCTCACCGAGCCTCAGCTGGCCGACTTCCACAGCCGCATTCCCCACAACATAATGCACTTTATGGATGTGCAGCATCCCAGCGACGAGCGTCAGATGCGCGGCCAGATGTGCGAGATGATCCGCCGCAGCTGCGACCAGGGTCTTATGATCTCCACCTACGGCACCGTGTCAATGCGCTGGAGAGGCAACGACTTCCTGATCACCGCCACCAACAAACCCCGTTGGGACGTGCAGCGCGAGGATATCGTGCAGGTTCACGACGGTATGGCCGAGGTCGGCAAGATCCCCAGCCGTTCTGTGGCTCTGCACCAGCGCATCTATCAGAAGAACCCCCACATCAACAGCATCATCACCACTCAGACCCCCAACCTGATGGCCTTTGCGGTGACCGACGCCAAGTATGATGTGCGCACCATCCCCGAGAGCTGGATTTTCCTCAAGGACGTGCCCCGTCTGAAATTCAACGAGCACTACGAGAATCCCGACAAGGTGGCTGACATCCTGGCGACCAACCGCGCGATAATCGTGAACAACGACTGCTTTATCGTGACCGGCGACGCCCTGATGCAGACCTTCGACTACCTTGAGGTGGCCGAGTTCAGCGCCCACTCGCTGATTATGGCCTCCGCGATAGGCGAACTGAAGCCCATCACCGACAAGGAGATCGAAGAATTGAGAATAGCATTCAACGTAAAATAATTATAGTTCCGCAAGCGGCGCGCAATGTCCTGCACTCAAAGGGGATGTTGCGCGCCGGTTGTGAAAGCTAAAGCAAGATGACAGACTACAGAAAGGCCTCTCTTATACTTGAAGATGGAACAGTCTTTGGCGGATATGCCTTCGGCGCGCAGCGCCCGGCGTCCGGCGAGGCTGTTTTTTCTACAGCTATGGTGGGATATACCGAATCTCTCACCGACCCCTCGTTCCAGGGGCAGATACTTTGCGTAACTTATCCGCTTATCGGCAACTACGGCGTGCCCAAGGCGGAGCGCGACGCCGATGGCACCATCCGCGGCTTCGAATCGGAAGCGATTCACGTGCGCGGCCTGGTCATCGGCGACCTCTCGGTGGATTTCAGCCACTGGAGCGCTGCGATGAGCCTGGACGAGTGGCTCAAGCGGGAGGACATCCCCGGCATCTGGGGCGTGGACACTCGCGCCCTCACCCAGACGCTGCGCGAGAGCGGCTCAATGCTGGGTCAGATAGTGTTGGACGGCGACAAGCCCCAGGCGGAGCTCTACGACCCCAACAAGGTCAACCTGATAGCAGAGGTCTCCTGCAAGGAGCCCATACGCTACCGCGAGGGGGCCGGCAAGAAGGTGGTCGTGGTGGACTGCGGCATCAAGCACAACATAATCCGCTGCCTGATCGAGACGGGAGTAGAGGTTGTCCGCGTGCCGTGGGACTACGACTTCAACGCCGATCCCGCCACCCGCGACTGGGACGGTCTGTTCATCTCCAACGGTCCCGGCAACCCCGACTTCTGCGTGGATACGGTAAAGCATATCCGCGAGTCGATGGAGTTCGGCCGGCCCATATTCGGCATCTGTATGGGCAACCAGCTGCTGGCCAAGGCGGCGGGGGCAAGCACCTACAAGCTGAAATACGGCCACCGCGGCCATAACCAGCCGGTGCGTATGGTGGGGAGCGACCACTGCTTCATCACCTCGCAGAACCACGGGTATGCGGTGGATTCGTCCACTCTCCCCGCAGAGTGGGAGCCCTGGTTCGTGAACCTCAACGACGGCACCAACGAGGGCATCCGCCACAAGAGCAAGCCCTTCTTCTCTGTCCAGTTCCATCCCGAGGCCTCCAGCGGCCCTCTGGACACACAGTTTTTGTTTACCAAGTTTGTCTCTATGTTATAATCGACTATGGATACCACAATCAAAAAAGTACTTGTGCTGGGCAGCGGCGCCCTCAAGATCGGTCAGGCCGGCGAGTTTGACTACAGCGGCAGCCAGGCCCTCAAGGCACTCCGCGAGGAGGGCATAGAGACCATCCTTATAAATCCCAACATCGCCACGGTGCAGACCAGCGAGGGGGTGGCCGACAAGGTCTACTTCCTGCCTGTGACTCCCTATTTTGTGGAGAAGGTCATCGCCCGCGAGCATCCCGACGGCATCCTGCTCAGCTTCGGCGGGCAGACGGCCCTCAACTGCGGCGTGGACCTCTACCACGCGGGCATCTTCGAGAAATACGGGATGAGGGTGCTGGGCACCCCCGTGCAGTCCATCATCGACACCGAAGACCGCGAGGCCTTCGCCGAGAAGATGGAGGAGATCGGCGTCAAGATTATCCGCTCCTCTGCAGTGGAGAGCGTGGATGAGGCGGCCGCTGCGGCCTCGCAGCTGGGCTATCCGGTGATTCTGCGCGCGGCATACGCCCTGGGCGGCCTGGGCAGCGGCTTCTGCGACAACGAGGAGCAGCTGCGCACTCTGGCGGAGAAGTCCTTCTCATATTCGCCCCAGGTGCTGGTGGAAAAGTCGCTCAAGGGGTGGAAGGAGATTGAGTACGAGGTGGTGCGCGACCGCTACGACAACTGCATCACCGTGTGCAATATGGAGAATTTCGACCCTCTGGGCATCCATACCGGAGAGAGCATAGTGGTGGCTCCGTGCCAGACGCTGGACAACCACGACATTAATATGCTGCGCGACCTCGCAATCAGAATCGTGCGCCACATCGGCATCGTGGGCGAGTGCAACGTGCAGTATGCCTACGACCCCGACAGCGACGACTACCGCGTGATCGAGGTCAACGCCCGTCTGAGCCGCTCGTCGGCCCTGGCATCCAAGGCGACCGGCTATCCGCTGGCGTTTGTGGCGGCCAAGCTGGGCCTGGGCTACGCCCTCTACGAGCTCAAGAATTCGGTGACACAGACCACTCCGGCATTCTTTGAGCCGGCAATCGACTATATAGTGTGCAAGATTCCCCGCTGGGACCTCTCCAAGTTCCACGGCGTGTCGCGCAAGATCGGCTCCAGCATGAAGAGCGTGGGGGAGGTGATGGCCATCGGCCGCAGCTTTGAGGAGGCGCTGCAGAAGGGTCTGCGTATGATCGGGCAGGGGGCCCACGGCTTTGTGGGCAACAAGGACCTGAAGGTCGCCGACATAGACGAGGCGCTGCGCGAACCCACCGACAAGCGCATATTCGTGCTGTCCAAGGCGCTGCAGGCGGGTTACACCATAGACCAGATTCACCAGCTCACCAAGATCGACCGCTGGTTCCTGCACAAGCTGCAGAATATGGTGAACACCTACAATGAGATTCTGAAATACAACAAGATAGAGGATGTCCCCTACGAGCTGCTCAAGATGGCCAAGTGCCAGGGCTTCTCCGACCATCAGATCGGGCGCGGCATCTACCGCGACACCCTGGGGGCGGAGCAGGCGCAGGATGTGGTCCGCATGCACCGCAAGTCGCTGGGCATTGTCCCCTGCGTGAAGCAGATAGACACCCTGGCGGCGGAGTTCCCCGCGCAGACCAATTACCTCTACCTGACCTACAACGGCACCAAAAACGATGTGGACTATCAGGGCGACGGCAAGTCGGTGATTGTGCTGGGCAGCGGCGCCTACCGCATCGGCAGCAGCGTGGAGTTTGACTGGTGCAGCGTGAACGCGCTGCAGACCATCCGCAAGAGCGGCTGGCGCGGGGTTATGATCAACTACAACCCCGAGACGGTCTCCACCGACTATGACATCTGCGACCGCCTCTATTTTGACGAGCTCAGCTTTGAGCGGGTGATGGACATCTACGAGATGGAGAACCCGCACGGAGTGATTGTGTCGGTTGGCGGCCAGATCCCCAACAACCTGGCGCTGAGGCTCCACAACCACTGCGTGAAGATTCTGGGCACCACAGCCGAGAGCATCGACAAGGCGGAGGACCGCAACAAGTTCTCTTCGATAGTGGATGCGCTGGGCATCGACCAGCCCAAGTGGAAGGAGCTGACTTCGCTCGCCGACATCCGCTCCTTTGTGGACGAGGTGGGCTATCCGGTGCTGGTGCGCCCCTCGTATGTCCTTTCCGGTGCGGCGATGAATGTCTGCTACAACGACGGCGACCTGGAGCGGTTCCTCACTATGGCGGCCGAGGTGTCGCAGAGCCATCCGGTGGTGGTGAGCGAGTTTATGCAGCGCTGCAAGGAGATCGAGTTCGACGCCGTGGCCGATGGCGGCAACATTCTGGCCTATGCCATCTCGGAGCACGTGGAGTATGCAGGGGTTCACTCGGGCGACGCCACAATCGTGTATCCGGCGCAGAAGATATATGTGGAGACTATGCGTCAGATCAAGCGCGTGGCGCGCAAGATAGCCGCCGCGCTGGAGATCACCGGCCCCTTCAACATACAGTTCCTGGCCAAGGAGAATTTCGTGAAGGTCATCGAGTGCAACCTGCGCGCGTCGCGCAGCTTCCCGTTCGTGTCCAAGGTGTCCAAGATTAATCTCATAGAGCTGGCCACAAAGGCGATGATGGGAGAGCATCCCGCGCCGGTGAGCAAGGATGTGTTCGACTTCGACTATGTCGGGGTCAAGGCGTCGCAGTTCTCGTTTACCCGTCTGCTGCAGGCCGACCCTGTGCTGGGCGTGGATATGGCCTCTACCGGCGAGGTGGGCTGCCTGGGCGTCAATTTCGACGATGCGCTGCTCAAGAGCATACTCTCCGTGGGCTATCCGATTCCGCAGAAGGGCATCCTGATATCTTCCGGCGATGCGCTGCAGAAGGCGTCGCTGCTTGGCGCCTGCCGGCTGCTGGCCAATAAGGGGTATAAGATTTATGCCACCGGGGGCACGCACCGCTATCTGGCGGAGAACGATGTGCCCAGCCTGAGGGCGCTCTGGCCCAGCGAGGTTCAGCAGGATTCTTCGCTTGCAGAGCGCTACGCCGTGGCTCTGGATCTGCTGGAAAACAAGGCGGTGGATCTGGTGATCAACATCCCCAAGAATTATACGGCACAGGAGCTGGACAATGGCTACCGCATCCGCCGCGCCGCCGTGGATTTCAATATTCCGCTCATCACCAACCCCCGCCTGGCCACCGCGTTTGTGCGCGCCTTCAGCGTTATGGGTATGGATGATATCAGCATTAAACCTGCAGACGAGTTCTAGAATGAAAAGTTATAGGGTTACAGCCGCCGTTGCGTTTGCTTTGGCGGCTTTTGCCTTTGCGGCATCTTCTTGCACGAGGGCCAGCGCCGAGAATGGCGAGGTCTCGAAGATAGAGAGCGTGGAGCTGTTGTGCGCGTCTCAGAGCTGGGACGGGGTGCAACTTCCCGCGTATCCGGAGGGGAAGCCCGAGTTGCGGGTGCTCAAGGTCACTGTGCCGCCCCACTGCTCGCTGCCCAGGCATCATCACGATGTTATGTCGTATGGCGTCGTTAACCGCGGGCAGCTGACTTTGGTGCGCGACAGCGATGGTCTGGAGACGACCGTGAGCGAGGGCGAGGCGGTTGTGGAGACTGTCTCCACCGTGCATCACGGCGAGAACCGCGGCGACGAGCCCCTGGAGATTGTGGTGTTCTACATCTCCACAGAAGGCCAGCCCATCTCCGCCTCCGACGAGTAGCCTGAATACTGGGGCTCCGCCCCAAACCCCGCCGCTTATAAAGAAGGGGGCAAGCCCCCTGCGACCCCCTCGCTCCAGCCTTGCTATCGCACAACCCAACCCTGCTCGGCTTCCGCTAGCCGCTGATGCGGCACACTAAACTGGGGCGCTGCCCCAAACCCCGCCGCTACGCGCTTGCTATTGCTCAGCCCAGCCCTGCCCGCGCTTCGCTAGCGTCTGATGGTGCTTGACATCCGCGATTTTGATGCGCGAAGGCGATTATCGCGGTCGGGGCCTGAAACGGGCCTCCCCGGGCACGAAGCCAGGTCGGAATCCCGGTCGGGGCCCGGAACGAGCCTC
>CAZIUO010000032.1:0-3945 GCA_964542575.1 uncultured Muribaculaceae bacterium
TAGAGGAGTGGAGCGCTGATGCGCGACGGTTTACATCCCCTTCTCGCGGAACTTGCGATAGAGGTCCACGATGATGTCGGCGGTGGTCTCCAGGCCGTAGCGGCTGCTGTTGATGCACAAATCGTAGCTGGTGCTGTCTCCCCACTTCTTGAAAGTGTAGTAATTGTAATAGTAGCTGCGCTTGCGCTGCCCGTTCTCGATATACTTGCGGGCGGCATCGGCAGAAATCTTCTCCCGCTCCATAATCCGCGCCACGCGATCCTCCATATCGGCCGTCACGAACACAGAAAACAGCCCCGGCTCGTTGCGCAGCACATAATCGGCGCAGCGCCCCACAAACACTCCGGACCCCTTGTCGGCGATAGTCTTGATAACCTTGCCCTGCAGGGTAAAAAGCTCGTCGTCGGTCAGCGTGCCGGGTTCGGTGAATGCCTGCGCGCTGGCATACACAGAGCTGCGGATGCCCAGAAACTGCGCAAAACGGCTCATCGCAGCCGGTTTCTCGTCCTTATCGGCAAAAATCTCCTGCGAGATGCCGCTTTCCTTGGCCGCCAGCATAAGCAAATTGCGGTCGTAAACCTCTATTCCGAGTTTCTTGGCGATGAGCGACGCCACACTGAGGCCGCCGCTGCCTATCTGTCTGCCGACAGTGATTATGATGTTGCTTTCCATATTGTTATTGTTCAATTTCAGGTTTGACTTCTGCACCGGCCGCCGCCTGAGCCCTCTCAAACGAGCGCATCTCCCGGCGGATCATGAAAAACGCCACGATGGTGGCCACTACATCCGATGCCGGCAGGCTCCACCACACGCCGTCCAGCCCCAAGAAAAGCGGCAGTATTGCCAGGAAGGGGACCAGGAACAGCAGCTGGCGCGAGAGCGAGAGGAAGATGGACTTGCCCACCTTGCCGATGCACTGGAAAAAGTTGGTGACCACTATCTGGAAGCCCACCAGCGGGAAGAACACCACCATTATGCGGAACGCCTTGGCGGCGATGGTGCGCAACTCCACGTCGTGGGTAAAAATAGACACGCACAAGCCGGGCATCGCCATTCCCGCCGCAAAGCCCAGCGTGAGGGCTACCATAGAGCAGAAGATTGTCTTGTCCAGCACCTCCTTCACGCGGGAGAACTTGCGCGCCCCGAAGTTGTAGCCCGCGATGGGCTGCATACCCTGGTTCAGACCCATCGAAATGGTTACGAACAGGAAGACGAGGCGGTTGGCGATGCCGTAGGCGCCGATGGCCAGGTCACCGCCGTATTTCTTGAGCTGGTTGTTTATGAGAATCACCACAAAGCAAGAGGCGACGTTCATCAGAAAGGGAGAGAGGCCGATGGCCAGCGAACGGCTGGCGATGCGCCAGTCAAAGTGGAAAATCTCGCGGGAGAAGTGCAGCACCTGGCTCTTGTCGCAGAATGCGCGGACCACCCACACCAGCGCCACTATCTGCGCCAGCACGGTTGCAATCGCCGCACCCTGTATGCCCATCTTGAACACAAAGATGAAAATCGGGTCCAGAATGGTGTTGAGTATCACCGCAAGCATTGTGGAGACCATCGCCAGGCGCGGGCGCCCCGCAGAGCGCAGCACCGAGTTGAGCCCGAAATAGACGTGGGATATCACATTGCCCAGCATTATCACGACCATATAGTCGCGGGCATAGCTGATGGTGTTTTCGCTGGCGCCGAAAAAGTAGAGAATCGGATCCAGGAACAGCAGCGAAAGTATCGTGACTATGATGCCGATGGCGACGTTCAGAATCACCACGTTGCCCAGAACGCGGTTTGCCATCTTGTTGTCCTGCTGCCCCAGCAGGATGGATATGAGAGTGGAGCAGCCGACTCCCACAAGGGTGCCGAAGGCTGCCGTAATGTTCATAAGGGGGAATGTCACCGCCATACCGCTGATGGCCATGGCCCCCACTCCCTGCCCGATGAAGATGCTGTCCACCATATTGTAGAGGGAGGAGGCCAGCATCGCTATGATGGCCGGTGTGGCGTAGCGCCGCAGCAGCGTGCCGATTTTTTCAGTTCCTAATTCTTTCGGATCCATATCTTTCTCACATTATTTTTTCCTTGCAAGCGGGGTGACGCTGCCCGTGACCTTGTCGCCGACCTTTACCAGCGGCTCAACGTCGCCAGGGATGAAAATGGTGAGGCGGGAGCCGAACTTGATGAAGCCGGCCTCGCTGGCCTGGTCGCATTTCTCGCCCTCCACGGCGTAGCTCACCACCCTGCGCGCCACGATGCCCGCAATCTGGCGGTACATCACCTCGCGGCCGTCTTCGCTGCGCACCACCACGGAGGTGTGCTCGTTCTTCTCCGACTCCTTGGGCAGGAAGGCGAACCAGTGCGCCCCGGGGTAATATTTGCTGTAGACGATGTCGCCCCCCACGGGGAACCAGGTTATGTGCACGTTGAAGAGATTCAGGAATATCGAGATCTCGGTGCACTCGCAGTCGAAATACTCTTTGACATAGGTTTTCTGCACCTTTACCACCTTGCCGTCGGAGGGGGAGACCACCAGCGCGGGGTCCACGGTGACTGTGCGCTCAGGTACGCGGAAAAAGAAGACGATGATTGCCGCCAGAAATGCAAGCAACACCGACACGGTCACCTTGAGCGTTGTGGATTTGCCCAGGAGCCACACCAGCGCGATGCCCACCACCGCCACCGATATGGCTATAACTATGAAAAGGAGTCCTTCTTTATGTAATTCCATATTTTAAAGGTTCAATTGAACAATATCTGTCAAAATTAGAAACACCGTGGCGACGGGGACCGAAAACAGCGCCCCGTCAAAGCGGTCGAGCAGGCCGCCGTGCCCCACGATTATTTTGCCGGCATCCTTGTAGCCGTACTGGCGTTTGATGAGCGACTCGAACAGGTCGCCTGTGATTCCGAAGAACACCACTATCACCGACATCACCGCCCAGTGCCAGAGCTGCAGGGAGAACAGGCCGGAGCAGTGAATCGCCACCGCAGCGGCCAGAGTGAACAGTATGCTGCCGACGACCCCCGCCCAGGATTTGTTGGGCGAGATAGAGGGGCAGAGCTTGCGCGCCCCCTGGCGCTGTCCGAATGTGATACCCAGAGCATATCCGCCGACATCGCTCATCCACACCATCACCATCACCGCAATGAAGAGGGCGGGACTGTAGCTGCCGTCGCCCGTGAAGAGCAGCAGGCTGCCGGTCATAAACGAAGGGAGCAGATATACCGCCGGGAAGCAGAGTTTCTGCAGGCAGTCGGGCTCGCGATGGCTGTCGAACAGCGTCGCGGAAAGTATCAGCATCAGAATCGGCAGGGCGAGGAGCAGATAGCGGTAGCTGACGCCGTAGAGCCGGAAAATTATAAAGCAGAGGAACACTGCACAGCAGAGGCCGGTCATCAGCACGCGCTCCAGAGTGTGCACGCCGCGCCCCATTGTCATATGGTAGAGTTCATCCATCATTACCGCCATACCCAGAGAGAAGAGAATCGCGTAGAGCAGCGGGTGGGCCAGCAGAGCGCCGATGAACACCACCACCAGCAGCACGGAACCGATAATTCTCTTGAGCAACGACGATTTCATAGGCATCAGAAGAGTGTGGGAAGACTGCCGGAGCCGTCCTGGTTGGGTTTATCCTGGGTCTCGGACCCGCTCTGCGGCGCCTCGGCTGCGGCAGCTTCGGCTGCGGGCTTCTTGTGCGGTTTGCGGCGCTTTTTGGCCGGCTTTGCCTCCGCAGGGTCGACAGCCAGATCTATGACATCGGAATCGGCGCCTTCGGCAGGTTGGTTTTCAGAAGGCTTCTGCTCTTGTGCAGCGGCGGGGGCCTCTTCACTGGCGGGAGCGGGGGCTTCAGCGGCAGGCTTTTCAGCGGCAGGAGCCTTTGATTCGGGCTCTGAGGGTGTAGCCTCCTCAGCGGGCTTGGCTGCCTCACCTGGTTTAACATCCTCGGCAGG
>CAZIUO010000032.1:4045-11449 GCA_964542575.1 uncultured Muribaculaceae bacterium
GGCTTGGGCTCGCAGCCATCCGCAGGAGTGTCGCCGCCGATAACCGCATTGGGGTTGACGCCGGCGGTGCGGGGGCCGAGTATGCGCTCCACATCTTCGGAGAATATCACCTCGCGCTCCAGCAGCAGCTGCGCCAGTTCCTCGAATGCCGCGCGGTGCTCCGTCAGCACCCGCTTGGCGGTCTCGTGAGCCTCGTCTATAAGCCGCTTGACCTCGCTGTCTATCTCCTCCGCGGTCTTCTCGCTGTAAGGCTTGGAGAGCGACATCTCGCTGCGGCCGGTGGAATCATAATAAGAGACGTTGCCGATCTTCTCGCTCATACCGAAGTAGGTCACCATTGCGTATGCCTGGCGGGTGAGCTTCTCCAGATCGTTGAGGGCGCCGGTGGAGATTTCTCCGTTTACCAGCTCCTCTGCCACGCGGCCGCCGATAGTGGCCGCCATCTCGTCCATAATCTGCTCGCGGGTGGTGAGCTGACGCTCCTCCGGCAGATACCAGGCTGCGCCCAGCGCCTGTCCGCGCGGGATTATGGTGACTTTGAGCAGCGGATTCGCGTGCGGCAGAATCCAGCTGACAGTGGCGTGGCCCGCCTCGTGATGCGCGATGGTGCGCTTCTCATCTGCAGAAATTATCTTGCTCTTGCGCTCCAGACCGCCCACAATGCGGTCGATTGCATCCAGAAAGTCCTGTTTTTCCACCACCTTCTTGTTGTGGCGGGCGGCTATCAGGGCCGCCTCGTTGCACACGTTGGCAATGTCGGCGCCGGAGAATCCGGGAGTCTGCTTTGCCAGGAAGTCCATATCAAAGCCGGGGGCCAGCTTGATTTTGCGCAGATGCACCTTGAATATGGCCAGGCGCTCCTTGAGCTCGGGCAGATCCACGTGAATCTGGCGGTCAAAGCGGCCGGCACGCATCAGGGCGCTGTCCAGCACGTCGGCACGGTTGGTTGCGGCCAGCACTATCACGCCGGAGTTGGAGCCGAAGCCGTCCATCTCGGTGAGCAGCTGGTTGAGGGTGTTCTCCCGCTCGTCGTTGGAAGAGAAGCCGACATTCTTGCTGCGGGAGCGTCCCACGGCGTCGATTTCGTCTATGAACACTATGCAGGGGGCCTTCTCCTTGGCCTGGCGGAACAAGTCGCGCACGCGGGAGGCGCCCACGCCCACGAACATCTCCACGAAGTCAGAGCCGGAAATGGAGAAGAACGGCACATTTGCCTCGCCCGCAACGGCCTTGGCCAGCAGGGTCTTGCCGGTGCCGGGAGGGCCCACCAGAAGGGCTCCCTTTGGTATCTTGCCGCCCAGGGCGGTGTATTTCTTGGGGTTCTTGAGGAAGTCCACAATCTCCATAACCTCCACCTTGGCCTCCTCCAGGCCCGCCACATCCTTGAATGTAACTTTGTTCTCCTGCTTGTCGCCGTCAAATACCTTGGCCTGCGACTTGCCGACATTGAATATGCCGCCGGCACCGCCGCCGCCCCCCATTCCGCGCATCGGCATTGCGAACATCATCACAAAGAAGACTATCATCAGGGCTATCCATATCCAGTCGGCGAGGTTGGCCCAGCCGTTGCCGTGCTCCTCGATCACAACATCGAAACGGTCCAGCTCCGGCAGCTGCTGCAGCACGGTGTCGAACTCGGTTTCGGCGTCGAAAGTCTTGGACACCAGAAAGTAGAAATACGGGCCGTTCTTGGGCTGCATCCCCTGCTGGAAATAGTTCTTGTAGCGGTCTGCCGCGCTGCTCTTGATGTAGACCTCGCCGCGCTGCAGATTGCGCACGTACACGATTTTCTGCACGCTGCCGGTGGGCAGAATCTCGTCGCGGACCTCAAACCACTCTTTTTTGACCGGCTTGGCGCTGCCGCTGCCGATCCACATATACACAAGCCCGCCGAAGAGCAGGAGATAGATGAGGGTTATTCCCCACCGCATCGGACGGGGAGTGCGCCAGGGGCGGTTGCCGCCGGCGGGTTTGCCGTTCTTATTCGCCATCGTCGGTGTATGTGGTTTTTTCCGCGTCGGACCAGAGGTCCTCCAGACGGTAGAATTCGCGATATTCTGTCTTGAAGATGTGCACCACTATGTCGCCGTAGTCGAGGATGACCCAGAAGGCGTTTTCGCGCCCCTGCTGGCGGATGGGATCCCGCCTGCACTCGGTCCACATCCTATCCACGATGTTGTCGCAGATGGCCACGACCTGGGTGGTGCTGTCGGCATTGCATATAACAAAGCTGTCCGTGATGGCGGTGCCGATGCCGGTGAGGTCCATCGCCACCACCCCGCTGCCCTTCTTGTCAAGCATTGCGGCGGCAATCACCCCTATTTCTTTTTTCTGCTGCTCTGTATTCATAAAAATCTGTAATTTCGTGCGGATTATCAAAAATGCAAATGTACAAAATTAAATGGTTCAACATTACCGGCTCGACCTTTTCTGATGTGGAAAACGCGCGCGCCGCTCTCTCGCACAAAGAGATCTGGGCCGCACGCTACCAGAGTGCCGGGAAAGGGCAGAAAGGCAACAGCTGGAGCAGCGCCGCGGGACAGAATCTCACCTTCACGCTGCTGTTGCGCCATAACAATTTTGATGCCCGAAGGCAGTTTCTCCTGAGCCAGGCAGTCTCGCTGGGAGTGTGCGAATTCCTGCGGAAGGAGGGGGCCGCGACACGCATCAAGTGGCCCAACGACATCTACGCGGGGCAGCGCAAAATCTGCGGCATACTCATCCGCCACACCGTTTCCGGCGGAATGCTCTCTGACAGCGTGGTGGGCATAGGACTCAACATAAACCAGACGGAATTCCCCGCAACGGTGCCCAATCCGGTGTCGCTGGCGCAAATCACCGGCCGGCAATATGATGTGGAGGCCCTCCTGCCCTCTCTGGCAGACTGCATCTACTCCGAATACGACAGCATAGGCCCAGAAACCGACATCCGCTACCATAACCTGCTCTATCTCAAGGGGGAGGAGCACATCTTCACCGACTGCGCCACCGGGGAGAAATTCTCCGGCACAATAGAGGGCGCCGGCCCCGACGGACGGCTCAGAATAGCCACGGCCGGGGGCGAAAGACTTTTTGCCTTTAAAGAGGTCGCCTACTAGATTTCTGCCATATTGGCAATGGTCTGACAGGGATCGCCGCTGCGGAACACCGAGTTGCCTGCCACGAACACCTTGACCCCCGCCTTCGAAAGAGCGGCGATGTTGTCCTCGCTGACGCCGCCGTCCACCTCGATGAGGCACTTGCTGCCGCAGTCATCGATCATCCGGGAGAGCTTCTCCGCCTTGTGAATGGCCTGCCCTATGAATTTCTGCCCGCCGAAGCCGGGATTCACCGACATTACCAGCGCCAGATCCAGCTGCGGCAGCAGATCCTCCAGCAGCAAGACGTTGGTGTGGGGGTTGAGCGCCACTCCGGCCTTCTTTCCGAGGGCGTGAATCGTCTCCACGGTGCGGTGCAGATGGGTGCAGGCCTCATAATGCACTGTGATATACTCCACCCCGGGGAGAGAAGCGAAGCGCTCCAGAAAACGGTCGGGGTCGGTGATCATCAGATGCAGGTCCAGAGGCTTGCGGCTCACCGCAGCCACGCCCGCCAGCACCGGGAATCCGAAGGAGATGTTGGGCACGAACACTCCGTCCATCACGTCGAGGTGAATCAGAGAGCAGCAGGAGCCGTTGAGCATCTCTATGTCTCTTGCAAGATTGCCGAAGTCGGCCGACAAAATGGAGGGGGCGATCATATTTTTCATAATGCGCGGTGTTTTCAGGTACTAGTTATCCCAGAAGCTGGAGGACTTGTCGTATTTGAGCAGGCTGCTGAGCGTGGAGGAGTTGGCCGCAATGCGGAAGCCCCAGCTCTGCCACTTGCCGGTAGGCACCCACGACACGCTGATGTTGAAGCAGTGCAGGTCGTAGGTCGCGCTCAGCTGCGAAGTGGTCATTGTGAGCGCGCTCAAATCGAAGCCGGTGTTCAGCGAGAAGTTCAGCGCCTTGGTGAGCCTCAGCTGACCGCTCATAGTGGCGGTGCGGGTAAACTTGTTGACCTTCTGCAGCTGGTTGTTGGAGGTGCTGTAGGAGGTGCTGTAGGCCATATTGAGACTGAAGCTCAGGTTCCAGGGGATTTCGGGATTGAGATAATAGAGCCAGCCGCCGGGGATATACTCGCCGGTGAGGGGGTGATAGTACACCCTGTAATACTGACTCTCCTCGGAGCCCTTCACGACATCCTTGCGGCCGTCGTTGCCGTTGATGGCCCCCTTGCCCTGCAGCGAGTAGGACATAGAGGCCGAGGCGTTGGTGATGCGGGCCAGACGGTGCTGGGTCTGCAGCAAGAACTTGTTGCAGCGGACGCCGCGCTCGTTCACGTCGTAGGGGTCCAGGGTCAGGTTGCCGTTCACGCCCACCTTGCCGAACACGGTGGTGCTTCCGGAAATCGATATTGTGGAGAGCTTGAGCGAGTCGGCCATAAAGTTGTACGAGCCGCCTATGTTCAGCTGGTCTATCAGCTTGATTTTCTTGGTGCCGGTGCCGGTGGTGTCCTTGTCGTCACGCACCTTGGCCTCCAGGTTGTTGCCGAACGAGAAGCTCATCGAGCCGCTCTTGCCCTTGCTGGGGGGACTGTTGAGCTGTCCGGAGTAGATGTTGTAGTCCTTGGTGATCTCCTCGCCCGCCGCGTTCAGGTAGGTCAGGGTGCGCCAGCCGTTGGCGGCCGTGCCCAGCTCCGGGTGGTAGGAGAGGCTGATCGAGGGGGTTATCATATGCCTGATGGCCTGCAGCTTACCCTTGGGGTTGAACTGGAACAGACCGTAGATGCGGGTGCTCATCGAGATGGAGGCCGAATAGTTCTGGGTTATGCCCAGAGTGGAGAACTGCTTGGAAGTGCTCGACTCCACCGCGTCGGTCTCGGGGTTGTAATACTGGCTGGTGCTGCGGAAGTACATATTGGCGCCGTAGCTGATGCCCGGGGAGAAGTTGAGGTACTTGAGCAGAGTGAACGAAGGGAGGCCGATGTTCAGCTTGTGGGTCATTCCGTTGTTGAACTTGTCGGTGAAGCCCTCCTGCCCGAACTCGCTCGCCTTGAAGCTGATCTTGTTCTGGAACGAGGTGCTGTAGCTGAGCGATATCTGCTCGTAAATCTTCTCCTTGCCCACGCGGTTCTTCTTTTTGAAGGGGTAGAAGCGGTTCACGTTGAACGACAGGTTGGGCAGGGTGAACACATACGAACTGTCCTTGGAATTCTGGCTGTGCAGCATATTCACCGAGATGCTGCCGAACGAGAGGGTCTTAGAATATGAAATCGAAGACGATGTCTGGCTCTGGATGGCCTCCGACACGCTCTGCGAGTTGTAGCGGTTGTTGGAGGGGCTGGAGAAGTTCACCGATGCGCGGAAGCTGGTACCCGGGCGCGCCTTGGAATCCTGCGCGTGCGACCATTTTACGCCGAAGTTGGTGGACTCGCTATAACCCGATGTCCCCTTCTCGCCCGTCTTGTCCACCGAGTAGGTGATGTTGAGGTCGCCGGAATAGGCGTAGCGCTTCTTGTAGCGGGAGGTGAGCTCCAGAGCCCAGGAGCCGTAGCTGTATATGTCGCCGGAGAGGGCGATGTCCAGGTGGTCGTTGACCACGACATAATAGCCCAGGTCGCGCAGATAGAGGCCGCGGGCGTTCTCCTCGCCGTAGGTCGGCATCATTATGCCGCTGGCCCTGTCGGGCATATTGGGCACGAAGCCGAAGGGGAGCGCGAGCGGCAGGGGGACATCCTCCACCACCACATACGCCGGGCCGAACACGGTGTGCTGGCTGGGCTGGGTGATGGTCTTGGCCGCCGTCATCTGCAGGTAATAGTGGGGATGCTTGGCATTGCAGACGGTGTATTTGCCGCCGGCGATGTTCACCGACTGGTCGGCCATCATCTTGAGCCGTTCGCCGCGCAGCTCCCCCTCCTGCTGGTTGGTGACCATATTCTTGATGCGGGCCTTGCGGGTGTCGAAGCTGTAGTAGATCTCCTCCATCTTGTACTCCGCCTTGCCGTCCTTGAGCACCGGCTGCCCCTTCCACTGGTTCTCGTAATCCTTGGTGCCGCGGGCATACACGACGTTGTTGTCGAGGTCGTAGGCCATATAGTCGGCGGTGATTTCTGTCTTGCCGTATTTCACGGAGACGTCGCCGTAGTAGTAGATCACCTTGCGTCCGCCGGTGAAATCCTCTATCACGGAGTCCTTGGCGGCGGAGAAGGCGGGGCGCTCAAGGGCGCTCTTGGGCCTTGCGGCAATGGAGGTGTCGGCCGCCGCGAGGGTGCTGTCCTGCGCGGCAAGGGTGCTGTCGGCAGGGTTGCGCAGGGAGTCCAGGGGGGCGTGGATGCTGTCCGCAGGGGGCAAGAGAGCCTCTGCGGCGGGCGCAGAAGCAGGTGATACGGCCTTCTCGGGCAGGGGATCCGCGTTCTGGGCACCGCAGCAGATAAAGCGACACAGGGCGGTCAGCAGTATCAATATGTATTTCGCACGACGCACGCGGACTATTGAGAACAAATAATATTATCTTTGCAAAAGTAGGATTTTTGCGAGCTTTTTACAACATATATGCCGTTTTTGTTCTCCAAGAGGTTCCTTTCCGCCGCACTGGCCGCAGTTCTGACAGCCTCCTCCGCCCTTGCGCAGCAGGTGCGCCTGTCCACCGTGGTGCTGGACCCTGGACACGGCGGCCACGACTCGGGCGCCATATCGCTCGACGGCCGGCTCAAGGAGAAGGATGTGGTGCTGGACGTGGCACTGCGGCTGGAAAAGCGCATCAACGGCGAATATCCCGACGTGAAAGTGATCTGCACCCGCAGAACCGACGAATTCATCCCGCTGGACAAGCGGGCCGACATCGCCAATAAAAACAAGGCCGACCTGTTCATATCGGTGCACGTGAATTCGGTGCCCAAGACCTCCAAGGCCCCCTCGGGCTGCGAGACATTCGTGATGGGTATGCACAAGAACGCCGCCAATATGGAGGTGTGCAAGCGGGAGAACTCCGTGATTCTGATGGAGGACGACTATTCCACAAAATATCAGGGCTTCGACCCCTCCGACACCGAGAGCTACATCTTCTTCAACCTGATGCAGAACGCCTACTTCGAGCAGAGCCTGATTTTTGCCGACCTGTGCCAGAAAGAGCTGCGCAAGGGGCCCATCACCAACGACCGCGGCATCAAGCAGGGCGGTCTGCTGGTGCTCTGGCGCACCACAATGCCGGCCGTGCTGGTGGAGCTGGGGTTCATCACCAACGCCTCCGACCGCGCCACGCTGAGTTCTCCACAGAAGCGCGAGCAGCTTGCCGGCGACCTCTTTGGCGCCTTTGTCAAATTCAAGGAGCAGTATGAGAGCGCGGGAGACGGCACTGAGACCGATCAGAGGCCGGAGGC
>CAZIUO010000032.1:11549-15224 GCA_964542575.1 uncultured Muribaculaceae bacterium
TATTACACGGTGCAGGTGTTCGCTCTCTCCAAGAAGCTGGAGAGCGGCGCGCCGCAGTTCAAAGGGCACAAAGATGTCCACAGCTTCAAGGTCGGCGCAGTATATAAATATAGTGTGGGAACCTTCGTCAGCGAGGCGGAAGCGGCAAAGGCTTCAGCAGAAATGAAATCCGATTTTCCCGGCTGCTTTGTGGTTAAAATAGACAATTTTGAAATCAAAAAAAATTAAAATTTCTGTTCTGCCCTCTAACTAACGAACCATCAGAGCAATAAATTTTAAAAAATGTTTTAAACATCTTATCCACAACAGATTACAGGCACCGCAAAATTTCAATTTAGGAATCAACCACTTACGCCGTTTTTGGATTTTGCAAGCGTTTCCCGGTTTTTTATTTATCTTTTTTTCAACCAGCTTTGTTGTGCAAACAGAACAGATGACAAAGCAAGACAACATACAAATTTGGGAAGAGTGCCTGTCCATCATCAAGGACAACACTTCGGAGGAAGGATACAAGACCTGGTTCGCCCCGATACGGGCAAAAAGCCTCGTCGGCAAAGAGCTCACTCTGGAGGTTCCCTCGCACTATGTCAGGGAATACATCGAGAGCCATTACAGCGATTTGCTGCTCAAGGTGCTCACCCGCGTGATCGGTCCCGGCTTCAGACTCATATATAGCGTGAGGGTGGCCGGCAACGGTTATGTTCGCACTATGGAGAGCGGCCGCGAGACCCCGCAGAACCGTCCGGTGGCCCTGGAGGGCGACGCCCGCCGCTATCGCGGCAGCGCCTACGCCATCCCCGGCATCCAGAAGGTAAAAATCGAGTCCAACCTCAACTCCAACTACGATTTCGAAAACTTCGTGGTGGGCGAATGCAACCGCCTGGGATATTCCGCCGGCCTCACAATCGCCGACAACCCCGGCAAGAACGCCTTCAACCCCCTCTTCATCTATGGCGGCCCCGGTCTTGGCAAGACCCACCTGGCGCAGGCCATCGGCATCGCCACCAAAGACAAATACCCCGACAAGATTGTCCGCTATGTCAACGCCCACACCTTTGTGGCGCAGTATATGGACACCGTCGGAGTCCAGCATCAGATCACCGATTTCCTGAGGGTATATCAGGCCATCGACCTCCTGATAATAGACGACGTGCACGAGTTTGCAGAGAGAAAGGGGTCGCAGAACGCGCTGTTCCAGATATTCAACTATCTGCATCAGTCGCAGAAGCAGCTCATTCTCACCTCCGACAAGCCGCCGGTAGAGCTGCAGGGGCTGGAGCAGAGGCTTCTCTCCCGCTTCAAATGGGGCCTCTCGGTGGAGCTCTCGATGCCCGACTACGACACCAAGCTCGCAATCCTCAAGTCCAAATGCCTCCGCGCGGGGGTCGAAGTGCCGGAAGAGATTCTTGAATATCTGGCGCGCAACGTCAAGGGCAACATCCGCGAGCTGGAGGGTACCATCGTGACCCTTATGGCGCAGGCCACCTTCACCAAGAAGGAGATGACGATGACAATGGCCCACGACCTCATAGAGAAGATTGTGGAGACCCCGCAGAACGAGGTCACAGTGGCCAAGATATCCAAGGCGGTGTGCGACTATTTCAAGATAGACCCGCAGCTGATGGCCAGCACCAGCCGCAAGCGGGAGGTGGCGCAGGCGCGCCAGATCGCGATGTATCTCTCGCGCACCCTCACCAACACCTCCCTCTCCTACATCGGCAGCCAGATAGGCGGCCGCGACCACGCCACCGTGCTGCACTCCTACAACACCGTGAGCGACCTTCTGGAGACCGACCGCACTTTCAAGAAGTATATCGGCGACCTCAAGCGAATCATCTGCCAGTAAAACATCCCGACTGTTAGAGCCTTATGAACGAGGAAAAAGTATTGGAAATCTTCCGCGAGATACTGCGGATACCGCGCGAATCGGGGCACGAAGAGCCTATGACCGCCTACCTTATGGAATTCGGCAAATCGCGCAATCTGGAAACCAAGCGTGACGAAATCGGCAACGTGCTCATCACCCGCCCCGCCTCCGCCGGCTGCGAAAGCTGGCCCACGGTGGTGCTGCAGAGCCACCAGGATATGGTGTGCGAGAAAATCGGCAGCGTGGAGCACGACTGGCGCAAAGACCCCATAAAAGCCTATGTCAAAGATGGCTGGATGCGGGCCGAGGGGACAACTCTGGGGGCCGACGACGGCATCGGCATAGCCAGCGAGCTGGCAATCCTGGACAGTCCCGAGCTCAAGCTGGGCAAGATAGAGTGCCTGTTCACGATCTCGGAGGAGACCGGCCTTGACGGCGCCAACGCCCTCACGGGCGACTTTTTCACCGGCAAGACCCTCATAAACCTCGATTCGGAAGACTGGGGCCAGCTGTTCATCGGCTGCGCCGGCGGCCTTGACACCACGGCGGTGTTCGAATACACCCCCACCCCTCTCCCGGAGGGATTCCTGGCCACCAAAATCACCCTCTCCGGAGGCATCGGCGGCCACAGCGGCGACGACATAAACAAGGGGCGCGCCAATGCGGTGCAGAGCCTCGCCCGTATGCTCTATGAGATGATGAGCAGCTGCGACATTGCGCTCTGCGAGATAGACGGCGGCGGCAAGCGCAACGCCATCGCCCGCGAAGCCAGCGCCACAATCGCCTTTGCAGAAGACGACGAGGACACCCTGGTGGAGATTTTCAACCGCCTTGCAAAGGACATAACCGCAGAATATGCCGCCACCGACCCGGGGCTCAAGTTCTGCGCCGAGCCCGTCAGCTGGAAGGGTGACATAATAGACAACGACACGGCATACCCCCTGATTGCCGCCCTCAACTGCGCCCCTCACGGAGTGTTCGCGATGAGCGCGGAGGTTGCGGGGCTGGTGGAGACCTCCTCCAACCTGGCGTCGGTCAAGATGCAGGAAGGGGGCAGAATCCGCGTCGGCAGCAGCCAGCGCAGCGCCATCGACTCCGCCCGCAAGGCGGCCGGAGAGCGTTTTGAGGCCTGCTTTGCCCTGGCCGGGGCCGAGGTGACCCACGCAAACGAATATCCCGGGTGGAAGCCCGACACCAAATCGCCCATCCTCAAGACCACGGTGGAGTGCTACCGCCGCCTCTTCAACGAAGAGCCCATCGTGCGCGCGATTCACGCCGGTCTGGAGTGCGGCCTGTTCCAGGGCAAGTACCCCGATCTGGATATGATATCGTTTGGCCCTACCATTCTGGGAGTTCACTCTCCCGACGAGCGTCTGGAGCTCTCCACGCTGGGCAAGTTCTGGGAACTGCTGATAGAAGTGCTTCAAAAACATTTTTCAAAATAGTCGCAAAAAAGTTCTTGTTTTAAAAAAAACGACTATATTTGCAGTCCCGTTGGGGAGAGATGCTCGAGTGGCTGAAGAGGCACGCCTGGAAAGCGTGTGTACCCCCAAAGGGTATCGCGAGTTCGAATCTCGCTCTCTCCGCGAATCCCTGGATGTGGCGCAGTTGGTAGCGCACCTGGTTAGGGACCAGGAGGTCGCTGGTTCAAGTCCAGTCATCCAGACTAAGGGTATGGAAGCCTAGTGCCGACATACCCTTTTTATATAAACAAGGTGAGTTGTCCGAGTGGTTGAAGGAGCCTGCCTCGAAAACAGGTGTACGGCAACGTACCGGGGGTTCGAATCCCTCACTCACCGCAAAGCACA
>CAZIUO010000033.1:0-10622 GCA_964542575.1 uncultured Muribaculaceae bacterium
TCCGCGTGACCGTGACAGTGACACAGCTGGCAGGCGACAGCAACTTTGCAATCCTCTCCGGTGAGAATATGCTCATCGGCAAGGATGCGCAGAGCGTGATGATTGGCGCGTATGCAAGTGTCAATGTTGAGAAGGTGAGTATGAAGTCCAACGCCGACTGGCTCACATACGATACCCGTACGAACGGCACCAATGCGACTACGTTCAAATTTAACGCAAAGGCTAACACCGGCAGCGAGGTGCGCACCGCAACTGTCACAGTCACTTTCTTTGACAAGATTGGCGCAACCACTCAGAAGACCGTTACAGTAAGCCAGGCAGCCGCCAACGGCGGCGCCCTGGCTGCCGTAAACAAGGAGTATGTGGTCAAGGCAGAAGGCGAGACCATCGATCTGGTGCTCGCATCTGATCGTGAAATCACTGCGACTTCCGGTGTCACCACAGTTCTTACAAATTGGTTGAGTGCTGACGCAAACAAGATTAGTGAGACTGATTTCACCAATTTGGTAATTACCGCAGGGGCCAACACCACTGGTTCCGCAAGAGTGGGTTATGTATCGCTCACCGACGGCGTGGACAATGTGATCGTCACAATATACCAGCCTGCAGCAGAAAAGGAGAGCACTGAGTTCGAGCTGATTAATCCCGAAATAATGCACATCGGCGCTGCTGAGACCGCCATCTATCTTGCTGCAATCAGCAGCTATCAGGGTAAAGTTAAGGTATTCCTCGCTAAAGACAGCGAGTGGCTTTCTTTCGATGAAACACGCGATGGTGAAGGCGGTATTGCTTCCGGCACCGTGAAAGTCGCAGAAAACACAGGCGCTGCCCGCACCGGCAAGGTCAAGATGATGCTTCAGGACAAGACAAACGGCAAGATATTGTTCAACAAGACCATCACCATCGCTCAGGCTGCCGCCAACGAAACTGTCCTCGACGCTCTTGTAGAGGAGGTGACTCTGGCTGCAAAGGGTGAGGCCATAACTCTCTCCTTCGCCACCAGCGACGGCATCGGCACTGCAGTGTCTTCTTCCGCTTGGCTGGATGTTAATGTAGACAGCGAGAAATCCACCATCGACCTCACTGCTGAGGCCAATACCACCGGCGAACCCCGCACCGCATACATCACCGTCAAGAAGAACGGCGTGGCCCGTATGGTCAAGGTTTACCAGCCTGCAACCACCACCAGCTACGCAATTCTCAACCCCGACAGGGCTGTGACCAGCGAGGGCGAGGAATTCATCCTGGTGGCTTACGGCGACGGATTCGGAACTGCCCAGACTTCTGCCGAGTGGATTCACGTGAACTGGAACGAGGATGAGGCTGCGGAGACCGTGGTGCCCGTGACTGTTGCAGTTGACGCCAACAATACCGCAAGCGTGCGTCAGGGCGAGGTCAAGGTGACCTGGACCGATGCTGCGGGCACTGTTCACAGCAAGTCCTTGAAGATTGTGCAGTCTCCCACCAGATATATCCTGGACATCTATGAAGATGAGGTGACTGTCAACTACAAGAGCGAGAGCCATTACGACGCATATCCCGTGTACGCCGGCAAGAATCTCACTAGCATAGTTGCAAAGTCTTCCGACACAAACTGGCTCTCCACTACCTACTCCGATTCAATGGTTTTTATCTGGTTCAAGGATAACGAAGGCGCAGCGCGCACCGCTACTGTCACTCTCACCGCATATTTTGCAGACGGCACAAGCGCTACCAAGATTTTGACCGTGAACCAGCTGGCAAATCCTACACGCTGGCAGGATAAGATGGAGGCTGTATTAATTCAAGCCGGCACTTTCACGATGGGCTCGCCCACAACAGAGTCTGGTCATGAGAGTAATGAAACTCAGCACTCTGTGACTCTGACTGAGAATTTCTATATGGGCAAGTATCAGGTGACAAACGCCCAGTTCTGCGAATTCCTCAATGAGAAGGGCATCGGCAGCGACGGTACGTACACCACTTCTGATTATGGTAGTCAAACCTTGATAAGCACAGATCAGTGGGGCGTAACATACAGTGACAACAAATGGGCACCGCAGTCCGGATATGAAAATTACCCTGTGATATATGTCTCCTGGTACGGCGCCAATGAATATGCCAAATGGATAGGCGGCTCCCTGCCCACCGAGGCGCAGTGGGAATACGCTTGCCGCGCTGGCAGCACCACCGCATACTGCTTTGGCGAAGACAGAGACAGCCTCGGCGACTACGCTTGGTATATAGACAATAGTGAGGGTAAGACCCATCCAGTTGGCCAGAAGAAGCCCAACGCCTGGGGGCTGTACGATATGCACGGAAATGTTTATGAGTGGTGCGCCGACTGGTATGACAGCTACAGCACCACTGCGGTGACGGATCCGACCGGCGCTACAAGCGGCTCCGGCCGCGTTTTGCGCGGCGGCAGCTGGTACAACTCCGGCCCTGAGATCTGCCGTTCTGCCTACCGCCACTACTCCGATCCCGGAGACCGCAGCGGCGCTCACGGTTTCCGCGTTTGCTTCTCTGCTGAATAATTGACATCTTCTTAATAAATTGGCCGCAGGACAGACAAGTCCCGCGGCCTTTTTATTATCTTCACGCTCAAAAAATACGAGAAGATGCAAGATATAACCTGCTTTATTTTGAGCGCGGATGCGGCGTCGCAGGCTCAGCTGCGGCAGAGTCCGCTGGTCTGTGGCGTGAATGTCTGCCCCGATTTGGCCTCCAGCGCCGCGATGCGCCGCATTGCCGCCGCATCAGAGAGCGAATATACCCTCATATACAACAAGCCGACCCGCCTGCAGTGGGTTGCGCACGCGCTGGAAAGGATGCTGCAGATTGCCCGCGATTGCGGCGCCGCGCTGCTCTACAGCGACCGCTTCACGGTGAACGCCGCCGGAGAGACTCTGGAGGCCCCCGTGGCCGACTATCAGGCGGGCAGCCTGAGGGATGATTTTGACTTTGGCAGCGTGCTGCTGCTGCGCACCGACCATCTGAAGAGGGCGGCGGCCGGGATCGATGCCGACTACCGCTACGCCGGCCTCTACGACCTGCGCCTGCGGCTGAGCCGCCTGGGGGCGATTGAGCACATAAACGAATATCTCTACTACGACATCGAGCAGGATTCGCGCGAGTTCGGCGAGAAACTCTTTGACTATGTGGACCCCAAGAACCGCGCGGTGCAGATAGAGATGGAGCAGGCCTGCACGGCCCATCTCAAGGCCATAGGCGGCTATCTCGCCCCCGAGTTCAAGGATGTGGACCTGGAGTCGGAACCCTTCGAATATGAGGCCTCTGTGGTGATTCCCTGCCGCAACAGGGCCCGCACCATTGCCGACGCCATAAACAGCGCCCTGAACCAGAAAACCGACTTCAAATACAACGTGATTGTGGTGGACGACAACTCCACCGACGGCGCGGCGGAGATTATCGCGCGCCTGGCGGCGGAGAATCCGGGCAAGCTGGTCTATATAGCCCAGGACAAGACATACCACGCCATCGGCGGCAACTGGAACGCCGCGCTGCACCACCCTGAATGCGGCCGCTTTGCGCTGCAGCTGGATTCGGACGACGTATACAGCGGCCCGGACACGGTGCAGAAGTTTGTGGAGGCGTTCCGCGCGCAGCAGTGCGCGATGGTGATCGGCTCCTACCAGATCACCGACATCAACCTGCAGCCAGCCCCCATAGCCCCCATAACCCACAGCGAGTGGACTCCCGACAACGGGCGCAACAACGCCCTGCGCATCAACGGGCTGGGAGCGCCGCGCGGCTTCTGGACCCCGCTGGTGCGGCAGATGACCTTCCCCACCACCAAATACGGCGAGGACTATGCCGTGGCGCTGCGCATCAGCCGCGAATATCGCATCGGCCGCATCTACGATGTTATGTACTATTGCCGCCGCTGGGAGGGGAATTCCGACGCGTCGCTGGATGCCGCCACCGCCAACCGCTACAACACCTACAAGGACCGGCTGCGCACCTGGGAGCTGCAGGCCCGCATAGAGCAAAACCGCGCCGCAGAGGCTCAGAAATGATGGAAAAGCTGCAAGAGAGGCCGCAGAGGAGCATCTGCATAGGGATCGCCGAGAGCGGGGAGATTGAATTCTCCCTCTCGGGGCAGTTTGCCGCAGACGGGCGTGAGCCGTTTGCAGAGCGGGGCGGGGCGCTTAAGGCGCTCTGCAAGGGGGATTGCGTGGAAATAGGCGGGGTCCGCAAGGCGGAGTTCCTGTTTGAGGCGGGCTCGCAGAGCGAATTTTTCACCCTGGAGAATGTCGCCATAGGCAAGGGCTTCCACTGGCAGCAGTGCCAGCGGCAGAGTTTCCGCGGCAGCCTGCGCCTGATTGCGCGCGAAGGACGCGTGATTGCCATCAACATAATCGGCATAGAGGATTATCTGCAGAGCGTCATCGCCTCCGAGATGTCGCCGGCGGCGGGAGAGGAGTTTCTCAAGGCGCACGCGGTGATTTCCCGCTCGTGGCTGCTGGCCCAGCTGGACAAGCGCAGCGCCGTGGCGGGGGGCTATTCTGCCGTGGAGTGCGACACCGCAGACGCTCTGGTGCGTTGGCAGGACCGCGAGGACCATCTCTACTACGACTTCTGCGCCGACGACCACTGCCAGCGCTATCAGGGCATTCCGCAGAGCACGGAAGAGGCCGCCGGTGAGGCGGAAGGCTCCGCCCCGGGAGAGGCTGATTCCGGCGCCCCCAGGGTGGATGCCGCAATGATTGCCAAGACCCGCGCCGTGATTGAGGCGACCTGGGGCGAGGTGCTCGCCTACGGGGGCAGGGTGTGCGATGCCCGCTTCAGCAAATGCTGCGGCGGCGCCACGGAGGAGTTCGGCTACTGCTGGGAGAGCAAGGATGTGCCCTACCTCAGATATCTGCGCGACTACAGCGGCGGGGCCACGAGCGACCTGCGGCGGGAGAGCGCGGCGCGGCGCTGGATAATGTCCCGCCCGAGGGCCTTCTGCAACACCCGCAGCCGGCGATTGCTCTCGCAGGTGCTCAAGAGTTACGACAGCACCACGGAGGATTTCTACCGCTGGAGCGTGGAGTATCCGCAGGGCGAGCTTGCAGAAATCATCTGCAGCCGCACCGGCATCGACTTCGGGCAGATTGTGGACCTGGTGCCTATTGAGCGCGGCGTGTCGGGGCGCATCAGCCGCCTCAGGATTGTCGGCACCAAGGCGTCCAAAACCATAGGCAAGGAGCTGGAAATCCGCAAGGCCCTCTCCCGCAGCCACCTCTACAGCTCTGCGTTTGTGGTGGAGCGGCAGATGGCGGAGGGGGAGAGCATCCCGCAGCGCTTTGTGCTGCACGGGGCGGGCTGGGGCCACGGGGTGGGGCTCTGCCAGATAGGTGCGGCGGCGATGGGGAGCCGCGGCTACCTCTACCGCGAAATACTGGCGCACTACTATCCCGGCGCCGAAATCATCACAATTGACAAATTATGAATGCAATAGAGAAGAAATCCCGCAGCCCGTGGAGCTGGGTCCCGACCCTTTATTTTGCCGAGGGGCTGCCGTATGTGGCCGTAATGACCATTGCGGTGATAATGTACAAGAAGATGGGGCTCTCCAATACCCAGATAGCCCTCTACACGTCGTGGCTCTATCTGCCGTGGGTCATCAAGCCCCTCTGGAGCCCGTTCATCGACCTCATCAAGACCAAGCGCTGGTGGGTGAATGCAATGCAGACCCTCATCGCGGCCGCGTTTGCGGCGGTGGCCTTCTTTATCCCGACGCCCCATTTCGTGCAGGTGACGCTGGCCTTTTTCTGGCTGCTGGCGTTTGCCTCAGCCACGCACGACATCGCTGCCGACGGCTTTTATATGCACGGCCTCTCGGAGCAGCAGCAGAGCTTTTTCGTGGGCATCCGCAATATTTTCTACCGGGTGGCTATGATATTCGGGCAGGGGCTGCTGGTGATGTTTGCCGGCTGGATAGAGCAGGGCAAGCTGTTCGGCCGCCTGGGCGGCGGGCGCGTGGCCCTCTCCTGGAGCATCACCTTCTATCTGATGGCGGGCATATTCCTGCTGCTGGCGCTCTACCATCATTTTGTGCTGCCGCATTCCAGCAGCGACACTCCCCGCAGCGACATCAACGCCCGCACCATCTGGCGCGGTTTTGCCGCCACTTTCGCCACATTTTTCAAGAAGGGCGATGTGGGGCTGATGCTCTTTTTCCTGCTCACCTACCGGCTTGGAGAGAGCCAGCTGGTGAAGATTGCCCAGCCGTTTATGCTGGATGACCCTGCGCAGGGGGGAATGGGGCTTTCCACCGCCGCCGTGGGCGGCATTTACGGCACGCTGGGAGTGATTGCGCTGCTGCTGGGTGGCATCCTGAGCGGCATCGTCATCTCCAAGGGGGGCTTCAAGAAGTGGATTCTGCCGATGGCGCTGGCCATAAATGTCCCCGACCTGCTGTATGTGATGCTGGCGGCGCTGGGCAAGGGGAGCGTCCCGCTGGTGAGCTGTTGCGTGGCGCTGGAGCAGTTCGGCTACGGTTTCGGGTTCACGGCATACACGATGTATCTGATTTATATTGCGCAGGGAGAGCACAAGACGGCGCATTATGCCATCGGCACCGCTTTTATGGCGTTGGGGATGATGTTGCCGGGGATGGTTGCGGGCTGGATTTCCGATCATATCGGGTATACTCTCTTTTTTGTGTGGGTTTGCGTGTGTACGATTCCGGGCACTGTGGCCGCTGTGCTGGTGCGCCGCAAGATTCCGGCGGAGTTCGGCACTAAGAGAGTTTAGAGTTTAGAGTTTAGAGTTTAGAGTGTAGAGGAGTTGAGAGTTGTGAGTTGAGAGTTGGGAGTTGGGAGTGGAAAGATTGCGAGTTGGACTGAAAGTGCAGATGGCTGCAAAAATACATAGGCGCATCAGATGCTTCGTATGAAGGGGACTCGGCGGATAGAAAAAATATCCGCTACGCCCCTTCATACCTTCGCAATTTCTGATGCGCGGCAGAAGTATGGCGGCAGAAACAAAATTGACAAGCGTATGATAAAGAGATTAGCGTTGATAGTGATTATGGCGGGGATGTGCCTGGGGTGCAGGGCGGCGGAAGGCGGCGCGGCCGGCCGTGGCTCTGCAGCGGCGGCGGGCTATGCCGGCGCCACCGTCAAGACCGGCCTCGAAGTGCTCGTGGAGAGCGGATTCGCCCCCCTCGTGGGCAAGCGCGTCGGCCTTGTGACCAACCCCAGCGGCGTCGACCGCAACCTCAACTCCACAGTGGACATACTTGCCGCCGCCCCTGGCGTGGAACTCGTGGCCCTCTTTGGCCCCGAACACGGCGTGCGCGGCAGCGAACACGCCGGCGAGAAGGTCTCCGGCACCCCGCGCGACCCCGCGACCGGCCTGCCGGTGCATTCGCTCTACGGCGCCACCCGCAAGCCCACGGCGGAGATGCTCAAGGGCATCGATGTGATGGTGTATGACATCCAGGACAACGGCTGCCGCTCATACACATTCATCAGCACGCTGGGCCTGGTGATGCAGGCCTGCGCCCAGGCGGGCATAGAGGTGGTGGTGCTGGACCGCCCCAACCCCCTCGGCGGGCTGCAGATAGACGGCCCGCTGCCCCAGGAGGGGTGCTACTCCTTTGTGGGGATGTATCCGATCCCCTACATCTACGGTCTCACCGTGGGCGAACTTGCCACAATGATAAACGAGGAGGGGATGAACCGCGGCCAGAAGGGGCGCGACAACCCCGTCAAATGTCAGCTGACGGTGGTGGAGATGGAGGGCTGGAGCCGCGATATGCTCTACGACGACACCGGCCTGCCCTGGGTGATGCCATCGCCCCACATCCCGCAGGCAAAAACGGCCCTCTGCTACCCCGCCAGCGGCGTCTTGGGCGAGCTGGGCTATCTCAACATCGGGGTGGGGTACACCCTGCCGTTCGAGCTCTTCGGCGCCGAGTGGATCGACTCCCCCAGCGATCTGGCTTCGCGCCTGAACGCGCTGCAGCTGCCCGGCGTCCGCTTCCGCCCCATCTGGTACAAGCCCTTCTACGGCGGCGCGGCGGGCAAGACGCTCAAGGGGGTGCAGCTCTATTTCACCGACTTTGCAGCTGCGCAGGCCTCTCTGGTGCAGTTCTACGTGATGCAGACCGTGTATGAGATGTACCCTTCCCGGAGGCCCTTCGCCTCCCAGGACCAGGGCAAATACGCGATGTTCGACAAGGTGATGGGGGGCAGCCGCGTGCGCGAACTCTTCTGCCGCCGCAACAAAGTAGCCGACATCCTCGATTATTGGAACAAGGACATCGGCTCTTTCCGCGCCCTGGCGCGGGAGTATTATCGGTATTAGGGGCTATTTCTTGCCGGAGATGTGCTGCTGCCACTTCCAGGCGGAGCGCAGGGTGTCGTCGAGGCTGCGGACGGCCTTCCAGCCCAGCTCGTTGTTGGCGTAGGAGGGATCGGCCCAGATGGCTTCGATGTCCCCCTCGCGGCGGCCGGCAATCTTGTAGTTGAGCTTGAGGTTGTTGACCCGCTCGAATGTCTTCACAATCTCCAGGGTGGAGGCGCCGTTGCCGGTGCCCACGTTGAAAATCTCGTAGTTTGCCTTGCACTTGCCGCCCAGCATTCGGTTCACGGCGCACACGTGGGCCTTGGCCAGGTCGGTGACGTCGATGTAGTCGCGGATGCAGGAGCCGTCGGGGGTGTTGTAGTCGTTGCCGAACACGCTCAGGCACTCGCGGATGCCCGCTGCGGTCTGGGTGACGTAGGGAATCAGGTTGTTGGGGACGCCGCGCGGCAGCTCGCCGATGAGGGCGCTGGGGTGTGCCCCGATGGGGTTGAAGTAGCGCAGGGCGATGCCGGTGAATTCGGGATATGCGGCTGCGACGCTCTTGAGGATGTCCTCGCACATCTGCTTGGTGCGGCCGTAGGGGGTTGTGGCCTCCTTGCGCGGGGTGCTCTCGGTCACGGGCAGCACGTCGGCCTGGCCATATACGGTGCAGGATGAGGAGAACACTATGTTGCGCACTCCGTGGGCGCGCATCGCGGTGAGGATGGTGAGCAGCGAGCCGAGGTTGTTCTTGTAGTATTCAATGGGCTTTGCGGCGCTCTCGTTCACCGACTTGAAGGCGGCAAAGTGGATTACGCTGCCGATTTCGTGGGTGGAGAAGACCTTTTCCATAGCGGCGGCGTCGCAGCAGTCGGCCTCGATGAATTCGATTTTGCGGCCGATGATCTCCTCGATGCCGTTCAGGGCGGTGCGCTCCGAATTGCTGAGATTGTCCACTATTATGGGTTCGTAGCCGGCCTCGGCCAGCTCTACGCAGGTGTGCGAGCCGATGTAGCCGGTTCCGCCTGTCACGAGTACTTTTTTATTCATGATTGCGAGTATTGTTTTGTGCTTTTTTACGAAGGTTCAAAGGTATTAAAGTGTTTTCAAATGGGCAAGCGAGAGGGTGTGGGTCACCAGGGAGGGGAGCTCCTCTATGTAGTGGGTCACGAATATCAGCGTCTTATTCTGCTGGCGGCAGTAGGCGCTTATCACGGCGGCGGCGCGGCTGCGCAGCACCGGGTCCAGCCCCTGGAAGGGCTCGTCCAGAATCAGCAGGTCGGGATTCTTCACGAATGCGCGCACCAGCAGCACATAGCGCTGCTCGCCGCTGGAGAGGGTGAGATAGTTGCGCCCGGCCAGGTGCTCCGCCCCGAAGAGGCTCAGCCACTGCAGCAGCGCCGCATCTTCCGCCTCCCCGGCCCCGGCAGACGGCAGGCCGCCGAAACGGTCGCTGAGGCCGCCGCGCAGCACCTCCAGCACCGTGTCGGGGGTGCGGTAGCTGCTGTGCATCTCGCTGGAGAGATATCCGATGTGCCGCTTGATGTCCCAGATGCTCTCCCCGCTGCCGCGGCGGCGGTCAAACAGGGTGATGTCCAGCGAATAGGCGGCGGGGTTGTCGGCATTCACCAGGCTCAGCAGGGTGCTCTTGCCGCTGCCGTTGGGGCCGGTGACGTTCCACTTCTCGCCGCTGCGGACGCACCAGTCGAGGTCGCGGAAAATCTGCCGCTCGCCGTAGCTGATGTTCACGCCGCGCATCTGCACCACGTTGCCGTAGAGGGGTGTGTCGTGCTGCAGGGGGAGTGTGCCGGGCTCGCAGAAGTGCGCCTTGGGGGCGCCTGCGGCCTTCTCGCGGGCCTCTGCGGCGGTCATCTTGGGCGAGATGGACTTCCCGTCAAGGAAATATACGTGGCTCACCGCCGCAGGCATCCGCCCGCTCTCGGTGAGGGTCAGTATGAAGCTGATGCCCAATTCGCGGGTCACCTGCTGCATCAGTTCGTCCAGAATCTGGCGGGTAGGGGGGTCCAGCCCTATGAAGGGGCTCTCCAGTATCAGCACTTTGGGGGCGGAGAGCAGCGCTTTGGCTATGTGGAACCGGCGCAGCTCGCCGCTGGAGAGGGTTATGACCGCCTTGCCCATCAGAGGGGCTATGTTCAGGGTCTCGAAGAGACGCTTCTGCCAGGGGGTGAAGGGGTCCGGGGCGGTGATAGAAGCGGCATCTGCGGCAGAAGTTGCGGCATCTGCGGCGATGGCGGATGCGCCGGAAGAGTCTCCAGCCCCGGCAGCAGCCTTGCGGGCCGCCTCGCGCAGCATATCCCCGCAGAGGGGGGCCGCCTCCCGCT
>CAZIUO010000033.1:10722-15156 GCA_964542575.1 uncultured Muribaculaceae bacterium
GCCTTGCGGGCCGCCTCGCGCAGCATATCCCCGCAGAGGGGGGCCGCCTCCCGCTCGAATGCCTGCCAGCGCTGCTGGTGGTAATACTGCACCTCCGACGTGGAGTAGGCGTTGTCGAACTCCACCGTGCGGATGGCCTTGTATGCCTCGCAGTCAAAATTGAGCCTGAGAGAGCCCTCGCGCAGGTAAAAGCCGCCGCGCAGCATCTCCAGCAGGGTGCTCTTGCCGCTGCCGCAGGGGCCCACAAGGGCAATGTTTTCCCCCTCGCGCAGCTCAAAATCGGCGGCGAAGGGGAGGCGCCTCAGCGGGTTGGAAATGACCCCGCCCGAGAGCGAAATAAGTGTTTTGGAATTCATCGCCGCAAAATTACTATTTTTGCCGATTGATAAAGTCCGACTTATGAAACGATTGATAATATTTGACCTTGACGGTACACTTTTGAACACCATCGGTGGCATCGGATGCGCCTGCAACGAGATGCTGGAGCACTACGGCCTCCCCCTGCACGAGATAGAGGAGTACAACTACTTTGTGGGCAACGGCAGCCTGATGCTGATAAAGCGGGCCCTGCCGGAAGACAAGGCGGCCGACGAGGCCTTTCTGCGCCAGGCCAAGGAGTATTACCTGAAATGCTACCGCGCCAACCTGGCCCGCGAGACCCGCCCCTACGACGGGATGCCGGAGCTGCTGCAGGAGCTCTCCCGCCGCGGCGTGACAATGGCGGTGGCCTCCAACAAGTTTGACGACGGCGCCAAGTTCCTGGTGCCGCACTTCTTCCCCGACATAAAGTTCGCGGCGGTGGAGGGTCAGAAGCCGGGCGGACGGCTCAAGCCCGACCCCGACATCATCAGCGACGCCATCGGCCACAGCTTCCCCGGCGGCATAGAGCGCAGCGAGGTGCTCTATGTGGGCGACTGCGAGGTGGACATCGACAGCGCTACAAACAGCGGCCTGGACTACGTGCTGGTGGACTGGGGCTTCCGCGGCCGCAAGGGCCTGGAGGCGGCGGGCGCGAAATGCGTGATAGACACCCCCGCCGAACTGCTCCGCTTCATATAATTTATTAATTTTGCCAAAATAACTCCCGTATAGATGAAACATCACCTTTTGACTTCTGCGGCGGCCGTGGCGCTGCTTCTGGCCGCAGGCTGCTCCGGCAACAAAGGCTCGGAACTGGCCGACCCCAGCGAATTTTCAAAAAACGAATCGTTCAAGACCATAGAGAAAGGGTTCAGGAACCCCGACGACATGAAGCTTGCCGTCTATTGGTATTGGGTCAACGACAACATCTCCAAAGAGGGTGTCGTCAAGGACCTCGAGGCGATGAAGTCGGTGGGCATCAACCGCGCCTTCATAGGCAATGTCACCGCCGACCTCCCCTGGGGCGACATCAAGGTCCTCACCCCCGAATGGTGGGAGGTGATGCACACCGCCCTCAAGACCGCCTCTGACCTGGGCATCGAGATAGGCATATTCAACTGCCCCGGCTGGAGCCAGTCGGGCGGCCCGTGGGTCAAGCCCGAGCAGAGCATGCGCTATCTTGACTGCGTGGACAAGATTGTGGAGAGCGACGGCGGCACGCTTACCGTCACTCTGGACAAGGTTGCCCCCGACGCGCAGGCCGACGTGCGGGTGATCGCATATCCCGCAATCGAGTCCTCGTCCATCAAGGCCACGGTGGTAAAGAAGCTGGGCGAGAGCAGCGAGACGATGCTCTGCGGCGACAGCGTGGCAACCTACCGCTCGCTGGTGCTCACTCCCGAGCGCGGCACCTCCATCAAGACCACGGGCGTGCTGCTTCAGAGCAGCGGCAACTCCTGGCAGAAGGTGGCCGACATCGACATAGACCGCAGCAACGCCAACGTGAATGTGGGCTATCTGCCCTACGCTCCGCTGGTGGTGGCGCTGCCCGAGGTCAGCGGCAAGGAGTTCAAGCTGGTGCTTGAGGCGCCCGGCGCCGGCACCCTCAAGGTGGAGCTCACCACCCGCGCGATGGTGGAGCGCTATGCAGAGAAGACCCTGGGCAAGATGTTCCAGACTCCGCTGCCGATGTGGGACGCCTATATGTGGCCCGTGCAGAGCGCGGCGGCTGCAGAGCAGTGCATCGACCCCGCGCAGGTCGTGGACCTCACCGCCAATATGGAGGGCGACCGCCTCACCTGGGAGAATGCCCCCGCAGGCCGCTGGGTGGTCAAGCGCCTTGCAATGCGCACAACCGGCCAGACCAACAGCCCCGCCTCTCCGGAGGGGACCGGCCTGGAGATTGACAAGATGAGCAAAGAGCATATCCAGTACCATTTCGACAACTTTATCGGCGAGATTCTGCGCCGCATACCCGCCGAAGACCGCAAGACCTTCAAGGTAGTGGTGGAAGACAGCTACGAGACGGGCGGTATGGACTGGACCGACGATATGGCCGAGAGCTTCCAGAGCACCTACGGCTACGACCCGACCCCCTATCTGCCCGTGCTCAGCGGCAGCGTGGTGGGCAGCCGCGACCTCAGCGACCGCTTCCTCTGGGACCTGCGCCGCCTGATTGCCGACCGCGTGGCATACGACTATGTGGCGGGGCTGCGCGAGGCCAGCAACAAGAACGGCCTCACCACCTGGCTTGAGTGCTACGGCCACTGGGGCTTCCCCGGCGAGTTTCTGCAGTACGGCGGCCAGAGCGACGAGGTTGCGGGCGAATTCTGGAGCGAGGGGTCGCTGGGCGACATTGAGAACCGCGCCGCCAGCAGCTGCGCCCACATCTACGGCAAGCGCAAGGTCTGGGCGGAGAGCTGCACCAGCGGCGGGCCGGTGTTCAGCCGCTATCCCCGCATAATGAAGCAGCGCCTGGACCGCTTCTTCACCGAAGGCATCAACAGCACTCTGCTGCATCTCTATATCCAGCAGCCCTACGAGGACCGCAACCCCGGCGTGGACGCCTGGTTTGGCAATGAGTTCAACCGCAAGAACATCTGGTTCAGCCATATGGATGTGTTTGGCCGCTATATGAAGCGCTGCAACCTGATGCTGCAGCAGGGCCTCTATGTGGCCGACGCCGCATATTTCATAGGCGAGGACACCCCCAAGATGACGGGCGTGTGCGACCCCGCCCTGCCCGCGGGCTATTCGTTTGACTACATCAACGCCGAGGTGCTTATGAAGAGCGCCAGCGTGGTGGACGGCCGCCTGACCCTGCCCGACGGGATGAGCTACAGCGTGCTGGTGCTGCCGCGTCAGAGCACAATGCGTCCCGAGGTTCTCGAGCGCATCAAGACTCTGGTGAGCGACGGCCTGGTGGTGTTGGGCCCCGCGCCGCAGACTTCTCCCAGCCTGCAGAACTATCCTGACGCCGACGCGCAGGTGCAGAGCCTCGCGGGCGAGCTTTGGGGCAATGCCGGCCGCCTCTCGAGCGAGTACGGCTACGGCAAGGTGTATGCCGACGGCGTCTCTATGGAGAGCATTTTCTCCGATCTGGACATAATTCCCGACTTTGCCTGGGACAACAGCGACGCGCAGCTGAAGTTCATCCACCGCACTCTGGACAAGGGGGACATCTATTTCGTCTCCAACCAGAGCGGCAATCCGGTGGATTTCAACGCCACTTTCCGCTGCAGCGGCCGCGCCCCGCAGCTGTGGAATCCGCTCACCGGAGAGATCCGCGCCCTGCCTCAGTACACCGCCGACGGCGCCAAGACCACCGTGCCTATGCATCTGGAGTCGCTGGAGAGCTCGTTCGTGGTGTTCTGCGACCAGAAGGCGGGCGGCAAGCGCTACAAGGAGAATTACCCCACCGAGAATATCCTCGCGCAGCTGGAGAGCGGCTGGACCGTCAATTTTGACCCCGCCCGCCGCGGTCCCGAGGAGAAGCAGGAGATCGATTCCCTCTTTGACTGGAGCCAGAGCGGCAACGACGCCATCCGCTACTATTCCGGCGCGGCGCACTATCGCAACCAGTTTGAGATTTACGACATTCCCGCCGGCGACATCTACATCGACCTGGGCAACGTTATGGTTATGGCCAAGGTCAAGGTCAACGGCCAGGAGGCGGGCGGCGCCTGGACTGCGCCCTACAGGGTCAATATCACCGATTATCTCAAGCGCGGTGTCAATACAATCGAGGTTGAGGTCGTGAACAACTGGCAGAACCGCATCGTGGGCGATATGCGCCTGCCCGAGGCGGAGCGCAAGGTGTGGATGACCGTGAATCCCTGGCATGCGGATTCGCCGCTGCAGCCGTCGGGTTTGCTGGGTCCTGTAAAAATTCTTGCTTATAATTTGTAATTAAAAAATTAATTCTACCTTTGCGCAGCATAGGATAAGAAATGAAAAACTGCTTTGCACATATCCACCGCCATCATCACCTCCCGCAGGAGGCCTAGGCGAGTGTGTGCAAAACTGTAAGCGATAAAGACTTGCCCGGGCTTCCGCGGCAAGTCTTTTTTTAGT
>CAZIUO010000034.1:0-15099 GCA_964542575.1 uncultured Muribaculaceae bacterium
CTCTAAACTAATCAAAATACTCGCTCTCCTCCTCGCTCACGGCCGCGCCGCCCCCTGCGGAGAGATCCTCCTCGCCGCCGGTGCAGCTAAGATTCATATTCCAGCCGGCGGGAGCCACAAACTGCTCGCCGTTGGAGATGCCGATCGTAGGGTCGGCCATAACCTTCTTCATAAATATGCCCCAGATGGGGAGGGCCATATTGCTGCCGCCGCCCAGCGCGGTGCTCTCAAAGTGCACCTGACGGTCCTCCGCCCCCACCCAGACGCCTGCGGTGAGGCGGGGCACATAGCCGATGAACCATCCGTCGCTGTTGTCGTTGGTGGTGCCGGTCTTGCCCGCAGCCCCCTGTATGCCATATTTCCACTTGAGTCGGCCGGCGGTGCCCTCATTCACGACACCCTGCATCAGGTTCACCATCAGATATGCGGTCTCGGCGCTGATGGCCTCCTTCTTGCGGGTGGAGAAATTGGCCAGCAAGTTGCCCTGGCTGTCCTCTATCCTCTCCACGAACATACTGTTGACATATACTCCGCGCGAAGGGTAAGTGTTGTAGGCCGACACCATCTCCTTCACGGAAATGTCGCACGAGCCCACGCACAGAGAATAGACAGGGTCCAGATAGCTCTGGATGCCCATCTTGCGGCACATCTCAATCATCGCCTCGGGGCCGAACTGCTTCATAAGATAGGCCGATATGTTGTTGGAGGAGTGGGTCAGGCCCCACTTGAGGGTCACAGTGCGGCCGATATATTCAGCCTTGTCGGTGCTCCTGGGGGTCCATACGTTGTCGCCTATCACAAAGCTGCGGGAGATGTTCACCACCTTGTCGCAGGGGGTGTAGCCCTCCTGCATCGCCAGCGTGTAGAGATAGGGCTTTATGGTGGAGCCGACCTGGCGCCGGCCCTGGCTCACGTTGTCGTATTTGAAATAGAGATAGTCGGGACCGCCGACATAGGCCTTGACCTTGCCGGTGTTGGGCTCCACGGCCATCAGCGCCGCCCTCAGGAACGACTTGTAATAGCGGATGGAGTCGTTGGGGGTCATCGTGGTGTCTATGCTCCCCCGCTTCCAGGAGAACACCGTCATCTCCGTGGGGGTGTCAAAGCTCTTGAGTATCTCCTTCTCCGAGACTCCGGCCTTCTTCATCCCGGCGTAGCGGTCGCTCCAGCGGCGGGCCTGCTTCATTGCGCGGGCGATTGTCTCGTCGTCCACATCGTTGCTGAAGGGGCGGTTGCGCTTGCCGCGCAGCTCGCGGTCGAAGGTGGGCTGCAGGTCGAGGGAGAGATGCTCGCGCACCGCCTGCTCTGCATAGCGCTGCATACGGCTGTCGATGGTGGTGTAGATGCGCAGGCCGTCCTTGTCCAGATTGTACTGCGTGCCGTCGGGCTTGAGGTTCTTGTTGAGCCAGCCGTAGAGCGGGTCGTCGGCCCACGAGGTGGAATCCACCTGATAGTCAACATAATTGCGGTAGTCGCTGCGGCTGGGCTTGTCGGCATTCATCGTGCGGCGGAGCATATCCCTGAAGTAGGGGGCGAGGCCGCTGTTGTGGTCCTGCCGCTGATAGCTGAGCACTATGTCGGTCTGCTGCAGCGAGTCGCACTCCTGACGGCTGATGTAGCCGTATTTCTTCATTCGGGAGAGTATCAGGTTGCGGCGCTGCATTGAGTAGTCGTAGTGGAGGGCGGGATTGTAGCGGGTGGGCTTGTTGATCATCCCCACCAGAGTGGCCGCCTCCTCCGTGGAGAGCTCCGAGGGAGTCTTGTCAAAGAAGGTGCGGGCCGCCGTGTTGATGCCGTAGGCGTTGCTGCCGAAGAACACGGCGTTCATATACATCGTGATGATTTCGTTCTTGGTGTAGTTGCGCTCCAGCTTGACCGCGGTGATCCACTCCTTGAACTTTATATTAATAAGGTGTATATACTTTGCGCCGGGGAATTTGGAATAACTCTCGTCGCGGGGGAAGAGGGTCTTGGCCAGCTGCTGGGTTATGGTGCTGCCGCCGCCGGCGGAGCTGTGGCGCATTGCGATGGTCTTGACCGCCACGCGGGCCAGGCCGCGGAAGTCGATGCCCGAATGTTCGTAGAAGCGGGCGTCCTCGGTGGCCACCGCAGCATCGATGAGGCACTGCGGCAGATCCTCGTAACTTGCAAAGGTGCGGTTCTCTATATGATAGGTGCTGAGCACCTTGCCGTCGCAGCTGATGAGCTCGGTGGCGAGGTTGCTCTTGTGGTTTTCCAGCTCCTCAAAGGAGGGAATCTCGGCAAAAAGCGCCACACACAATATCCAGAACCCGATTAATACAAACGGGACGGTCAAAATAATCCACCACCACTTTATGATTGTTTTGCGAGTGTTATCTTTCATTTGAGAAGTTTTCGCAAATGTAGAAATTAATCCTTTACTTTGCAGGTTGCTTTATAAATAATAATGAAACCGAGAGCAACGGAAGGTATATGGGAGAGAATCTTGTAATTGTGGAGTCCCCGGCAAAGGCCAAGACTATAGAAAAGTTTCTTGGAGAGGGTTATGTGGTAAAATCGAGTTACGGGCATATCCGCGATCTGCCCAAGAACAACAACTGCATAGATGTGGAGCACGGCTTTGCGCCGAAGTACGAAATATCTGCAGACAAGAAGAAAGTGGTGGCCGACCTCAAGAAGGCCGCCCAGGGAGCCGATATGGTGTGGCTCGCGTCCGATGAAGACCGCGAGGGGGAGGCTATTGCCTGGCACATCTACGACACTCTGGGGCTCAAGGCGGGCGGTGCCCGGCGCATCGCCTTCCACGAAATCACCAAGAGCGCCATACTCAACGCGCTGGAGCACCCGCGCGACATCGATATGGACCTGGTGATGGCGCAGCAGGCCCGCCGTGTGCTGGACCGCCTGGTGGGCTTCGAACTCTCGCCCATCCTCTGGCGCAAGGTGCAGGGCAACCTCTCCGCAGGCCGCGTGCAGTCGGTGGCTGTCCGCCTGATTGTGGACCGCGAGCGGGAGATTTCTGCCTACGACTACCGCCCCTACTTCAAGGTTGAGGGCACATTCACCCCGCAGGGGAGCCGCAGCCGCCTGCACGGCGCTCTGGACAAGCGGTTCACCGGCGAAAAAGAGGCGCGCGAATTCCTGCAGAAGTGCATCGGATGCAACTTCTCGGTGGGGGACATCGAGGCCAAGACCGGCCTGCGCTCTCCCGCCGCCCCCTTCACCACCAGCGTGCTGCAGCAGGAGGCGGCCCGCAAGCTGGGCTTCAGCGTCAGCGTCACAATGCAGGTGGCCCAGAGTCTCTACGAGAAAGGTCTCATAACCTATATGCGTACCGACTCGGTGAACCTCTCGTCGCTGGCCATCAACACAGCCAAAGACTTCATCTGCAGCAACTACGGCGCGCAGTATTCCAAGCCCAGGCAATACAAGACCAAGAGCAAGGGGGCGCAGGAGGCCCACGAAGCCATCCGCCCCACTTATATGCAGAACACCGAAATCAACGGCACCGCGGCGGAGAAGCGGCTCTACGAGCTCATCTGGAAGCGCACCATCGCCAGCCAGATGGCCGACGCCAAGGTGGAGAAGACCACCGTGAACATCAACGGTGACAAAATCGACAACAAATTCACCCTCGAGGCGGAGAAAATTCTCTTTGACGGCTTTCTCAAGGTATATATAGAGGGGCGCGACGACGAGCCCGAAGAGAGCCTGGCGGCTTCGCTGCCCGCCCTCAAGAGCGGCCAGGCGATGCAGTGCCACGAAATCACCGCCCGCGAAAAGCTCACCCAGGGCCCCCAGCGCTACAGCGAGGCGACCCTGGTGAAAAAGCTCGAGGAGCTGGGCATCGGCCGCCCGTCGACCTACGCCCCCACAATCTCCACCATATTCAAGCGGGGATACATCACCAAGGGGGATGTGGCCGGATGTGAGCGCGAATGCACCTGCCTGACCCTCAAGGGGGGCGAAATCACCTCCAGCACCACCAAGGAGATGGTGGGCAAGGAGAAGAAGAAACTGCTCCCCGAGAACATCGGGATGGTGGTCACCGACTATCTGGAGCAGAACTTCCCCGACATTCTCGACTATAACTTCACCGCCAAGGTGGAGGAGGACTTCGACGACATCGCAGAAGGCAAGAAAGTGTGGAACAATGTGATAGCGGAGTTCTACGCCCCCTTCCACGCCACCGTGAAGGAGAAGCTGGAAGACGGCGAATACACCCGCTCGGAGCGCGTCATCGGCACCGACCCCGCCAGCGGCAAGCCCATCATAGCCCGTATGGGCCGCTACAGCCCCATCGTGCAGAAGGGTGCCAACGACGACCCCGACAAGCAGTACGCCGGTATGAAGAAGGGGCAGCTGATAGAGACCCTCACCCTGGAGGAGGCACTCAAGCTGTTCGAACTCCCCCGCAAGGTGGGCCATTTCGAAGATGCCGAAATCGTGGCCGCAATAGGCCGCTTCGGCCCCTACCTGCGCCACAGCGGCAAATTCTACTCGCTGGGCAAGAACTTCTCCCCCTACACCATCTCCGAAGATGAGGCGGTGGAGGTCATCCGCGCCAAGCGGGAGCAGGAGGCGGCGTCGCACATCGCCGCATTCCCCGAGCAGGACATTGAAATCCGCACCGGCCGCTTCGGCCCCTACATCAAGCACGCCGGCAAGAACTTCAAGATTCCCAAGAATACCGACCCTGCGACACTGTCCGCAGAGGATTGCATAAAGATCATAAACAACCAAAAATAAACAATATGCCTATCGCACCTCATCAGTTAGACGACACCGACCTCAAGATTCTTGCCCTGCTGGTCAAGAATGCACGTATGCCGTATCTGGAAATTTCCCGCGAATGCGGAATCAGCGGCGCCGCCATCCATCAGCGTGTCAAGAAAATGGAGAATATGGGCATCATCACCGGCAGCCGGCTGCTTGTAAAGCCGCAGGCTCTCGGCCTGAATGTGTGCGCCTACATCGGGGTATCCCTCTCCAGCGCAAACGAATACAAGCACGTGGTGGAAGAGCTCAAAAAGCTCCCCGAGGTTGTGGAGTGCCACTTCATCACCGGCGTCCACGCCCTTATGCTCAAGATTTACTGCTTTGACAACGAGCATATGATGCGCGTGCTCATCAACACCATCCAGAACATAGACGGCATCAAGAGCACCGAAACCTTCATCTCTCTGGATCAGGCGTTCGAGCGTCAGGTCTGGGTCAAGGACTACGGCGACAACACGACCACCGAAAAGCCCAAGCCCGCCGCCAAGAAAAAGTCAAAATAAATTCCTACCTTGGGGTTTATGAAACCCTACGCCAGCAGAGTGCTCGCCGTCCTGGCCCTTTTGGTGCTTATGGCGGCGGAGTGCCATCGCACCCCGCTTCCTCCGGAGCCGACCGGAGTTGATGTGGAGCTGAACCATTTCAGCGGAGTCCCCGCCGAAGGGACCACCGTATCGCTGTCGCTCACATTCAGCGAGGATTGGGTCGCCACGGTAGAGGACGGAGACTGGTGCACGCTGAGCGCCGTCAGCGGCGCCCCCGGCTCTGTGGTCATCTCCATAAAAATCTCCGCCAACCCCGGGAGCACAGAGCGCAGCTGCCGGATACTATTCACCACGGAGGCCTCCACAGCCTCCTTCAAAATCAGCCAGAATCCGTACAAGCAGCTTTCCGGAGATGCCCAGAGCGGCACCGACGGCCGGGTGACAGTGCTGCAGGAGGCCTCGGAAGGGGCGGGAATCCCCATCGTGATTATTGGGGACGCCTTCTCTCAGGAGGACATCGACAGCGGCCTCTGGTCCAATGCGGCAAATGACGCGGCAGAAGCCTTCTTCGGCATCGAGCCCTTCAAATCCTGCCGCCATCTGTTCGACATCTATTCGGTGGATGTCGTCTCCCCTCATTTTAATTGTTACAGTGATTATTTCACGGGCACAAGCACCACTCTGGGCACCCTCTTCGGCGACGACGCCTTTATCGAGGGGAACCACGTCGCCTGCCGCACATACGCCCTAAAGGCGGTGGACAAGTCAGCCCTGGACAACACGCTGGTGATTGTGCTGGTCAACAGAAAAATTCACGCCGGCCGCTGCTATATGCAGTTTGTGGATCCTGACAGCGAAGAGAGCTGCGACTGCGCCCACGGCGTCGCCTACGCCTACTGCGCCCTGGGGCTGGGAGGCGAAGATTTTGCCTACCTCATCCGCCACGAGGCGGGCGGCCACGGCTTCGGCCGGCTGGCCGACGAATACAGCAACAGCGGCAGCGGGGAGATTCCGGAAGCCACCGCAGAGATTTACCGCTCAATGCAGGAGCGGCACCACGCATATATGAATGTCGATTTCAGCGGCGAGGCCGCCAGCGCCCCCTGGAGCGAATTTCTCTGCGACGAGCGCTATGCAGCAGAGAATCTGGGGCTTTGGGAGGGGGCCTGCAACTATTCGGGCGGCGTCTGGCGCCCTTCGCGGCAGAGCCTGATGAGCGGCGGAGCGGGCAGTTTCAACGCCCCCTCGCGCGAGGCGATCTGGCGCCGCATCCACTGCCTCGCCTACGGGCCGCAGTGGCATTTCGACCGCGAAGAGTTCGTGGCCTGGGATGCCCCCAACATCGCAGCCTTTGCCGCCGGCGATGATGACAGCGGCTCGGGAGAGGAAATCCTCACGGACTAGCCGCGCCGCGAGGCTACCTGGCGGCGTCGCGGGCCTCGGCAAGGCGCTTGTCGCGCTTCTTCTTCTCCTTGCCGGCGTAGGATTTCATATAGCTTTTCCACTGTTCGGGAGTGAAAATCTGCTCGTACTGTGAGTCGAAGAACTCGCCCCACTTGTCTATGACCATCTGGTAAGATGCAATCTGCGCCGCGCCGGAGTCCTTGACCTTCTTGAGCTCCTCGTTATACACCGGCACATAGTGCTGCAGCAGCGTGTCCACTCTGAAAGCCTGCGAATCGTCTAATTTATAGCGGTCTATGAGCTCCTCCACCTGCTTGGAGATGAGCTCGTCATAGTCGGGCTCTTCGCCGCCGCCGGGGTTCATCCCCCCCTGCGGCGCGCCGCTCTGGGCATTGCAGAAAAAGGCTGCCCCTAAAACAAGAGCGGCCGTCAAAAGCGATTTTTTACAGAAAATCCTCATTTTTACTACCTTTGAAAGATTTTGCATCAAGACAAAGTTAGAATTATTCCAGCAATGAAAAAATTTTATGCCACCGCGCTGCTTGCGCTACTCTCTACAGCATACTCGCTGGCCTGCACAAATGTGATTGTGACCAAGGGGGCCTCTGCCGACGGTTCCGTGATGGTGACCTACTCTGCAGACAGCCACCAGCTGTACGGCTCGCTCAACTTCAACCCCGCCGCCAAGTGGAAACCGGGCACAATGCTCAAGATTTACAATTGGGATTCGGGGGAATATATGGGAGAAATCCCGCAGGTAGAGCGCACCTACCAGCAGGTGGGCAATATGAACCAGCACCAGCTGATAATCACCGAGACCACCTTCGGCGGCCGCGAGCAGACCTGGGGCGGCGGGGGCATAATGGACTATGGCGCCCTGATTTTCACCACCCTGCAGCGGGCCAGGACCGCCCGTGAGGCCATCGAGATTATGGACAGCCTCACCCAGCAGTACGGCTACCCCTCGGAAGGCGAGTCGTTCTCCATCGCCGACAAGGACGAGGCGTGGATTATGGAGATGGTGGGCAAGGGCGACGGCAGCGGCAGCGTATGGGTTGCCCGCCGCATCCCCGACGGCTACATCTGCGCCCACGCCAACCAGTCGCGCATCAGCACATTCCCTCTTGACGACCCCGACAACTGCCTCTACAGCAAGGATGTGATCTCCTTTGCCCGCGAGAAGGGGTGGTACAGCGGCCCCGACGAGCAGTTCAGCTTCTGCGACGCATACAACCCCGTGGACTTCTCCGGAGCCCGCTACTGCGACTCCCGCGCCTGGTCGGCATTCAACATACTCTGCGGCGGAGAGTTCGAGTGGGAGGATGCAAGCGGAGTGCACAAGGCTGCGGCCAATGACTTTCTGGACTACGCGATGGGCTACAACCTCGACAACCGGATGCCCCTCTGGGTCAAGCCGGCAGAGAAGGTGACCCTCACCGCCCTGGCAGACGTGATGCGCGACCACTTCGAGGGTACCCCGATGGATATGACCGAGGATGTCGGGGCGGGCAACAACCGCCTCCCCTACCGCTGGCGTCCTATGGAGTTTGAGATTGACGGGCAGCACTATGTGCACGAGCGCGCCATCGCCACCCAGCAGACCGGATACTGGATGCTGGGCCAGGCACGCGGCTATCTGCCCGACGAGGTGGGCGGCCTGCTCTGGTTTGGCGTGGACGACGCCGCCACCAGCGCCCTGACCCCCATATACACCAACGTCAACGCCATTCCCCTCCCCTTTGCCGAGGGCAACGGCAGCCTCACGGAATATTCGGCCACCAGCGCCTTCTGGCAGTTCAACAAGGTGACCCACTTCGCATATCTCTTCTACGACCGCGTGGCCCCCGAGCTGCGCGGCGAAATCGCCGAATATCAGAAGCTGTGCGACAGCACAATCGCCTCCACCGACGCCCTCGCCCTCAGCTATCTGGACAAGGACAAGAGCAAGAAGGCGGTGCGCGCAATGACAAACGCCTCGGCGGAGCTGGCCTCGCATCTGCTGGTCCGCTGGAAAGAGCTTGAGAAGGAGCTGCTGGTGAAATATCTCGACGGCAACGTCAAAGTCACCGACGAAGAGGGCAACTACAAGCTGATAACCCCCGAAGGCAAGGTCCCTGTGGCCCCGGAGCACCCCGCACAGCGGGAGCGCTGGCTGCGCGCCATTGTCAATGACCACGGCGAGACCCTGATTGTGAAATAATCCCTTATGTTCAGACGGTGCCTCTGCGCCCTCGCGGCGCTTGCAGCCATAGCCTTGTCGCTTGCCGGATGCGGCGGCGAAGACCCCGTAAGCCCCCAGGAGACCACACGGCTTATAGACACCACGCTGGTAATCGGCGCGGAAGGGGGCGAGCTGCGCACCGTCATCAAGCCCCGCTCCAGCTGGAAGGCCTCCCTCTCCACGGGCGGGGAGTGGTGCAGCTTCAACCCCGCATCTGGGGGCAGCGGCGGCGCCACAATCGTGATTAAGGTGGAGGAGAACAGCGACCTGGCCACCCGCACCGCCCGCATCGACATCACCTCCAAGAGCGGCAACGGCACCGTCACCATACTCCAGAAGCAGATAGATGTGCTGGACATCACCGTAGACGACAGCTGCAGCTTCGGCCCCGAGGGAGGCTCGTTCACCGCCAAGCTGGAATACAACGTGGATTACAGCATAGAGTGCGGCGCGGATTGGGTCCGCAACGTCTCCACCAAGGCGCTGCAGAGCGGCACGGCATATTTCGAGGTGGACAAGAACGCCTCCGGGCAAGAGCGCTCGTGCACGATTGCCTTCACCGGCGCCGGCATAACCCGCACCGTGACAGTCAGTCAGCAGAGCGCGGAATTCTCCGTGACACCGCAGCAGTTCTGCCTTGACGCCGCCGGAGGCATCGCCAAGGCCACCGCCACGGGCAATGTCTCATACAGCGTCGCCGCCCCCGGCGCCGACTGGGCCACTATCGGGAGCAGCCCCTCCGCCGGAGAGGACGGCGTCCCCACCACCACCGCCGTTTCCGTGGCGGTAGCAGAGAACCCGGAGTTCTTCAACCGCGAATGCACCGTCCCCCTGGGCAACCCCGACTACAATGTCGGCGACACGCTGCGCATATTCCAGAAGGGCATAGACATACTCTCGCACAGGTTCGTGCCGTTTGAATACGGCCCTGCAGGAGGCGAGTTCAGCTTTGACCTCCCCCCGGAGGGGAGTTTCAGCTTTGTCGGCAGCGACTGGATAGAGGTCGTCACCTATGAGGACCTGCCGCTGCGGCGCACCCTCCGCGTGGGCCGCAACACCTCCGAGGAGGAGCGCACCGGCAGCGTCACCGCCAGCGACGGCAGCAGGGAGAACACCCTGGAATTCGCCCAGGTGGCCGCCCGCATCACCCCCGGCACTCTGCAGATAAAGTTTGGCACGGCCGGCGGCACCGACACGGTGCAGGTCACCACCAATGTCCCCTACAGCCTTGTGCGGCCGCAGGACGCCCCCTGGTGCACCGTCGATTCCCTGCCGGAGGGGCTCTACGCCATTTCTGCCGCCGCCAACCCCGGCGAGAGCTCCCGCAGCTGCACTCTGGGCTTCAACGACGGCGAATTCGGCGCAAACGCTGCAATAGAAATCATACAGGCGCAGAAAGATGTGTTCACCGTGTCGCCCGACTCGCTCAGCTTCTCTCCGGAAGGGGGCGTGGCCAAGGTCACCATACACGCCAATGTGGCATATGAGTTCGATTCGGGAGAGGCCGCAAGCTGGATAGAAGAGAGCGGCCGGGAGGGCGAAATGCGCACCTACACCGTGGCCCTCAACGCCACCGGCACAGACCGCACCGGGATTCTGACCTTTACCGCAGGCAGCGAAGTGCGCACGGTGACCATCACCCAGAGCGGAGCGTTTATCCGCGCGGCGCAAAGCGGCCTCTACCCGGGGCCCGAAGCCGGCTCCGGCACAGTCGCCGTGGAGAGCAATGTCCCCTGCAGCGTCACCACCACCGCCGAATGGCTGGTCGCAGGCATCAGCGGCGGCCTGGTCACCTGGAGCGCAACGGCCTACTCCGGCTGGGACTCGCGCAGCGCCGGCATAATCATCAGCAGCCCCCGCTACGGCGCGGCCGACACAATAAAGGTGGTGCAGGGCCCCCCGTCTCAAATAGAAATCTCCCAGAAGGAATTTTCCCTCACCCCCGCCGGCGGCACCGTGACGCTGCACGTCAAGAGCAACAAAGAGTACACCTACCGCATAGACGGGGCCCCCGAATGGATAAGCGAGACCTCGCCGCTGACATTTGCCGTGGCGCGCAACAACAGCGGCCAGGGGCGCAGCTGCGACATAATATTCGAGCAGGACGGCGCGCGGCAGAGGGTCAACATAGCGCAGGACGCCGCCTACATCAACCTCTCCGCAACTGAAGTGGCGCTTCCCGCCGCCGGCGGCACGTTCAGCCTGAGCGTCAGCGGCAATGTGGCCTTCTCGCTGCAGAGCGTAGATGCCGACTGGGTCGGCGTGCAGAGCGCCGGCAGCGGCACCTACACCGTGAACGTGCAGCCGCACACCGTGGCAAAGGAGCGCGAATGCCTCATAACCTTCAAGGCCGACGGCTACGACTGCAGCGCCACCGCGAGAATCGTGCAGGAGAAGCTGGAGATGTTCAGCATCAGCCCCACTGAAATTGCCCTCGGCGGAGAAGCCTCCGAATTCAAGATAAACCTCGCCACCAACCTGGAATACTCCTACAGCATCGGCCCCGACTGGATTTCCGATCTGGGCGGGCTGCGCTTTGCCGCCGCCGAAAATATGGGCAAGGCCCCCCGCAGCGGAGAAATCGTGTTCACGGCCGGCGGCAAGAGCTATACCGTGACAATCACCCAGCCCAACCTCGAGATACTTGAGGTGAGCCCTGCGGAGGTCAGCCTCGGCCCCGACAGAGAAGAGTTTGCGGTGGAGGTCGCGAGCAATCTGGACTGCAGACACAGCATCTCCGGCAGCTGGATTTCCGACCTGGGCGGCGGCAAGTTCGCCGCGGAGCGCAACAGCGGCGGCGAAGACCGCGCCGGCAGCATCACCTACTCCGCCGGGAGCAAGAGCATCACGGTGAATGTCAGCCAGAGCGCCCCGCACGCGGCGGTTTCGCTCTCCAGCATCGCCTTCGGGGTGGACGGCGGCGCCCGCAGCGTGGCCTTCGAGAGCAACATCCCCCTCACCGCAGAGGTCAGCGCCGGGGCCTCCTGGCTCTCCTGCGCCGGCCCCGCAAACAACGCCTACACGATTTCCGCGCAGAAAAACACCGCCGAGAGCCCCCGCAGCGCCACGGTGACCCTCTCCAACGCCACCTTCGGCTTCAGCCACACAATAGAGGTCACCCAGCATCAGGTGGACGTGTTCGAGGTCAGCCCCACGGAGTTCAGCTTCGGCCCGGCACAGGAGGAGTTTGAAGTCTCCGTCAAGAGCAATATGGACTATAGCCACAGCATCTCCGGCAGCTGGATTTCCGACCTGGGCGGCGGCAAGTTCGCCGTGGAGCGCAACAGCGGCAGCGAAGACCGCACCGGCAGCATCACCTACTCCGCCGGGAGCAAGAGCATCACGGTGAATGTCAGCCAGAGCGCCCCGAGAGTGTCGATAGACCCTTCCGGCGACATCGCCTTCCCCACGGAAGGGGGCACGCAGAGCCTCGCGGCGGAGAGCACAATCCCCCTCTCGGTCTCCTGCGAAGGGGGCAGCTGGCTTTCCTGCACCGCAGCGGACGGCGGCACATACGCCGTGACGGCGGAAGAGAACGCGCAGGAGTCGCCCCGCAGCGGCAACATCACCTTCTCCAACGACGATTTCGGCTACAGCCTCACCATAAAGGTCACCCAGGCACAGAAGGATGTGTTCATCGTCAGCCCCTCCGAATTCCGCTTCGGCCCCAAATCCCAGACATTCGAGGTGAACGTCCACAGCAACATAGACTACACCTGCACCACCTCCGACAGCTGGATTTTCAGCTACGGCAGCGGCAAATTCTCCGTGAGCGCATTCACCGGCAGCGAAGACCGCGCCGGCAGCATCACCTACACCGCTGCAGGCAACACCTACAGCATCCCGGTGAGCCAGGAGGCGCCGCGCCTGTCGCTGGAGCAGCACAGCTTTGAGCTGGATTCGCTGGGAGGGGACCTCCAGATAAAACTTGACTCCAACATCGATTATATTGGGCATCTGCTGGATGTTTGCGAATGGGTCACCTTCGGCAACACCACCGACAGCACCTTAACTGTCAGCGTGGCGGAGAACGCCACCATCTGGCCGCGCAGCTGCCGCCTGGCGGTTTCCGGCCTCACTTTTGACCTGGAAGACACGCTCCAAATCTCCCAGACGGGGATTGTGGACCGCTTCCCGTTTGTCCTGGAGCAGAGCGAATTTGCCATCGGGCCCGACATCGACACGGTGGTAATGGTGCACAGCGAGTGCAGCGACGTCGCCGTGAGCATCGCCAACGGCAGCTGGCTCACCCCCGTGGAAGAGCTCGCCACCTCCACCCGGAAGGTGTTCGTGTGTGGCCCCAACACCTCCGGAGTTAACCGCACCGCCACCGTCACCCTCCTGGGCCACGAAAAGAAGGTCAAGGCCACCGTCACCCAGGCCACGCCCACTCTGAGCATGACCTACGACAGCCGGAACATCCCCGCCGCCGGCCTCAGCTACACTTCTGAGGTCTCCGCCAACTTCCGGTACAACCTCAGCCTCTCCGAGGATTGGGTCACCGCAGCAGTCAGCGACGACTGCAGCAAGATCGACTTCAGCGTGGCGGAGAACACCACCGGCGCCGAGCGCAAGTGCACAATTGTCATTTCCAACGAGCGGGTGGGCTTCAGCCGCGACATCGTTCTCACCCAGCTGGCAAACCGCTATATAACGCTCACCCCCGAAAACATCGCGGCCCCCGCCGCCGGGGGGGACTATGCCGTCACCGTCGCCACCAATGTCAGCTCGGAATGCACGGCGCTCTCGCTCAGCGACTGGCTTTCCGTCGCCAAGCAGCAGGACGGCTCGTGGACTGTGACTGTGGCGGCCAACACCTCCACCTCCAGCCGCAGCGGCAACATCTACTTCTCCTGCAGCGGCGTGCAGGCCACCCTCCCTGTCAAACAGGAGGGCTACCGCAACCCCGACTACTACTATTCTTCCGACTACTCGCAGAACGGCGCCGTCGTGAGCCTGCAGAAGGCCTCGGAGGGAGAGGGCATCCCACTGTTCCTGATGGGCGACGCCTACAGCGACCGCCTGATTGCCGACGGCACATACGCCGCCGATATGGAAAAGGCGGTGGAGGCCATCTTTGCCGTGGAGCCCTACAAGTCGATGCGCGGTATGTTCGACATCAGCTACATCAACATAGTCTCGCTCAATGAGGTTTATGCCGACGACGCCACTACGGCCCTCGGCACGTCGTTCGTGTCGGGCACCACGGTGACCGGCAACCACACCCTGGTGCGCAGCCAGTTGCTGCCGCTGCTCAGTTCAGAGGAGATAAAGCGGGCGATGATCGTGGTGCTTATGAATCAGGCGACCTATGCCGGCACCACCTATCTTTATTACTACGACGATGATGACTCGGACTTCGCCCCGGGCGAGGCCATCGCCTACATTCCTCTCTGCCGTGGCGACGAGGAGTTTGCCGGAGTCGTGCAGCACGAAGTGGGGGGCCACGGCCTGGGCAAGCTCGCCGACGAATATTTCTACGATTCGAAGGGGGAGATGCCCGTGAGCGATATCTCCATCTACAAGAATCGCCAGCAGAGCGGCTTCTTCCGCAATGTGGACTTTACCGGCGACTCCACCGCAGTGCGCTGGAGCCGGTTCATCAGCGACGAGCGCTATCTGTACGACGGCGTCGGGACCTTCGAAGGGGCCTGCGGCTACCCGACCGGCGTTTACCGCCCCACCGACTGCAGCAAGATGCGCCTGAACTCCTACCAGTTCAACGCCCCCTCGCGCGAGGCCATCTACTACCGCCTGCACAAGCTCGCCTACGGCAGCGACTGGAGCTACGATTTCGAGGAGTTCGCCACATACGATGCCGTCAACCGGCGCAGCAGCCCCGCCGCATCGCAGGCCTCCCTGCGCAGCCGCAAGGGCTCTGGAGCGGAGGCGCTTCCGCCCCCCGTTCTGCTGCCGGTGCGATGACGGTTCGGCGGCTTTCTGCAAAAAGTTTTGCAGAATCAAAAAAAATGCATTCCTTTGCAGCGGGGGATTAGCTCAGTTGGCTAGAGCACCTGCTTTGCAAGCAGGGGGTCAAGGGTTCGACTCCCTTATTCTCCACTAAAAAGGCCTGGACGAATGTCCAGGCCTTTTTTAGTTTAGAGTGTAGAGTTTAGTGTTTAGAGTTTAGAGGAGTTGAGAGTGTAGAGTTGGGAGTGGAACGATTACACGATATATCGGCGCATCAGAGGCTTCGTCAAGCGCCATCAGGCGCTAGCGAAGGGGCCG
>CAZIUO010000035.1:0-14912 GCA_964542575.1 uncultured Muribaculaceae bacterium
CGTTGTCGTGGGCGCTTTCGGCAGGGGCGGTTTTAGCTTCGGGCGCCGCGTCCTTCTCCTCCACATTCGTGCGGATAATCACCGGCTGCTCCTGATCGGCATCGCCCTCCACCTGCTCCGGCAGGTCAATCTGGCGGTAACGCTTCTGGCGACGCTCCCAGCGCTCGCGGGCATACTGCTGCATATCGCTCGCCTCGTCCATCTCGTCTATGATTTCCAAGCCCAGGATGGTCTCGATTATGTCCTCGAGGGTGATGATGCCGCAGAAACATCCGTATTCGTCTATGATGAGGCCGATCTGCTCCTTGTTCTTGAGCAGCTGCTCCCAGATGTCGCTGATCGCCACCTCCTCGTTAAAGAGGGTTATGTCGCGCTTGATCTCTCCCAGAGTCACCTTGAAGCGGTCGTTGGCCAGCATCTCCAGCGCATCGTTGCGCAGTATGTAGCCCGTGATGTAGTCGGGGCTCTCCACATAAACCGGGATGCGGGAGTGGTGGTTGAACGCGGGGTCCTTGTAGAAATCCAGCAGAGTCATGCTCTCCGGGGCGACTGCGGCCACCACGCGGGGGGTCATCACATCGTATGCCTTGACGTTGTCCAGCTTGATTATGTTCTGGATGATCTTGTTCTCGCCCTTGTCGAACACGCCCTCCTCCTCGCCGATGTTGGCCATTGCGGAGACCTCCTCGCGGCTCACTGTCTTCTCGCCGTCGTCCTTGACAATCAGGCCGGTGATCCATTCCGCCACAATCACGAGCGGGTAGGTTATCACTATCAGCACGCCTATCATCGTGGAGGTGAAGCCGGTCAGCCGCCTCCAGTAGGTGGCGCCGATGTTCTTGGGGATGATTTCTGAGAACAGCAGTATCAGCACCGTCGTGAGGGCGGAAATCCAGCCCACCACGGCGTTGCCGAACATATTGGCCGCCTGCGCGCCGATTATCGAGGCGCCCATTGTGTTGGCTATGGTGTTGAGCACCAGGATGGAAGCCAGCGGGCGGTCGATGTTGGTCTTGTACTTTTTGAGTTTGGCGGCCGCCTTGTCCCCCTCCTCCTCTTTCATTGAGAGATAGGAGATGGGGCTGGACATAAGCGCCGCCTCCATCAGCGAGCACATAAACGAGAGGCCTACAGTGGCTATTATTGTGAGTATGAATAGAGTCATATGATTGAATTAAGGGTTATTCCAGACTCCATTCACTGCCGTCCTTCGTGTCCTTGACGCGGATGCCAAGCTTGCCCAGTGCATCGCGCAGTGCATCGCAGCGGGCCCAGTCCTTGCTTGCGCGCGCCTGCTGCCGCTCCTTCAGAATTATGTCCATCAGGCCGCCGATGGTCTGCACGCCGGCCCCTTCTCCCTGCTCGTCTTCCAGGCCCAGGATTCCGCAGAGCACATCCTTGAATATCTTGCGCAGAATCACCAGTCCGGCGGCGCTTATCTGCAGCGACTTGTCCTTGGCGCGGTTCACGATGTTCACCGCCTCGAAAATGTGGGAGAGGGCCACGGGGGTGTTGAGGTCATCGCAGAGGGCGTCGTAGATGTCCTCGTAGATCTTGGCCTCGCCGGCATCCGCCGCCCCTGCCGAGGCCTCCACCGACTCGAGGTCGCGGGCCGCCTGGAAGAGCTTCTTGAGCCCCTTCTCGGCCGCCTGCAGCGCCTCGTTGCTGAAGTCCAGCGTGCTGCGGTAGTGCGCCTGCAGAATGAAGAAGCGGATTGTCATCGGGCTGTAGGCCTTCTGCAGCAGGGGATGCGTGCCGCCGAAAAGCTCCTCCAGCGTGATGAAGTTGCCGTATGACTTGCCCATCTTCTTGCCGTTGATGGTGATCATATTGTTGTGAATCCAGTAGTGGACGCCCCCCTTGCCGCGCGCGGCGGTGTTCTGCGCCAGCTCGCACTCGTGGTGGGGGAACAGCAGGTCCATTCCGCCGCCGTGGATGTCGAACTCCTCGCCCAGATACTTGGCGCTCATTGCAGAGCACTCCAGGTGCCAGCCGGGGAACCCTTCGCTCCAGGGGGAGGGCCAGTGCATTATATGCACGGGAGAGGCCTTTTTCCAAAGGGCGAAATCGTAGGGCGAGCGCTTGTCGCTCTGGCCGTCCAGGTTGCGGGTGTTGGAGATCATCTCGTCCAGCGAACGCCCGGAAAGGATGCCGTATTTGTAATCCTGATTGTATTTGGCCACGTCAAAATAGACGCTGCCGTTGCTCTCGTAGGCGTAGCCGTTGTCCAGAATCTTCTGCACCAGGGCAATCTGCTCTATGATGTGACCCGACGCACGGGGCTCGATGGAGGGGGGATTGACCCCGAGGCGCTTCATCGCCTCCTCATAGCGGAGGGTGTAATATTGGGCGACCTCCATAGGCTCCAACTGCTCCAGACGCGCTTTCTTTGCAATCTTGTCCTCCCCCTCATCGGCGTCGTTTTCCAGATGGCCCACATCGGTGATGTTGCGCACGTAGCGGACCTTGTAGCCAAGGCTGCGCAGCAGGCGCACCAGCACGTCGTAGGTTATGCCGGGACGGGCGTGCCCCAGATGTGCATCGCCATAAACCGTCGGTCCACAGACATAAATCCCCACGTGCCCCTCGTTTATCGGTTTGAAAAGTTCTTTAAGGCGTGAAGCTGTGTTGTACAGGTAAATGGCTCTCGACATAATTTGTGATTGTTTGTTACAAACCACAAATTTAGCAATCATTATCTTTTTGTCAAAAGGCAGCGCCGTTATCGGAATCCGACGGGAGAAATTCCCTGCGGCTCGCCGTCGCGGCAGACATCCACATAACTGGCGGTGATTTCGCTGAAATACTTGCTCTCGCCGTCAAGTCCGGTGTATTTGGAGTTGCGGATGCGCCCGTATATGTGCACCGTAGTCCCCTTCTTGATGGATTCGAAATCGGGGGTGTTCTTCCCCTGCCACAGGGCGATGTTGTGCCAGGTGGTCTCTTCGTGCAGGTTGCCGCTGCGGTCCTTGAAATGTTCGTTGGTGGCCACTGTAAAGCGCGCGATGCGCGTGTTCCCCACATTCGCCACTCTCGGGTCGGCGCCGACCCTTCCTAAAATCTCCACACGGTTGATCGTGACTCTTTCCATAAAAATGTTTTTTAAAAATTCGCTGATGACCCACGCTGCGGCAAAAGTAGCGCAGTGCGGGGCGGATAACCATAATCCAAACGTTTATAAACGTTTAAAAACGGCTGCGACGGCCTTGTGCGATTTTGAAAACGGACGCAGTCTGCAAAAAAAACGCGTCCGGCCGGAGAGAATCCCTCCCGGCTCGCTATCTTTGGTAAAAAAGAGAATGAAGACGGAGAAGCAATGCAAAGAGTGCGGGGCCCCGCTGGCGGGCCGCTCAGACAAGCAGTTCTGCTGCGACGGCTGCCGCACGGCCTATCACAACCGGCTCTACCGCACGCAGCGGCTCCCGGAGGCGGCGGTGGAGTGCGTGCTGCGCCGCAACCGGCGCCTGTTGGCGGAGGTGCACTCGGCCGGCAGGGGCTCCGTGCGGCTGTCGGACCTCTCCCGCCGCGGCTTCGACTCCCGTTTTTTCACCGCAATGGAGCCCTGCGGCATATTCGGCACGGCCGTGTATCACTGCTACGACTACTCTTTCACAATCCGCCTGGGCAGAATCTGCTCCATAAAAAAGATGCCCGGCAAAGAACAAATCTGGCAGATTTGATAGATTTGCACTATGAATTATCTCTTGGAACCTTCGCGCCTGGCCTACGGCGCCCCCCAGTTTGACAAAATAGAGACCGCAGACTATATGCCCGCCTTTGTGGAGGCAATCGCAAGGGCGAAAAAAGACATCGACAAAATAGTGGCCGACCCCTCCGAGCCCGATTTTGACAACACCATCGTGGCGCTGGAGCAGAGCGGGAGCGACCTCGGCCGCATTTCGTCAATATTCTTCAACCTGAACGAGGCCTGCACCTCGCCCGAAATGCAGGAAATTGCAGAAAAGGTCTCCCCGCTGCTGAATGAATACAGTATGTACGTGAGCCTCAACCGGGAGCTTTTCGCAAAGGTCAAGAGCGTGTATGAGCGCCGCAAAAATCTGGGCCTTGACCAGGAGCAGATGCGTCTCTGCGAGCAGACCTACCGCTCGTTTGCCCGCGGCGGGGCCAATCTGGAGGGGAAGGACCGCGAGGAATACGGCGCCATCAAGGAGGAGCTGGAGCTGACTTCGCTGCGCTTTGACAAGAATGCGCTGGACGCCACCAATGCCTACACGCTGCACATAACCGACAGGGCCGACCTGGCGGGGATGCCCGATTTTGTGGTGGATGCCGCTGCCCAGGAGGCCGCATCGCACGGTGCGCAGGGGTGGCTGTTTACCCTGCAGGCTCCCAGTTACCGCGCGTTTATGGCCTACAGCGCCAACCGCGCGCAGCGCGAGGAGATGTGGCGCGCCTACAACAGCCGCGCCCTCGGCGGCGAAAAAGACAACAGCGGCAATATCCGCAAGATTGTCTCGCTGCGGGAGCGGGGAGCCCGGCTGCTGGGCTACAAGTCGTTTGCAAGTTTTGCGCTGGAAAATCGCATGGCCAAGAATCCGGAGACGGTGAACGCCTTTCTGGCCGACCTGATGACCCGCTGCCGCCCCTTTGCAAAGAGGGAGAGGCAGCAGCTTGGCGAATATGCCGCCGCAAACGGATTCGAGGGCAAGCTCCAGGACTGGGACTCAGCCTATTGGAGCCGCCGGCTCAAGGAAGAGCGCTACCGCTTCACCGCAGAGCAGCTTAAGCCCTATTTTGAGCTGGGAACGGTGCGCCGCGCTGTGTTTGAGCTGGCCACGACCCTCTACGGCCTCAGCTTTGAGCGCCGCCCCGACATCCCCGGCTACCATCCCGACGTGGAGGTCTACGAAGTCCGCGACGGAGAGCGCTTTATGGGGCTGCTCTATATGGACTACTTCCCCCGCGAGAGCAAGCGGCAGGGGGCCTGGATGACCAATTTTCGCGAGCAGTACATTATCGACGGCCGTGAGGTGCGGCCGCTGGTCTCTCTGGTGACCAACTTTACCAAGCCGGTGGGGGACACCCCCTCGCTGCTGACATTCGACGAGGTCACCACGCTGCTGCACGAATTCGGCCACTGCCTGCATTCGCTGCTCAGCGAAGGGCGGTATGAGAGCCTCACCGGCACCAACGTCACGCGCGACTTTGTGGAGCTCCCCTCGCAGCTGATGGAAAACTGGGCATACGAGCCCGACTGGCTCAACACCTTTGCCCGGCACTATCAGACCGGAGAGATGATTCCTGCCGAATATATAGAGAAGATTGTGGCGGCCCAGAACTTCAACGCCGGCAGCGCCTTTGTGCGCCAGCTGCGGTTCGGCATACTGGATATGGCCTGGCACAGCGGCGAGCCGCTGCCCGACTGCACGGTGCCCGAGTTCGAGAGGCGCCTGCTCAAGCCCGGAGACAAGAGCGATGAGGCGCCGACCACAGCGCTGTCCACCACCTTCACCCACATTTTTGCCGGCGGGTATGCCGCAGGCTACTACTCATACAAGTGGGCCGAGGTGCTTGCCGCAGACGCATTCGAGTATTTCAAGGAGGAGGGGATTTTCAACCGGGAGCTTGCCGGGCGGTTCCGCGCCCAGCTGCTGAGCCGCGGCGACAGCGAGGATGCCGATGTGCTTTACCGCAACTGGAGGGGCCGCGACGCCGCCAGCGACGCGCTGCTCAAAAGCTACGGTCTCGCGGATTAGTTGAGCCAGACTGCAGGGTTCTGCTTTACGCTCCCCTTCCACACCTGGAAGTGGAGCTGCGCGCTGCCGCCGTCGGTCTCGATTGTACCCAGCACATCGCCCGCCTTGACCTTCTGCCCCGGTTTTACGTTGGTCTTGCCCAACTTGCAGTAGAAGGTGAAAAATTCGCCGTGCTGCACCAGCACGCAATGACTGTAGCCCGGCAGCAGCATAATCTGCTTCACGACCCCCTCGAACACGCAGCGGGCCTGGCTGCCGGCCGTGGCGGTGATGGTGATGCCGTCGCTCTCCGGCAGGGTTATGTTCTTGTAGAGCGGGTGCTTGTGCACTCCGAACTGCTCGGTCACGACCCCTTTCACGGGCCAGGGAATCTTGCCCTTGTTCTGCTCGAACTTGCCCGAGACGGCGTAGTCGATTTTGTCCTTCTTGGCCAGCTCGCCCTTCACGGCCTTCTTGACCTCCCGGCTGAGGCGGTCCATCTCCTTGCGCTTCCCCTCCAGCTCCGCCTTGTACTTCTTCTTGTCCTTGGCCAGGGTGTTGACCATCTTCTGGGTCTGCTTCTCTTCGCTCTTGAGGGCGGAATATTCTTTCTGACGGTCGCGGCGCAGGGAGTCGGCGCTGTTGTACATTGCCCTCAGCTGCTCCTTTTCGCCCTGCAGCCGGGCCTGGGAGAGCATTATCTCCTCCGCCTCGGCATTCATAGTGTCGGAAAGCCCTTTGAGATAGGTGAAGCGGCGGTAGCCCTGCCCCGGATTTTCGCTTGCGAGCAGGTACATTAGCCACAGACGCCGGTCGCGGTTTTTGTAGGTGTTGTAAACCAGCGTGGAGTAGTATTTCTGCAGGGTGTCGAGATTGGCCTGCAACTCGTTTATCTGCAGGTCTTTCTGATGAATCTGCCCCTCGAGGTCCTTTATGGCGCGGTCCGACTCTTCCACCAGCTTTTTGCGGTTGGCGCTCTTTTTCTGCAGCAGCAGAAGCTGGTTGTAGCTCTCCTTGTGCTTGGCGCTGGCCGCCTTGAGCTCCTTGTTTATGAACTGGATCTCCTCTTTGAGGCGGCTGATAGCCGAGTTTTTGTCGGCATTCTGGGCCCCCAGGCTATGGGAGGCCAGCAGAACGGCGACTGCCAGAAGTGCTATGTGGCGCCCGGCTTTCATTCTCCCAGGCGCTCCGCCTGCTTGGAATATATGGCCGCCAGGTCCTCCTCGCCGAGGGCCTTGAGCACTGTGGCGTAGTGGCGCAGCATCACGCCGCTCTCCTTGCCGCCGTAAATCATCGCGTGCTTGAAATGGGCCTTGGCCTCCAGGTCCTGCCCGGTCAGGTGCAGAATCCAGGCGTAGGTGTCGAGATAGGTGGCGTTGTCGGGCTCCTTCTCAATGGTCTTGCGGCTCATCTCCAGTGCCTTGCGCAGGTCTTTGGGGACCTTCTTGACGGGAGAGGTGTATTTGAGGCAGATGTAATATGCATAGTTGTTGAGCACGGGGGCGTAGGTGCCGTCGATTTTGAGCGCCTTGTCATAGAGGCTGAAGGCGGTTTTCTGGTCCCCCTTGAGGTGGTAGAGGTCTCCCAGCGCGCTGTAGAACGAGAGCCGCTGCTCGTCGGTGGTTGCTGCGGCGAGCGCCTGCTTGTAATCATCTATGGCGCTGTCGGTCTCTCCCAGCTGGTAGAAGCAGCTGCCGCGCAACTGCAGCAGGTCCAGATTGCCGGGGAAGCGCTGCAGGGCCACCGTGGCCGATGCGGTCACCGCCGGATAGTCGCCGCTGTAGAACTGCATCAGCGGATACACGAAGTTCAGATTGAAGCTCTCGGGATAATTGTCGGCGTTGCGGCGGGCCAGCGCGATGGCGTCATCTACCCGGCCCCTCTGGTAGAGGTAGGTGCTGGTGAGCGACAGCACTGAAGAATCGGCCGGAGCCGAAGAATACAGCGCCATCATCATCGTGTCCACCTGCGGGGCGAAGGTGTATACGAACTGCTGCTGTTCAAGCAGCTCCGCCATATACTGGCATTTGGCCTCGGGCATCAGGTTCTGGTCGGCCAGAAAAGGGGTTATGTTCTCGAAGTAGAGGTCGTACTGCCCCAGGGTGCGGTGGATGTGGGCCTTGCCGTAGAGCGCCTCGCTGTCGGAGGGGTTCACCGCGAGGGCCTCGCCGTAGTAGCGCAGCGCCTCGTCGTTGTTGAAGCTGGAGGCGTAATATTGCGCCAGAAGACAGGCGGCGCGGGGCGATTTGCTGCTGTTGTAATAGTCCAGAAGGTAGTCCAGGGCCTCCTGCGTCTTGTCTTGCGAGAAGAGAATCTCGCAGCGGTAGGTGGCCAGGGCGTCGGAGGGGCCCAGCTTGCTCTCCAGAGAGTCCAGGGCCGCGAGGGCCTTGTCGTATTGCTGGGAGGCTGTGTAGACGCCTATCAGGTCGGAATAGAGCGATGTCTTGCCGGGGTGGTCGGCTATGAGCTGCTCCAGAATCTCGGCGGCCTCGGCGTATTTGCCCCGGGAGATGCAGTTGTGGGCCAGCGAATAGTTGTACCAGTAGTTGTCGCCGTCGATTTCCACAGCCTTGGAGAGCATTTCGCCAGCAAGGGTGCTGTCGCGCAGCATTGTGGAGAGGTAGTAATATGCGGCGTCGTTGTCGGGTTCCTGGGCGATGACCTTGCGCATCTGGGTGTAGGCGGCCCGGACATCGTCGTGATAATAGAGGCGCAGCGCCTCCAGAAAGGCCTCTGACTGCGCCCCGGCCCCGAACGAGAGCCCCAGAAGCGCCAGAGAAACGGTGATGATATTCCTTAAGAGTTTCATAACTTATCACAAAATTAGGAGAATCTTTCAAACAAAAATCAATCCAACATCTTTTTTGGAAACAGACGGCGCGTTTTGCAAAACGTAACTATCTGCGTCGCCGGAAGTTCCGGGGGGAGGAAATGCCGCCTGACGGGTGTAATTTAGACCCAAAAAAGACTATGATATGCAAGACATACGCGGCGGCGGCCATCGGGCTGAATGTGGTGACGGTGACTGTGGAGACTGACATCTCCGCCGGGGTGGGGCTCTATATCGTGGGAATGCCCGACATCGCGGTCAAGGAGAGCCTGATGCGCATCACCACCGCACTGCGCTGCAACGGCTATTCGCTGCCGGGCAAGCGCATCGTGATAAACCTGGCTCCGGCCGACATCCGCAAGGAGGGGTCGTCGTTTGACCTGGCGATAGCGGTGGCGCTGCTCTGCGCGATGGAGGTGGTGCCCGCCGGGAGGGCGGGGGAATACATCATAATGGGGGAGCTGGCGCTGGACGGCACCGTGCGCAACATCAACGCCACCCTGCCGATAGCCGACACCAGCCTCGAGCGGGGCTTCAAAAAGTTCATATTCCCCCACGATTCGGCAATGGAGGCGGTGGACATAGACGGCGCCACCATTTACGGGGTGCGGCGGCTGCAGGATGTGATTGCCATTCTGTCAGATGAGAGGGAGGCGGAGAGCCTGGTGATGCGGCGCACCGATGCCGCCGCCCCGGAGCCGCGCAAGGGGCTGGATTTCAAGGATGTCAAGGGGCAGCAGGAGGCCCGGCGCGGGCTGGAGATAGCCGCGGCCGGCGCCCACAACATAATTCTCATAGGCAGCCCCGGGTGCGGCAAAACCTTGATGGCCAGCTGCCTGGCATCGATTCTGCCGCAGATGACCAAGGAGGAGTCGGTGCAGACCAGCAAGATTTATTCTGTGGCGGGCAAGTCCATCGGCCGCAGCGGCCTGCTGCGCGACCGCCCGTTCCGCGCCCCGCACAACAGCGCCAGCAAGGTGGCCCTGCTCGGAGGGGGCTCCGACGCGATGCCGGGCGAGATTTCGCTGGCCCACAACGGCGTGCTCTATCTCGACGAGGTCAACCTGTTCAGCCGCGCCACCCTGGATTTGCTGCGGCAGCCGCTGGAAGACGGCAAGGTGGTGATTTCCCGGGCCCGATACAGGGTGGAATACCCCTGCAAGTTTATGTTCGTGGCATCGATGAACCCCTGCCCGTGCGGTTATTATGGCGACGAAAGCGGCAAATGCCGCTGCTCGCAGCACGAGATAGCCCACTTCATGACCCGGGTGTCGGGGCCGATGATGGACCGCATAGATATGCACATCTATGTCAAGCGGGTCCCGGCCGAGGTGCTGGTGTCGGATGCGCAGGCGGAGTCGAGCGCGGCCATCGCGGCGCGGGTGGCCCGGGCGCGGCAGATTCAGATAGAGCGCTTTGCCGGGGAGGGGATTTTCACCAATTCTGCGATGTCGGCCGAGATGATTGCCCGCCATTGCAGCCTGACGGCCGACCAGAGCAGCTTTCTGAATAAAATCATAGACAAACTGGACCTCTCGGCGCGGGCCTACAGCCGCATACTGAAGCTTTCGCGCACGATTGCCGACCTCGAGGGGGAGGAGCGAATCACGCGCGAATGCATTGCCGAGGCCATCCGCTACCGCAACCTCGACCGTTTTGAGCAGTAAGGGAGGCTCTTTCTAGAGTCCGGCGGCCACAATGCAGCCCAGACCGGCTATGAAGAGGGCGAACATCAGGGCCAGCAGGCTGTAGACGCTCTTGCCCGAGCCCTTGAACTCCTTCCAGATGAACACGCCCCACAGGGCTGCGACCATAGGCGCCCCCTGTCCGAGGGCATAGGAGACGGAAGCCCCCGCCTGACCCATCGCTATGTTGTTGAACACGGTGCCCAGAATCCAGATGACGCCTCCCAGCATACCCACGAGGTGGGTGGGGCAGCTCCCCTTGAAATAGTCGCGGTAGCTCACCGGAGCCCCCACGAAGGGCACCCTCATCACTATGGTGTTGAAGATTATGTTGCTTGCGAATACCGCCAGGGAGAACAGCACCCCGGCGGTGTAGGGGGTCACCTTGCCTGCGGCGGGGGCGGCAAAGTTGCTCAGGTCCATCGCGGAGGCCACGAAGCGCGACCAGAAGGACATCAGCACGCCCGCCAGAATGGCCAGGATTATCCCCTTGCGGCTGTCTTTTGCGCTCACAGTGCTGCCGCCGCGCTTGCCCGATGCGATGCCGTTGCAAATCACGGCCAGCACCACCAGCACCACGCCCACGGCCAGCAGCGCCACATTGCCCGTGGTGCCCTGCTGCACATCCACGATATAGTTGTTGATCACTCCCAGCACCAGCGCCAGCCCCACGCCCAGCGGGAAGGCCACCGACATTCCGGCGATGGAGGTGGATGCGCTCAGCAGAATGTTGGAGGCGTTGAAGATTGCGCCGCCGATGAGGATGCTCCACAGCGCACCGCTCTCCACCTGCGAGAGGTCCTTGAGGAAGGGACGCCCCTGGCTGCCGATGCTGCCCATAGTGAAGGCCAGAATCAGCGAGAAGATGACCATTCCGATTACATAGTCCCAGTAGAAGAGCTCGTAGCGCCAGCTTTTTGCCGCCAGCTTCTGGGTGTTGCCCCAGGAGCCCCAGCAGAGCATTGTCACAAAGCAGAATATTACAGCGAGAGTGTAGTTGCCAACTATAAACATAATATCGAGGTTTTATTGTAAATCTTTGCGGAAAGGAATCGAGTTCTGGGCCCCCATCTTCTGCACTGTGAGCGCGGAGGCGCGGGTGGCGAATTCCGTGGCCTCGAGCAGGCTGCGCCCCTCGCTTATGGCCACGCAGAGGGCGCCGCAGAAGGTGTCGCCCGCCGCGGTGGTGTCCACGGCGCGCACTTTCTGCGCAGGAACCGTCACCGGGCTGTCCCCGTCGCAGATCAGGGCCCCCTTGCTGCCCATTGTCACTATCAGCTTGCCGACCCCCTTGGCGCGCATCGCCTGCGCCGCCTTGAATGCGGACCCGGCGTCGTTGACGGGGATGCCGCTGAAGTCGGAGAGCTCGGTCTCGTTGGGGATGAAAAGGTCCACATTGCGGAAAATCTCCTCCGGCAGGGCTGCCGAGGGGGCGGGGTTGAGCACCACCATAGCCCCCGCCTTGTGGGCGATTTCTGCCGCAAGGGCCACTGCGGGCACGGGAATCTCCAGCTGGAGCAGCAGTATGGAGCAGCTCTCGAGGCTGGCGCGGCACGCTTCGATGTCGGCCGTGCAGAAGTCGCCGTTGGCGCCGGAGGCCACCACAATGCAGTTCTCGCCGCTTTCGTCCACAGAAATCAGCGCCACGCCCGAGGGCTGGCTGCTGAAGAGGATGCCTCCGGTGCGCAGACCCTCGCTCTTGTAGTGCTCTATGGCGTTCTTCCCGAAGAGGTCGTGCCCCACCTTGCAGATGAATTCCACATCGCCTCCAAGTCGCGCGGCGGCCACCGCCTGATTGGCCCCCTTGCCTCCGGGGCCCATAGTGAAATCGCCCCCCAGCACGGTCTCTCCGGGCTTGGGTATGTGGCGGGTCTTGACTGTCATATCGGTGTTGCTGCTGCCGACAACCAGGATGCGGGAATTCTTTTCCATAATCAGAAATTAATTCCCAAATATAGCAAAAAAGGGGCTCTGCAAAGCACTATTTGTCTTCCAGAGTGTTCAGATCGAGCAGATTGTTGAGCAGGTCATCAGAAGTGCCGCTGCCGCTGCCGCCATTTTTGCCGTTTGCGTCATACTTTGCTGGTCCATTTTCACGATGGCAAAGGTATGGCGGCCCCGAAAGCGGGGCAATCCCCAAAAGTGGCTAATTATGGCGGGGATCAGTCCCCAGATTTGGTGGCGCTATCGCCAGATGATGCGGGCGCGCACGCACTCGGCGCCGGAAGAGTCGCGCACGGCAAAGAGGGTCCCGTCGGGGGTGTCCTGCCAGTACACGTCCACTGTCTCGCCGTGGCGCACCTCGTGGATGTAGTTTATTTCCAGACGCTTGAGGGTGCTGGAGTAGAGCTTGTCTATGGGGTAGGAGTCCAGCATCCACTGCAGATACTGCATACTGTTGGTGTGGCCGTTGTAGTCGATGTCGCTGTAGGAGACCTTGACCCTGTGGGGCTCCGCGCACTCCTCAAAGGAGGGGGAGGGGAGCTTGCCGGGCATCGCTATGGGGACCGTCTGCCCCGTCACATAGGAGGAGATGGGGTCGTCGGGAGAGATGCTCACCGGGCGGCGCGTCTGCAGGTTGAGGACGGTCCATTCGCTTGTGGCATAGCCTATGACCTCGCCCGCGCGGTTGCGGACCACGAAATCCCTGCTGGTGAGAATCCGGTGCACGCTCTCCACCCAGGTCTCTATCGTGAGGGTGTCCTCGTCGGAGGGCATCGCGCTCATTTCCACGGCAAAACGCAGCAGAACCCAGCTGACGCCGCCGCTGTCGATGAGTTTGAAGGCGCCGAAATCGCGGTCCACGGCCGCCTGTCCCGCCACGTTGAGCAGCACGCGCTCCAGCGCCACCGCCCTGAAATGCCGCTTCCCGTCAAGATCCTGAGGGAGCACCTTGTAGGTGTAAATATTGGTGAGTGTCTTCTCCATAGTGGCGGCAAATGTATGAATTTTTTATCTTTGTGGAGTCTGTGGCGGTGCGCTACCGCTTCCGCAACCGGTGCCGCGGCAACCTCTGCAACAACTGCGGCGTCCCTGCGGCGCATTTCCGCACCGACGACTGGAATCTTTAACCGAAATTTGAATTAATGAAAGAGATAATCTGCAAGAAAGACAACATTGCCGAGGCCGCGCAGCAGTTTCTGCAGGCCATCGAAGGGCACAACATAATCGCCTTCTACGGCAATCTGGGGGCGGGCAAGACCACCTTCACCAAAGCCCTCTGCGACTGCCTCGGGGTCACCGACAATGTCTGCAGCCCCACATTCACCATCGTGAACGAATACCGCGCCGCCAGCGGCCGCGGGGTCTATCACTTTGACTTCTACCGCATAGACAAGCTGCAGGAGGCGCTGGACCTCGGCCTGGACGAATATTTCTACAGCGACGGCCTCTGCCTGATGGAGTGGCCCGAGAAAATCGAGCCCCTGCTGCCCGAAGAGACCGTGAGGGTCACCATAGAGCCGGTGGACGACACCACCCGCCGCATCAGCATAGACCTGTAGCGGATATGTATGTGGGCCTGATTTCCGACACGCACGGCATATTCGCCGACGATGTCAAGAGGTTTCTGGAGCCGGTGGACGTAATCTGGCACGCCGGCGACTTCGGCACCCTGGAGTGCGCCGACGCCATCGCCGCCTTCAAGCCCCTCGTGGGGGTCTACGGCAATTGCGACGGAGCCGACACCCGGCTGGTATATCCCCGATTCAAGGTGTTTGACGCCTGCGGGGTCAAGGTGGCTATGACGCACATCGGCGGCTTCCCCGGCCGCTACGACTATGAGGCGCTGCATCTCATAGAGAAGGAGCGCCCCGCGCTGTTTGTGTGCGGACACTCGCACATCCTGCGGGTGATGCGGGATAAAAAGCTGGATATGATGGTGTTCAACCCCGGCTCCTGCGGCTTTCAGGGGATTCACACGGTGCGCACCGCACTGCGCTTTCATATAGACGATGCCGCCCTGCACGATATGGAAGTGGGCGAATGGCAGCGCCGCGACACGATTTAGAAGCTTATGGAACTCTTTTTCTCTGCAGAAATAGCCCTCGGCGGCAGGACTCTCGACCGCGAGGAGTCCAACCACTGCATCAAGGTGCTCCGCCACCGCGCCGGAGACGAAATCCACATAATTGACGGCCACGGCAACCTTTTCCGCTGCACCATCACCGACCCCGACCCCAAGGGGACCGGCTTTGAGGTGATTGAGACCGTGGAGGGGTACGGCTCGCACCCCTACCGCCTGACTATGGCGGTGGCGCCCCCCAAAAACATAGACCGCTTCGAGTGGTTTTGCGAGAAGGCCACAGAAATAGGGGTGGATGTGATTGTCCCCCTGCAGGGGGAGTATTCAGAGCGCAAAGTGTTCAAGGGTGAGCGTTGCGGGCGCATACTGATATCGGCGGCCAAGCAGTCCCACAAGGGGGCGATTCCGCTTCTGGAGCCGCTCACTCAGGTGTCCGATTTTCTGCGGCGCGACTTTGGGCAGGCCCTCAAGTGCATCTGCTATTGCGGCGACGACGCCTCCAAGCGACCGCTCACCGAGGCCTTGCGGCAGGCGCCGGGGACCGAATATGTGGTGATGATAGGGCCGGAGGGGGATTTTTCCCGCAGCGAGATAGCGCTGGCGCACGAATGCGGCTGGCAGGTGACTTCGCTGGGGGAGAGCCGGTTGCGCATAGAGACCGCCGCCCTCACCGCCGT
>CAZIUO010000036.1:0-7712 GCA_964542575.1 uncultured Muribaculaceae bacterium
ACTCTCAACTACATTTCAAGTACGCAGTCGGCGATGGGGATTTCGTCCGCCTTGTGGGTAATCATTATCACCGTGGCGCCGCGCTCGAGATTGATGCGCTTGATGGCGCTCATCATCTTGCTCTGCGAGGCGGCGTCCAGAGAATTGGTTGCCTCGTCCAGAATAAGTATGTCGCTCTCGCGGTAGAGGGCCGCCGCAATGGCTATGCGCTGCTTCTGCCCGCCAGAAAGCCGGCACCCCGACTCTCCCACAAGGGTCATTACCCCGCGCGGCAGCTCCCGTATGAGGGAATCCAGCCCCACCTCCACCAGTATGCGGGCCACCTTCTCCAGATCGCGGCACTCCCGCTCCCAGGTGATGTTGTACAGAATCGTGTCGTCGGTCAGATGCACATCCTGCGGCACTATGGTTATCTTTTTGCGCCACGCCTCGAGGTCAAAGAGCGATATGTCCACCCCGCCCAGGCGGATGGCCCCCTTCGCGGGGGTGTAGAGCCGCATCGCCAGCGCCGCCAGCGAACTTTTGCCGCACCCGCTGGCCCCCTTCACCGCGGTGATCTTGCCCCCCTGGAAGGTGGTGCAGAAGTGCTCCAGAATATTCATCGCCCCTGGGTAGGAGAATGTGACGTCGTCGAACACCAGGTCGCGCACCCCTTCCGGCGGAATGCTCCCGCCGCGGCTCTCGGCGGGCAGGTCCATCACCTCGAACAGGCGCTCCGCCGCCAGACGGGTCTGCTCTATCAGCGAGCTGGTGGTGACCAGCTGCGCCAGCGGGGCGGAGAAAAACGACGTTATGGCGTAGAATCCCACCAGGGTGCCGACGCTCAGCCCCCCATCCATTATCACCAGCGCCCCCGCCGCCAGCAGCGTTATGGTCAGGCACTTGGAGATGGTCTCGGCCAACAGCGAATATCGGCCGGCCTCCCTGCCGCCCCGGTACATTGTCTCGCACAGCCCCACGTAGGTCCCCTCCAGGGCGCGGGTGGTGGCGCTCTCGCCGCAGGCATACTTGATGCTGCGCACCGCCGCTATCGCCTCCACGCACTTGCGCTCGAACCGGGTGCTCTGCGCGAGCATCTGCCGGCCGTATCTGCGGCTCACCCGCGATGCGAAATGGAACGTGACGCAGTAGAGCGGCACAAACAGCGCCACCAGCAGCGCCAGCTTCCAGTGGAAAGCGGCCATTAGGGCAAACGCCGCCGCCAGCGTTATCAGGCTGATGGCGATGGAGGGGAGCCCCTCCGTGACGAATTTGCGCACTGTATATGCATCGCCGATGCGGGAGTTTATCTCCCCGGCGCCTCGCTGACTGAAAAAAGCCACAGGCAGACGCAAAAGGTGTGAAATGTAGGAACTAATGATGTTCAAGTCAATTCCTGTGGCTGCGGATAAAAGTTTCTTGGTTCTCAGATCACCAATTGTTAAAGCAAGAACAGAAAGAAGAGCCATTGCAGCCGCAGGCCAGATTATCCGCCCTCTGTCTGCCGATGGAATGACTTTGTCTATGAAGTATTGCAGGAACAGCGAGAAGCTGATGCCCAGCAATATATATACTATTGAAAGCAGGGTGGAGACTGTGATTTCCCTCCCGAAAAGGGAAAAGATGCCCCTTACGCGCTCTTTGAGCGACACCGTGCGGTCGCCGCCGGCAAACCCCTCTCCAGGGCTGATGAGCACCAGATAGCCGCTCCACTTCTGCTGCAGGGCCTCGCGCGAGATGCGCTGCAGCCTGCCCTCGGCCGGGTCCATTATCTCGGCCGACTCCTTGTCCAGGGCGCTCAGCACTATGAAGTGGGGGTCCCCCTCGTCGTTGTCGACCAGCAGTATGGCGGGCAGGGTGGCGGGGTCTATGCTCTCCAGTTCCCTTGCCGCCGACTTATACGGACGCGCGTCCAGATTCACCGCGGCGCAGCCGTCCATAATCCCCTTGATGGTGGTGCCCATCGCCCCGGCGCCGCAGGTCTGCCTGATGGAGGCCAGCGGCAGCGAGAGCCCGTGCCAGCGGGCTATGCAGGCTATGCAGGCCACCGCGCAGTCTGTCCTGTCGTGTTGTTTTACCGGTCTTATCTTTTTCATAGTCTCATCTCTTTTGACGGAATCGGGAGAGCGGCCCCGCCTCCTGCGGCCTCAAGGGCTGGCCGCAGGTGCCTATCCCACTATTTGGCACCGCAGCCGCGCCGCCTGGGGCAGCCCGGGGGAGAAGGCGCGCTCTCCACTTCCGTCAGCACAAATCTTCCCTTCGGCTGCAAATATGAAACAAGGCCCGCCGCATCGGCGAGCCTTATTCTCAATTTTTCCCGTTTTGAGAGTTTGAAACAGAAAAACTTTTTTTAAAAAAGTGATTTCAGCAGGGGAAATACCTGCTCCACGAGGTTCAGAAGGGGGGTATAGAACCGCGACTGGGCAATCTGCTCCTCGGGCAGGAATTGCAGCAGGTTGTTGGCGCTGTTCACAATGTAGACCAGGGTGCCCACCACCAGCGCGGCGGCAATCATCGCCACCAGCAGCCCGAGCAGGCGGTTGAGCCAGCCCAGCATCGCAATCTTGATGACCTTCTCCACCAGCTTGCCCAGCAGGCTCAGCAGCAGCGCCACCGCCAGGAATATCACGGTGAAGGAGACCGCCTTGGTCCAGAAGGGCTCCCACTTGACCATTTGCGCGAGATATGCCTGCAGCGGGTCGGAAAATCTGAGCGAGAGATGGATGCCCAGCACCACCACCGCCAGCGCCACGATCTGCTTCACGAGCCCCCGCTTGATGCCCAGCACCACGGCGGGCAGGAAGCAGGCGAGTATCACAATGTCTATTGCTCCCATACAAAATAAATTACCGATACACGGATTCGGCAAATAATATTATCTTTGCCGTTCATCAAATTTTAACGCAAATATATGAGTTTTCCCGAGTATAAGAACATCGACCTGGTAGAAGTAAACCGGTCGGTACTCGAAGAGTGGCGCAAAGAAGACGCCTTCAAAAAGGTGCTCCGCCTCCGCGAAGGGGCCCCCAAGTTCATATTTTTTGAGGGGCCGCCCTCTGCCAACGGTATGCCCGGCATCCACCACGTGATGGCCCGCAGCATCAAGGACTCCATCTGCCGCTACAAGACTATGAGCGGCTGCCTGGTAGAGCGCAAGGCGGGCTGGGATACCCACGGCCTCCCCGTAGAGCTGGGGGTGGAAAAGAAGCTCGGCATCACCAAAGAGGACATCGGGAAAAAGATCTCCGTGGAGGACTACAACAAGGCCTGCCGCGCCGAGGTTATGAAATATACCGCCGAGTGGGTCAATATGACGGAGCGCATCGGCTACTGGGTGGATATGGAGAACCCCTACATCACCTACGACAACGCCTACATCGAGACCCTCTGGTATCTGCTCAAGGAGATTTACAAGAAGGGATATCTCTACAAGGGATACTCCATCCAGCCCTATTCGCCCGCTGCGGGCACCGGCCTCTCCACCCACGAGCTCAATCAGCCCGGCTGCTATCGCGACGTAAAGGACACCACGGTCACCGCCCAGTTCGAGGTGGTCAAGAACGCCCTCTCGCAGAAGCTGTTCGACGACACCACCCTGCCGGTCTACTTCCTGGCCTGGACCACGACCCCCTGGACCCTCCCTTCCAACACGGCCCTCTGCGTGGGACCCAATATAGAATATGTGAGGGTGGAGAGCGTGAACCCCTACACCAAGGAGCCGGCCGTGTATGTCCTGGCCAAGGCTCTGGTGGCCTCCCACTTCAATGACAAGAATCCCTGGCGCGTGCTGGAGGGCTCCTTCAAGGGGAGCGAGCTCGCCGGAATAGAATATGTGCAGCTGATGCCCTGGGTCAACCCCGGCGAAGGGGCCTTCCGCGTGATCACCGGCGACTATGTCACCGTGGAGGACGGTACCGGCGTGGTGCACATCGCCCCGACATTCGGTGCCGACGACGACAAGGTGGCCAAGATTGCGGGCATCCCGCCGCTGCAGATGGTGGACCTCGCGGGCAACCGCTTCCCGATGGTGGACCGCACCGGCAAGTTCTTCCGCCTGGAAGACCTTGATCCCGATTTTGTGGCCGCCAATGTCAACAGGGAGCTTTACGGCCAGTATGCGGGCCGTTTCGTCAAGAATGCATACGACCCCGCCCTGGGCCCCGACGACGCCACGCTCGACATCGACCTCTGCGTGGACCTCAAGCAGCAGGGCAAGGCGTTCAAGATAGAGAAGCACGTCCACTCGTACCCCCACTGCTGGCGCACCGACAAGCCCGTGCTCTACTATCCCCTCGACTCCTGGTTCATCAAGACCACGGCAGTCCGCGACCAGATGGTGGAAATCAACCGCAGCATCACCTGGAAGCCCGAATCCACCGGCACCGGCCGCTTTGGCAAATGGCTGGAGAACATCCAGGACTGGAACCTCTCCCGCAGCCGCTACTGGGGCACACCGCTGCCCGTATGGCGCACCGAGGACGGCAAATCGCAGAAGTGCATCGGCTCGATAGAAGAGCTCTACAACGAGATAGACAAGGCTGTCGCCGCCGGCGTAATGGCCTCCAATCCCTTGAAGGACAAAGGCTTCGTGCCCGGTGACTTCTCCAAGGAGAATTATGGCAAGATAGACCTCCACCGCCCCTACGTGGACGAGATATTCCTTGTGAGCGACAGCGGGGAGAAGATGGTGCGCGAGAGCGACCTCATCGACGTATGGTTCGACTCAGGTTCGATGCCCTACGCCCAGGAGGGGCTCAAGAACATCGGCAAGCCGCAGTTCACCCAGTCCGCAGACTTCATTGCGGAGGGGGTTGACCAGACCCGCGGCTGGTTCTACACCCTGCACGCCATCCACACGATGATAAGCGGCACCTGCGCATTCAAGCACGTGATTTCCAACGGCCTCGTGCTGGACAAGAACGGCAACAAGATGAGCAAGCGCCTGGGCAACGCGGTCGACCCCTTCAAGGCGCTGGACACCTACGGCGCCGATGCGCTGCGCTGGTATATGCTCACCAACGCCCAGCCCTGGGACAACCTGCGCTTTGACGAGGCGGGAGTGGACGAGGTGCGCCGCAAGTTCTTCGGCACCCTCTTCAACACCTACTCGTTCTTCGCCCTCTATGCGAATGTCGACAAATTCGATGCAGCAGCCCCCGCGGCGCCGCAGAGTGCGCTGCGCGAGATAGACCGCTGGCTCATTTCGCTGCTCAACACCCTCGTCAAGGAGGTGACTGCAGCCTACGAAGACTACGACGTGACCCTTGCGGGCCGTCTGATACAGACTTTTGTCTGCGACAACCTCAGCAACTGGTATGTCCGCCTCAACCGCAAGCGCTTCTGGGGCGGCGAGATGGGCAGCGACAAGCTGGCCGCCTACCAGACCCTGCACACCGCCCTCAAGACGGTCGCGCAGCTGATGGCCCCCATCGCCCCCTTCTACAGCGACCGCCTCTGGCGCGACCTGGATCCCGCTGCGGGCTGCGTGCACTACACGCTGATGCCCAAGGCGTGCGAAAGCCTGATAGACCCTTCGCTGGAAGAGCGTATGGAGCTTGCCCAGCAGAGCTGCTCGATGGTGCTGGCCCTGCGCCGCAAAGTCGGCATCAAAGTGCGCCAGCCGCTGGCAAAACTGGTGATACCGGTGCTCAACGACCACCTCAAGGAGCAGTTTATGGCTGTCGAGGGCATCGTGCTGGGCGAGGTCAATGTCAAGGAGGTTGAATACATCACCGACACCACCGGCCTCATCACCAAGAAAATCAAGCCCAACTTCAAGACCCTGGGCAAGCGCTACGGCAAGCAGATGAAGGAGATTGCAGCCTTCTTCGGCTCTATGGACCAGGCCACAATCGCCGCCATCGAGAGGGCAGGGGAGTACACCCTGCAGCTGGCCGGCGGCCCCGTTGTGCTTGAGAAAGAAGACTACACAATCTCCAGCGAGGATATGGAAGGCTGGCTGGTGGCAAGCGAGGGGCAGCTGACAGTGGCCCTGGACGTCACCATCACCGACGGCCTGCGCCGCGAGGGCGTTGCCCGCGAGTTGGTCAACCGCATCCAGAACCTGCGCAAGGAGAGCGGCTTCGACGTCACAGACCGCATCCGCGTCAAGATAGAGGACATCGCGGAGGTCCGCGACTCCCTCGCCTCGTTTGCCGACTATCTCAAAGACCAGACTCTGGCCGTTGAGGTGACCCTCGGCAGCGGTTTCGGCGGCAAGAAGGTGGAGTGGGAAGACGGCTCCGAGATTGAAATCGCCGTAGAGAAGCTTGCCTGAAATCTTGCTTGAAAGATAAATAGTGGCTATATTGTGGTTACGAATTTTTTAAACTTTGTCAGTTATGGAAGAGAAGGAAGTAAAAGAGAAAGTTCGCTACAGCGACGCTGAACTCCAGGAATTCAAGGAGATGATTCTCGAAAAACTCGAAAAGGCAAAAGCAGAGTATGCAACGCTCAAAGCGGGCGTAGACCATAGTTCAAGCAACGGCACAGAAGACACCTCCCCCACATTTATGGTGCTGGAAGAGGGTGCGACCTCGTCCGCAAAGGAAGAGCTCAGCCAGCTTGCCGCGCGCCAGTACAAGTTCATCCAGAACCTTGAGGCGGCCCTGGTGCGCATAGAGAACAAGACCTACGGCATCTGCCGCGAGACAGGCAAACTCATTCCCAAGGAGAGGCTCAAGCTTGTGCCCCACGCCACCCTCTCGGTAGAGGCTAAAAACAAGCGTTGATGAAGCTCTCCAGAGGCACCCGCCTGACACTTTTCGTGATCCTGCTGTTGGTTGTGGACCAGGTCTCCAAGATCGTGGTCAAGACCAATATGACTCTCGGCGAGAGCATCCCCGTGCTGGGCAACTGGTTCCAGATCTACTTTGTGGAGAATATGGGGATGGCCTTCGGGATGAACTTCGGGGCGGGCATCGGCAAACTGCTGCTGACCCTCTTCAGGTTGGTTCTGAGCGCGGCCATCATATTGTATATGCGCAAGCTGCTCAAGGAGCCGGAGACCCCCGCGGGGGTGCTCTACGGCCTTGCGGCAATCCTTTGCGGCGCGATGGGCAACATCGTGGACTCGCTCTTCTACGGGCTCATATTCAACGAAAGCACCTACACCCAGGTTGCGACCCTTTTCCCCGCCGGCGGCGGCTATGCCCCGCTGGGCTTCGGCAAAGTGGTGGATATGCTCTACTTTCCGCTGATAGACACCACCTGGCCCGAGTGGATGCCCTTTGTGGGCGGCACTCCCTTCAGGTTCTTCAACGCGATATTCAATTTCGCCGATTCGTGCATCACGGTAGGCGCCGCCTATCTGATATTCTTCCAGTGGAAGTTCTTCAGCAAACGATAAATTTCCCCAGTCGGAAATTTTGACTATATTTGCACTCCCCTTGCCGCAGCAAGGGCCTGGAGAGGTGGTAGAGTGGTCGATTACGGCAGTCTTGAAAACTGTTGAACGGCAACGTTCCGGGGGTTCGAATCCCTCCCTCTCCGCAAAGCAAAAAGGAAATCCGCGTCAAGCTTGCTTGAACGCGGATTTCCTTTTTGCTTTGCATCGCCCCGCCGCAGGCGGGGAGGGAATGCGCAGCCGCTTTAGCGGCGAGCACAATCCCTCGGAGAGGGAGGGATAGCGGAGCGTCAACCCTCGGAGAGTGGCCTTTGGCGCAGCAGCTTCCTGTTAGCTTTGCATCGCCCCGCCGCAGGCGGGGAGGGAATGCGCAGCCGCTTTAGCGGCG
>CAZIUO010000036.1:7812-14792 GCA_964542575.1 uncultured Muribaculaceae bacterium
AGCACAATCCCTCGGAGAGGGAGGGATAGCGGAGCGTCATCCCTCGGAGAGGGAGGGATAGCGGAGCGTCAACCCTCGGAGAGGGAGGGCGCAGCAGCTTCCTGTTAGCTTTGCATCGCCCCCGCTGATCTGCATCGTGTAGATTGTAGCGGAATGGCTCAGTTCTCTATGCAATTATATCTCAATCACATAGTAGTCACATAAGTTTTATGTTGACTATCAAGGCTTTAAGGCATCTGGGGTCGAGCTCAGTCACATAACAGTCACATAAGAATCAGGCCCAAAAAGGAACGTATTTCGCGTACTTCTTGGATGTGGCCGAATCATCTGGCTTAATGTAGTTTACAGCAATTGTGTCGGCAATGATGCGCGAAGCCATAGAATAGTTCTCATCACTTATGTTAAGACGTCCTCTGAAGGTTTCGTTTGTCATCTTCTTCCCTGACAGATATTGTAGACAACAGTGCTGATAACAAGCTCTGCGCTTATCTTCCTTATCCATCTGCCTCAACGTCATGGGTGCGTACATGACAACCTTGGTAAACAAATCGTCTTTTTGGAAGTCAGGCGCAGGAAGTTGGTATATTTCACATTGAGCCAACGCTCGGTCAATCCCGCTTCCTCGTTCCTCACACACGTTCATCCGCCTCATAAGTGACGCAAGTTTTTCGTTCCTGCTGATAGGGGCATGATCAATAAAGCGGAAGATATCAATCAGGGGCTTGCCAGGATTTGTAATCTCCATTCGATTGTCGAACACTTCAATCATAGGCGAAGAGCCTCCAATGGAGAAATCTTGATGAATCAAGGCATTTGCGACAAACTCGCGAATGGCGATGGGTGGATACATAGGGATATCTTTACGAAGAGCCTTCCCAATCTCCTCGTTGACAGGCAACTTGGAACTGATGTAATCGACCAGCCCTTCAAATTCAACCGCGTATCCTTTTCCACCAATCTGCTCCTTCAAAGCGTTGATTCTGTCATTCCCCTTATAAAAGATAACTCTGACAGCCTTGCGAGCCAACATTTCAAAAGAGTTCAGATTGGTCGCGAACAAGATGGCGCCTAGATTGGTGATATCATAACATGACTGCCTCTGCACTATCAGCTTCTCTTCTGCCAATTTCTCAAGTATTCCAGCCTTGGAATCCGGGAATGGTATATGAAGCATCTCGAAAATTTTTGAGAAGTCAAGAAGATTCAGCACCTCATCTGCTGTTACTCCAGACTTTGCAATCTTCATTTCGAAGCAGCTGTTGGTTGTGTTCTGCCATATCTTTCTTTCTCGCTCAGGGAATTCAGACAATTTCTTCTTGTATGATCCTACTCTGATATATTCGGAGCCTTTGAACTTAACGGGAGTATTGCCGGCCGAATCAATAATCATTACGACCACTCTTCCCTCTGTGTACTTTATTTCCTGGAACGAGAAATCAATCCTTGGTGTCAATTGTGTTGCGATCCAATTCTCCAGTTCCTCATTCCCCACCTTTTTGACTTTGGGGTTGAATTTTGTCCCTTTGATTTCATGAGTGTCGTCATCAAGTCCCCAAGCCATATATCCACGTGACTGTCCCATATAGGCTGCGCCATTCGCCAAAGCGGACACATATTCTCCTATGCTCTCAGCATCTTCATTATTATGCTTGATTTCCACCCACTCACATTCTGTTGGAGATGCTTGAATGTCAGCTACAATGGCCCGTAATTCCTTTTCGTCCATATCAACTTTGTTTTGGTCTTACAAATTTACAAAATTTCTACCTCTCCCAGGTCTGCTCGATCTGTTTCATCTCGTCGGCGCAGCGGGAATGCCGGAGGCCCAATCCCTGAAAGGGAATGCGCAGCCGCTTTAGCGGCGAGCACAATCCCCCCGCTTTTGCATACCACTCTAAGATTTATTACCTTCGCCCGTTTTTCGAAAAACGGCAAAGGTGCATTTAAAAGATATCCTCATAGCGGCTCTCGCGGCAATGTGCATATTGTGCAGCGCCTGCAGCGGCCTCGAAACCCCTGAGACCGGCAAAACGGGGCAGGACTCCCGGGTGGTCATATCCGTGGGGGGCTCTCCGCAGACCAGAACCGCCTACGATGCCGCCGAAAAAAACTTCGTGTGGCAGGCGGGCGACCGCATCGGCGTCTGGGCCAGGAGCGCCTCGGGCGCTTACGCCCTCTCCGGCACGCAATTCTCCCTTCTGGCCTCAAACGGCAGCCGCGGCTACTTCACCGCCACCCTCTCCAGCCCTATGGCTGAGGGCACCTACACCTATTACGTAACTTACCCCGAACCCGAGAGCCTCTCCGGCACCACGGCGACCTTCACCGTCCCCGACGTGCAGGACGGCGCCGCCACGGGGGTGGACATACTTGTGAGCGATGCGGCGTCCGGAGCGCAGCTGACCCCGATAGCAGAAGCCGAAGCCCCCGTGGGCGAAGACATCGTGTCGGTGCGGATGCGCCACCTGCTGCACTTCCTGCGCTTCTATATGCCGGAAGGCAGCAATGCCCTGGGCGAACCTGTGACGACCATTGAACTCTCGATGCCTGAGAATATTGCGGGCAAGGTCGGTGTGGACATAACCGACGCCGCGACGGCCTCCCTCTCCGGCGGCAAAACCTCCATAACCCTGGAACTTGCCGACCCGCTGACCGACGAAGCCTCTTCCGTTGCCGTGGCCGGGATCTTCCCCCCTGAGAAAGCCTGTGCCGCCGGCGACGAGATGCAGGTGACCCTCTATTCAGAAAACAAATGGGCCGCAATAGAGCCGCTGCCGCTGGCGGGACGCACCTTTGAGGCGGGGCACATCACCCCCGTACCCCTGCGGCCGCAAAACGCAAAAGACCTCTATACCCTCAGGTTCACCCTCGCCTCCAACAATCTGGGCGAGGATCCGCAGAGCATCACCCTGACCCTCCCCTCCGGCACAGTCTGGCCCGGCACCGCATCCTCCACGCTTGTCTGGAGCGGCTCTGGCGAAATCCCCGTCGGCGCCACCTACAGCCTCAAGACAAACGACGAGGCGGCCTACAGGGCCCTCTCCAAAAAGAGCGTCACCGTCACCTACGAATCTGAGAGCGCCATAGTGAGCGAAACCGTCGCCCTGGCCGACCTCGGCAGCACTATCAGCGCCGCCTGCCGCCTCAACTGCCCCTACCTCTTCTGCGAGGATTTCAGCACGGTGGAGAGCTTCAACTCGGGCGACAAACATTCCGCTTCCAATGTCGGAGACAAGGATCCTAAGGTATTCAACGGCTGGAGCGTGGCCAGAGGCGGAGCACAGGAGGGATGCGCCATCAGACTTGCCGCCCACAGAGAGTGGTTTGCGAATTATCCTGCAAGATGCGACTCGCCGTTCCTCAGCGGGCTGAAGGAAGGGAAAACCGTGAGCCTCGACGTGCAGTTCAACTACTCGATGGGCAGAGAAGAAGGAGGCCTTGGCTCCGGAACCAATGCATCGCAGAATGTCTATCTGGGCTACATCACTACAAGCGAAAACCTCAGCAGTGCTGATGAAACCGGAACTTTCCCGGATTCCTTCGAACTTAACGAAACTACAGGCTCTTATACGAATATCAACCATCTGTCTCAAACGACTCTGACTGATGTCCAGGCGCCGCTGCGCCTGAGCTGGAGAACGGTTACGCCGACGTATGCCGCCACCACCAACAGCACCTGCTGGTTCTACATAGACAACATAAAAGTGAAAATAAAGAAATAGCACAACGATATGAAAATCCGTAAATTGACACTCTGTGCCCTGGCGGCCGCGCTGCTGGCCTCCTGCGCCAAGCAGGAAGGCGGCGTGCACTTCTCCGTGGCCCAGGACCTCAGCCTGCTGGAACTCACCCGCAGCCAGGTGTCGGACTACACCGACCTCCCCTCAGGCGGGGACTTTGAAATCGTGCTCTCCAAGAGCAGCGGCGACGAAATCTACAGCGGCCCTCTGAGCCTCTACGACGAGAGCACCCCCCTCAAGGCGGGCAACTACTCGGTCAAGGCCACCTACGGCAACGTGAGCAGCGAGGGGTTTGACAAGCCCTGCTTCGAGGGGGAGAAGAGCTTCTCCATCACCGGCGGCGGCTCCACCGCGGTGAGCATCCCCGTGACCCTCTCCAACGCCATAATCAAGGTGAGCTGCACCGACCTCTTCAAGACCTACTACCCCAAGTACAGCTTTACCGTCACCACCGGCGGCGGCACCAAGATAGAGTTCGGGCAGGACGAGACGCGCGCCGCATTCGTGGACGCCTACACAATCTCGGTGGCCGGCACCCTCACCAACCAGGGGGGCAAGACCCAGACCTTCTCCAAGGACTACAAGAGCTACCTCTCGCCCAAGACCTGCTACACCCTCAAATTTGATGTCTCCAACGTGGGCGGCGGCAAAATCACCGTCAAGTTCGACGACACCGTGGACGACGTGCAACTCTCCGACGTGGAATTAAACGACTGACAAACCGATATGAAAAGGACAATATATGCAATGCTTGCCCTCTGCCTGGCTCTGGCGGCAGTCTCGTGCAAGAAAGACAATTTCGAGTACCCCTCCGGCGGCAAAACCGGCACCCTCTCTCTGGGCGGCCTCTCTCTGAGCGTCAGCGAAGAGATGAACCAGGTGCCCACCAAGGCCTCGGCGGCCGCTGGCACCTACACCGTGCTGCTCTACGACAACACCGAGACCCTCCTCTGGAAGAAGAGCTACAGCGAGGTGCTCTCAGGCGGCGACATCACCCTCAATGCCGGCAACTACACCCTCGTGGCCCGCTCCACAAGCGAAGAAGCGCCCCAGTCGGCCTTCGCCACCCCCGTGTACGGCGTGGAGCAGAGCTTCACAATCAAGGCGGGCGAGACCACAAAGCTGGGGGCGCTGACCTGCACCCTGCTGCAGGCGGCGGTGAGCGTCGGCTATAACGACGACTTTCTCAAATCGGTGACGGGCGCGGGCTCCACCACCGTGGAACTTGCCGCAGGCTACCCGCTGGAATACGCGCTGACATACTCATCAGGCAAGGCCTCCTGCGAGAGCCGCATCGGCTACTTTGCCGTAAACGGCACAAATTCCACCATAATCCTCACCTTCAAAGGCTCCATCGACGGCAAATCGCAAAAGATGAAGACCTCCATCACCGGCGTCAAGGCCCGCGACTACCACGTCGTGACCATTATGAAAAAGGTGGACGCCAGCGGCAACGCCTCCTTCTCGGTGGAAATCGACGGCCTTGTAGAGGATATGGAGCTTGAGACCGCGGTCGAAGCGGTGGAGCAGGGAGACGGCATCGACCCCAACGCCCCCAGCGGCGACGGCGGCATCACCCTGGTGAGCACCTGCTCATACGACATCAGCCAGGCGGTGACGGTCCCCTCCACCGGCACCTTCCCCCTCACTATGCAGGCCGGCGTCCCTAACGGAGTGCGCAAGTTCACCGTGGACATCGCCTCCACCAACGCCGACTTCATCAATTCGGTGAACACAGTGGGCGGCACCACCCTGGACCTCATCAACCCCTCCGAGGCGGCGCTGGGCGTGTTCAGCATCGTCCCCTTCCCCCACGGCAGCGACCTGGCGGGCAAGACCCTCATCGACTTTGACCTCGCCGACGCGCAGACCCCTCTGCTGGCATTCCCCGGCACCCACACCTTTACAATGAACGTCACCGACAACAAAGGGTGCCGCAAGAGCATCGCAATAAGCCTTGTAGTGTTATGAAAATCGCATTGAGAATAATTGCGGCGGCCCTGCCGATAGTATTCGGCGCCGCCTGCACCAAAGATTACAGCGCCCCCGCGGGCAAGCTCGCCTTGAGCCTGCAGATGGAATCCGATGTGGCCACCCGTGCCGCAATGGGCAGCGGCGAGCTGCTCTCCACCGCCAAAGTGAGCATCTACAAAGGGGACTTCTCCGGCAAGGTGCGCGACTATGTGTACAGCGAGCTCCCCTCCGCCATATATCTGCCTGCCGACGACTACCGCATCGACGTGGTGGCCGGCGAGGCGGCAAAAGAGCAGGGGGCTGCCGCCTCCTGGGAGCAGAAGAGCTACAAGGGCTCCAGCGACATCAAAATCAGCGCGGGCTCGGTGAGCAGCGTCACCGTCACCGCCAAGGTCAGCAACATAATCTCCAACCTCACCTTTGACCCTACGGTGGCTGACGCCTTTGAGAGCGGCTACACCTGCACCGTGAGCCTCTCTGCTGACGACGCTTCGCAGGGGCTCTCATACACCGCCTCCAAGAGCGGCGCCGACGGCTACTTCCTCTCCGACGGCTTTGAGCCCTCTCTCTACTGGACCTTCACGGGCACCCTTAAGAAAAATGGCGAAACCCTCACCAAATCGGGCGAAATCTCCAATGTGGAGAGCGGCAAGCGCTACAAGCTCAACCTCAAATACACAGAGAAGGAGGGCATAGTGGGCTTCTCCCTGCTGGTGGACACAAGCACCAACCGCATAGAAGACAACATAATCTTTGAGGCGACCTCCACCGGCGTGGCTTCTTCCACCCGCTACGAGGTATGGGCCTGCCACTTCACCGCCCACGCCGATGTGGACGAGACCCAGTACGACAAGAGCAGCGTCTATTTCGAGGTGCGCCAGAAGGGCACAACCTCCTGGAGCAAGATCACTGCCACCCGCGAGAGCGAAGGGACCTTCAGCGCAGAAATCAAGAACCTGACCCCCTCCACCGAGTATGAATACCGCTTGGTGGTCAAATCGCTTGAGTCGGGCTCCGAAGAGCGGCTCAATGCCACTTCCACCATCACGACCGAGGCTGCGCCGAAGATTCCCAACGGAAGTTTCGAGACGACTTCCAACGACGAGAGCACCAAGTACAAGTCGTTCTACGACCCTTCGTCGTCTGACACCGCGCTGCAGACCGCCTGGTGGGGCAACGGCAACTACGGAGCGACTCTGGTGGGATCCTCTTCGGTGATCTGCTACCCTGACACAAAAGAAAAGAAAGACGGCTCCCAGTCAGTCT
>CAZIUO010000037.1:0-14557 GCA_964542575.1 uncultured Muribaculaceae bacterium
TCATCGCTGCGAGCTGCCGCTGGCGCGGCACCGCTTGCTCAGATGGCCGCCCCTCTATTATACTGGGGCTCCGCCCCAAACCCCGCCGCTTCGGGGCCGCTATTCTGCAAGCCTGCCCTTCGGCCCCTTCGCTAGCGCCTGATGGCGCTTGGCATCCGCTTTTTGATGCGCTAAAACATTATTCGCTTGCGCATCAGAATTTGCGAATGTATGAAGGGGCGTAGCTGGTATTTTTTCTACCAGCCAAGTCCCCTTCATACGAAGCTCTGATGCGCCGAAACATTCTTGAACTCTTTACGCGCCTCTACACTCTAAACTCTACACTCTAAACTGTCTTCTCCGAGGGGAGGCGGCCGAAGCGCTCCTTGAAGCACTTGGTGAAATAGGAGGGCGAGGTGAATCCCACCTTGTACATCACCTCCTTCACCGTGAGACTCCCCTGCGAGAGGTAGGCCTCGGCCTTGTCCAGCCGCACATCGCGGATGAATTCCGGCACCGTCTTGCCGGTGAGGACCTTGATCTTGCGGTAGACCTGCTTCTGCGACCAGTGGCTTTCCTCTGCCAGGGCGGCGGCGGAAAAGGCGCTGTCGTCGAGATGGCGCGCCACTATGTCCATCATCTCCTTCAGGAAATCTTCGTCGGGCGACTGCGCGGCCTCCCCCTCTCCTGAGAGGAGCTTCTGCCGCCGCACCTTGTCGAGATACTGCTCGTGCTTGATGAGCAGCCGGATTATGACCGCCCCCAGCCAGTTGAGGTCAAACGGCTTGGCGATGAAGGCGTCGGCATATTCGTAAGAGGAGATGCGGGTCTGCGCATCGTCCTTGCCGGTGAGCACGATTATCGGCAGGAAGGCGGTCTCCAGCGCCCCCCTTATCCTGCGGCTCATAGTGAGGCCGTCCATCACCGGCATAGCTATGTCGGTGACCACCAGGTCCACCTTGGCCCCCTTGAGGGCGGCGAGCCCCTCCTCTCCATTGCCGGCGGTGACGAACACATAATCCTTGCCCAGCGAGGCCACGATGAGGTCGCGGATGTCGGCGTTGTCCTCCACCAGCAGGATGATGGGCTTGCGGTCGTGCTGCCAGACCTGGGAGAGGCTCAGCATCGAGAGCTCTTCCGTGCTGCTCTTCTTCACTGTGAACGTGTCGGACTTCATTGTGGACAGCTGCACGGTGAAGCGGCTGCCGCGCCCCTCCTCGGAGGTGACGCTGATGCGCCCCTTGTGCAGCTCCACCGCCTTTTTGGCGATGTCAAGGCCGATGCCGCTGCCGCCCGGGTTGATGCCGCGCAGCGAGTCGGCGCACCAGTAGCGGTTGAACACTTTGGGCAGGTCCTCTTTGCGGATGCCGCAGCCGGTGTCCTCCACAGTGATCTCGGCATAGTACATATCGCTGCTGCCCCCCGCGCAGCGCACCGCCATAAGCACGCTGCCGCCGCTGGGGGTGAACTTGAGGGCGTTGGAGAGCAGGTTGCCCAGCGCCGAGCTCATCTGCACCTTGTCCACCAGGAACAGGTAGTCCAGCTCTTCGCTGCTGAAGCGGCCGCTGATGCCCTTGTCGGCGAAAGCCTGGGCGTAGCTGTCCCACACCTCCCTCGCAAATTCTCCGAGCGCGACGGGGGTGGGCACGAACAGCATCGACGAGCCGTCGGCGTTGAATTCCGCCATCTTGTGCAGCAACAGGTTCATCTTCTGGGCGTTGCCTGCGACCGCCTCCAGCTCCCGCGTCTTGAGGGAGTCGGACTCGCGGCTCTTGAGATTGGCCAGAAAGCCCAGGATTATGCTCAGCGGGCTCTTGAAGTCGTGCACCACATTGCTCAGGAATTCGCTCTTGCTGTTGGCCATCGCTATGGCCCGCTCCCGCTCCCGGTGCTCCAGAAGCAGCCGGTTGCGGATTTTCCAGTAGCGCAGGGCGGCCAGCAGCAGGGCGGCGGCCAGCAGCGCGTAGAGGGCGTAGGCGGCATAAGAGGCATACCACGGCGGGGTTATGCGCACTTCAAGGGAGTTGGCATCCGCTTCCGACGTGCCGTCGCCGCGGTATTCGAAAGTGTAGCGCCCCGGGGGGACATTGATGAACGAGGCCTTGTTCTCTTCCCGCCCCAGCGGCCGCCACGAGTTGTCGAACCCCCGCAGGCGGCAGAGCACTATTTCGTCGCTGCCGCCGAAAGTGTAGGCCGACACGGCCAGCGAAAACGAGTTCAGAGAGTGGGGGAGGACTATCCCCGCGACGTGGCCGGCGTCGGCTTCAAGAATAATCTTGCCGTCGTATTTCACCCCCGGGCGGATGCGCTCTTCCCCGGCGAACAGCTCGCTGATGCGCAGCCTTGCGGGGGCGTGCGCGGCGGCAGCGGTCTGCGAGAACTCCAGCACCCCGTCAACCGTGCCGAAGTACATCCGGCCGCCGGCGTGGCACACGCTCATCAGGGGCATCCCCTCGGCGGGGAAGTGCTCCCAGAGGCCGCTGGAGGGGGCGTAGGAGGCCAGCGTGGAGCGCCCCGCCGCCCAAACCTTGCCGTCGCAGATGTCCAGGGCGATTATGTAGGCCTCCAGACCGCCGATCTGCTGCAGCTCGAGGCTGTCGGAGAGGGAGAAGAGCGCCCGGTCGGTGCCTATCCAGAGCCGCCCCTCCCCGCTGCGGGCGGTGATTATGAAGGTCCCGGCGGGCATTTCTACCCGCTGCAGAGTCTCCATCGCGGAGTCCATCACATCTATGGCGTCGCTGTAAATCACATACAGCCGGCCGTCGCGGAATATAAGGTCGCGGATTATGTCGCTCTTGAGGGCGGGGGAGGAGGTGCGGCTGAAGTGCTTTTCGCACATCACAGCCCCCCGCGCGCCGCAGAGTCTGTGCTTGTCCACGACAAACAGGCCGCCGTCGTAGGTGCCCAGGCAGAGGCGGCCGGCGCCGTCCTCGGCAATGGCGTACATCCAGTTGGGGCTGTAGAGGCCCGAGGGCTCGGCAATGCGGCAGTTCTCTATCCGGCCGCTTGCGTAGTCGTAGCGGTCCAGGCCGCCGTCGGAGGCAATCCAGAGGCTGGCGCCGTCGTCGTAGAGGTCGCGCACCTTGTTGTGGGAGAGCCTCCCGTGCGGCGAGGGGGCGTCGGCCTTGAGAATGAACCCGCCGCCGAGGTCCTCCCGGCTGCAGATGAGGCCGCCCCGGCCCCCCATCCAGAGGCTGCCGTCGCTGCCGGGGGCCATCACGCCTATGTCCATACCGTCGGTGCTGCCGGTGATGCGGTCTATGCGGGTAAAGCGGTAGGGGCGCCCGGTAAAGACGGAGGCGGCCCCGTGGTCGGTGCCGAACCACAGATTGCCGGCGGCATCTTCCGCCACCGCCCACACCACATTGTTGGGGATGGAGCCGGGGTCGCTCACGTCGTGGCGGAAAAAGAGTATGCTGCCGTCGCTCTCAAGAGTCGCCGCCCCGTTGTCGGTGCCCATCCAGAGGGTGGAGCCGTGGTAGTGGAAGGTCTTTATGGGAATGTTCTCCAGCAGATGGCGCAGGCAGAGCCCGCGCTGCGGGTCGTAGAGGCAGAGGCCCGATTCGCTCCCCGCCCAGAGGTTTCCGCTGCCGTCGGCGGCGGGGCAGATGTCCAGCACCAGGCTGGAATCCCCTCCTATGGGGTGGCGCTTCCAGGTGGAGGATTCTGCGCTCAGCTGCATAAGGCAGCCGTACGATGCGGCCCAGATGCTGCCGAAAATTTTGCGCACCGAGGTGAAATGTCCCTCCAGAAGCCTTTCTGCCTTCCCCTGCGAGAATAGGTAGAGGCCGGTGGTGGTGGCGGCGTAGAGACTGTCGCCCTCGCTCAGCACCGATTTGATGTGCAGCGAGGCGCTCCCCGGCACGGGGCAGAAGGTGTCCTGCACGGGGTCGTAGAGGCAGAGCCCGCTGTCGGTGCCGGCAATCAGCAGCCCGCGCCCGGCGTCGTAAGCAAGTGTGCCCACTATGTTGTCGGGCAGCGAGAGGCTGTCGCCGCTGTTGTGGCGCATCTGCCGCCAGAGGTAGCCGTCGTAGCGCAGCAGGCCGTCGTCGGTGCCCATCCACAGCGGGCCGTCCCCCTCCTGCACGATGGCGAACACGGAGGTGACTTTGCCCCCCTGCGGCGCGGCGCTCCGGAACCTGCCGTAGGATGAGCCGTGCAGGGCGCCCAGGGGCAGCAGAGCCGCGATTATTATGGATATCAGACGTTTCACGATTTAAAATTAGCAATTCTGTCCGATTTGCGACACCTTCTGTCCGATTTGTTATAGCCGGTTGCTCTCCAAATCTTTAATTTTGCTTACAGACAAATAACCTAAAACACAATAGACCATGAAACATCAAATTCTGAAGGCTGCCGCACTGCTTGCCGCACTGCTGGTGAGCGCTGCCGCCTTCTCCCAGAACCGGACCGTGAAGGGTACCGTCACCGACGAGACGGGGCAGCCGCTGATTGCCCTGGCCGTGGTGGTGACCGGCACCTCCACCGGAGCGGTGACCGATGCCGACGGACACTATTCCATCAGTGTCCCCTCCGGCGCAACTTTGACATTCTCCTACCTCGGCTACAAGACGCAGGTCGTCCCTTGCGACGGGCGCGACACTATTGACGTAGCTCTGCAGCCCGACACAGAAGTGCTTGGCGACGCGGTGATCATCGGCTACGGCACCACCGCCAAGAAGGACCTGACCGGCGCGGTGACCGCCGTCGGCACCAAAGATTTCAACAAGGGACTTGTCTCATCCGCCGAGCAGCTGATCAACGGCCGCGTGGCGGGCGTGCAGATAATGTCCACCAGCGGCTCTCCCACAGCGGGCAGCACCATCCGCATCCGCGGCGGCGCCTCGCTCAATGCCTCCAACGACCCTCTGATAGTGCTTGACGGCATTCCTCTGGAAATAGGCGGCATCAGCGGCAACAGCGGCAACTTCCTCTCTATGATCAACCCTGCCGACATCGAGAGTATGACGGTGCTCAAGGATGCCTCCTCCACCGCAATCTACGGTTCGCGCGCATCCAACGGCGTCATAATCATCACCACCAAGAAGGGTTCCGGCAAGGGGCTTTCGGTGAGCGTCAACTCCACACAGTCCGTGCAGTGGAAGACCCGCCTGGCGGATATGCTCTCCACCGACCAGTTCATAAATGTGGTCAGCGGGCTCGACGAGAGCTACACCTCGCTGCTGGGCAGCGCCCGCACCGACTGGAACAGCCAGATATACACCCCGGCGCTGGGCACCGACAATCTGGTGAGCATCTCGGGCCGCGTGGCCGAGAATTTCCCCGTGCGCGCCTCTCTGGGCTATTACAGCCAGGACGGCGTGCTCAAGAGCGACAACGCGCAGCGCGCCACGGCCAACATCTCGCTGAACCCCTCCTTCTTCGATGACTATCTCAAGCTGGGATTCAATGTGAAAGGCTCCTACAACCACAACCGCTTTGCGCCGCAGGGGGCAATCTGGAACGCCGCCACATTCAACCCGACCCTCCCCGTATATTCGGGCAAGGATTATCTGGGCGGCTACACGGAAATCGAGACCGACGGAGTGCCCAACTCCGACGCGGTGAAGAACCCTCTGGGCCTCATAGAGCAGACCGATGCGCAGAGCAAGGTCTACAGGGTGGTGGCCAATGCCGAGGCCGACTACCGGATGCACTTCCTGCCCGATTTGAAGCTGCATCTGGCATACGGCTACGATTATGCGCAGGGCAGCGGCTACACCTCGGTGCCCGAGACTGCCGCCTCCTACTATTATCAGAAGGGCTATTATGCCCCCTACGGCCCGCAGCGCAAGCACAACAGCCTCTTTACCGCCTATCTCAACTACAGCACTTATGTCAATAAGCTGCATATCGACGCCACCGCCGGCTACGACGCCCAGTACTGGAAATCGACCACCGCGGGGGGCGACACCTACAACGCCGCGGGCGAGAGCCTCAACGGGGCATACCTGCCCACCGACTACCGCCACTCGCTGATGTCGTATTACGGCCGTCTGAATCTCTCCTACGATTCCCGCTATATGCTCACCGCCACGGTGCGCCGCGACGGCACATCCCGCTTCTCTCCCGCCACCCGCTGGGGCACCTTCCCCTCCGTGGCGCTGGCCTGGAACATTGCCCAGGAGCATTTCCTGCGCGACAATGCTGTGGTTGACAACCTCAAGCTGCGCGCCAGCTACGGCGTCACCGGTCAGCAGGACGGCATCGGCGACTACAACTACCTGCCTGTCTACTACTCCGGCACCGACAACAATCAGTATATAGGGGGCGACGGGCGCTACATCACCACGACTCTCCCTTCGTCTTATGTCTCCGACCTCAAGTGGGAGACCACGGACAGCTGGAACGCCGGCTTTGACCTGGGCCTCTGGGGCGACCGCGTCACCGCCAGCCTGGATTATTACAACCGCAAGACCTACGACCTGCTGGCCACTGTGCCGGCCGCTGCGGGCACCAACTTTGCCAAGACTGTCACCACCAACGTGGGCAATATGTCCAGCGACGGCATCGAGGCCACGGTGGGCTTCGTGCCGGTGCAGACCCGCGACTGGAACTGGACCGTCGGGGCCAACCTCACCTGGCAGAGGGTGCGCATCACCAATCTGACCCTTGTGGACAACGGCGAGGTCACCGAGACTCTCGTGGGCCCCACCATCGACCAGAAATATGTGCAGGTAATGACAGAAGGGGAGGCTCCCTACAGCTTCTTCGTGTACAAGCAGCTCTATGACGAGTCGGGGGCGCCCATAGAAGGGGCCTACGCCGACCTCAACAACGACGGCAGCATCACAATCGACGACCGCTACTGCTACCACAGCCCCGCCGCCGACCTGCTGATGGGCTTCAACACCTCCCTCACCTGGAAGAATCTGACCGTGTCGGCCGCCTTCCGCGCCAGCGTGGGCAACTATGTATATAACGCGATGGCGGTGAACACCGGCGCGCTGGAGACTATGAAATACAGCGCCCCGCAGCTCAACAACCTCCACTCTAGCTATCTGGAGACCGGCTTTGCCACCCGCCAGTTCTATTCAGACCATTATGTGGAGAACGCTTCGTTCCTCAAGATGGACAATCTGACGGTGAGCTACGACTTTGGCCGCCTGTGCCACGACAGCTTTGGCCTGAAGCTCTCGGCCCTGCTGCAGAATGTGTTCACGATCACCGGCTACAGCGGCGTGGATCCCGAGGTGCCAAACGGATTCGACAGCTCGTTCTATCCCCGCCCCCGCATTTTCTCTCTCAGCCTCGGACTTGACTTCTAATGAATACTGCCATGAAAAAGATATTTATTGCAATGATGGCCGCCCTCTCGTTTGCGGGATGCACCCTGCTGGACCAGTATCCCCACACCGAGACCACTTCCAACAACGTATATGCGGAGGCGGCCAATTACGAGGCGGTGCTCAGCGGCATCTATACCTCTATGATAGTGAACCTCTCCGGCATCTCTTCCGACGACCGGTTCCAGAACTACACCCGCTCCCTGGTGATGTTCCAGGAGGCCACCACCGACAATCTGGACAATGTATGGGCCGCCGGCGAGAGCACCACAAACCTCAACAACCTCTCCTGGACCGCAGGCGACTCCTGGATATCGGCCATATACTACCACATCTACAACATAGTTGCGCTCTGCAACGAGTTCATCCGCAACTCTTCCGACGAGGCGATTTCCCGCTTCACCGCCGATGAGCAGGCGCAGATAGTGCTCTGGAGAAACGAGGCCCGCTGCCTGCGCGCGCTGGCCTACTCCCACGCCCTGGACCTCTTCCCCGCCGTGCCGTTTGTGGATGAGAGCGACAATGTGGGCTCTTACATCCCCCGCACATACACCCGCGCCGAGCTGTTCGACTATCTGCTCTCCGAGCTTTCCGATCTCTCCGCGAGCGGAGCGCTGCCCGATAGCAAATACGGCCACGCCACCCGCGGCACCGCCGCAGCCCTGCTGGCCCGCATCTGCCTCAACGGCGAGGTCTACACCGGCAAGCCTTATTACACCGAGTGCATCGCCGCCTGCAAGACGGTGCTGGAGTGCGGCTACTCCCTGGAGAGCGACTACACCCGGCTGTTCAATGCCGACAACCACAAGCGCACCAACGAGATAATCTTTGCCCTGGCCTGCAGCGCCACCCACACTGTGGCCTGGGGTGCCGGCACCTATCTGGTGTGCGGCAGCCGCTTTGACAACGACGCCGGAATGACCGAGGACTTTGGGGTGGCATCATACTGGAACTGCCTCAGGACCCGTCCCGAGCTGGTGGCAAAATTCGAGGAGGGCGACAGCCGCAAGCTCTTCGGCAGCCGCAACCGCGCCGTGTACACCGACACCCCCGAAGAGGGCTGGTACAAGGTGGAGGGCGACACCAAATATGTCTACAGCGACCGTCCTCTGACAATCATCGGCCACGACGAGACCACCTCCGGCTGGCTCTTCAACAAATGGAGCAACCTCACCGACGCGGGCGAGATTGCCAGCGACACCGCCAACAACGGCGCCGAGACCGACTTCCCGATGTTCCGCCTTGCCGACGTCTATCTGATGCTTGCAGAGGCGGTGCTGCGCGGCGGTGACGGCGCCACTATGTCCGATGCCCTCGGCTATGTCAACCTGGTGCGCGAGCGCGCATTCGGGGCAGGCAAGGGGAGTATCGCGCAGGGCGACCTCACCCTGGACTTCATTCTTGACGAGCGTGCCCGCGAACTCTACACCGAGTGCACCCGCCGCAGCGACCTCATCCGCTTTGACAAGTTCACTTCCGGCTACAACTGGAACTGGAAGGGCGGCGTCAAGGACGGCAAGGATGTGGACAGCAAATACCGCTATTTCCCCATCCCCGAGGCGGAACTCTCCGCCAACCCCCAGATGAAGGCCATCAACACAGAGTACGGATTCTAAAATTCAAACACAATGAAAAGACTTTTAAGCATATTCTCCATCGCGGCGGCGCTGCTTGCCGTATCCTGCGAGAAAGACGGAGAGAAAATCACTGTGACTGAGCCCGGTGCCCCCACCGACCTCAGCGCCAACCCCACTGACATCACATTATCCATAGACAACGCCGATGCGCTGGCCCTCACCCTGGTCTGGAACCAGGGGGCCAAGGCGGCATCCAGCGACCCCACAGTGGCGCTGCCCGAGAGCCTCGTGACCCAGACGGTGCAGTTCTCCGCCGCGGCCGGCTTTGACCCCTGCACCGAGGTTTCGGTGGATGCCGACGCCACGTCGCTGCAGCTGACCGGCACCGAGCTGAGCCAGGTACTCACCAAACTTGGCCTCACCGAGTCGGTGGAGTATGAAATCTATGCCCGCGTGGGCGTGTCGATGAACAAGAAGTCATACTTCTGCGACGCGGTCAAAATCACAGTCACCCCTTACGCGGTGGAGACCGGCATAATGAACATCGTGGACAAGAACGACACGGAAAACGTGATTGCCACCCTGCGCAATAGCGAGACTGACGCCGAGCTCTTCAGCGGATTCGCTGTGACTCCCGGCACCTGGTACAATTTCTACTTCATCGCTGCCGACGGCGTTTACTGGGGCTGCGACGACAGCTGGACCGCATATTCGCTCATAGCAGGCTCCTACAACAACTGCTGGTTTGCAGAGCCCGCGGGCTGCCAGTATGTGTTTGCCGACACCCGCGCCCAGAACTGGTGGCAGGTCAATCTGCCGTCTGTGGACGCAAATGTATCGGGCGCGGCTTTCACCCTCAAGTTCTCCGGCAGCGCCGCAGCCTTCACCGGCACAATCACCACCGCTGAAGACAACGCTTCCGTGACCCTCTCGGGCACCGGCCTGCGCTACGACGGCACCACCGGCGACTCGGCCGCTGCCGGCGTTGAATATCCCTTCAGCCTGGCTCCTGACGCTGCCGGCGGCTTCAGCTTTGTATCCGGAAGCAGCGATGCAGCAATCACCGTGGCCAAGGCGGGCACCTACACTCTCACCCTGAATGTCACCGACTGCACCTGGACCCTCGCCGAGGGGGGCAGCGAAGGCGGTGACGAGGGGGGCGACGAAGGGGGTGATGAAGATCCCTGGCCCGCCGATGCCGACTACAAGGAGGCCGCAGGCGACATCCTCTACATCTGCAGCGTCGATTCAGATAAGAACCCCACCGAACAGACCGGCAAGCTGCTCAAGAGCGGCTCGGAATATCAGGGCTACTTCTACTTCACATCCTGGTACAACTTTGCCTTCGCCGACGAGGGGGCAAATGCAGTTTACGGCTCGGCTCCTGTGGACGGCGGCCTCTACCGCCTCTTCTGCGGCGCTTCCCGCTGGAACATCTGGTATGACAGCGAGGCGGCAGCCTATGCCCGCGTCACAGTGGATTGCGCCGCCCGCAGCTGGAAATACGAGACAGTGAACACCATCAGCATCGTGGGCGACTTCAACGGCTGGAGCCTGGACGCCAACCAGATGACCTTCGATGCCGGGACAGCAACCTGGCAGGGCGAGGTCAATGCCGAATCCTGGGGTACCTACGGAATCCACTTCGTGGTCAACTCCGACTGGAACTGGTGCTTCACCGACTATGACGGCGACGGCAAGCTGGACATCGCCGCATCTGACTTCATGCCCGCGGTCAGCGCCGGAGCGTACAAGATCACAATCGACCTGAACGATCCCGAGAATATGACCATCAAATTCGAATAGAGATGAGAAAAAATTATAGACATTTCTGCCTTGCCGCGATTGCGGCGATTGCGGCGGTGAGCGCCTCGTGCAGCTCCTGCACCCACGAGGATCTGCCCCACGTGCCGGCCTCGTCGGATGAGCCCGCGGCCATAGACCGCACCGCCTTTGCCAAAGGGGCCGACATCAGCTGGATCACCGAGATGGAGCACGCAGGGCTCAAGTTCTACAACGCCGAGGGGCAGGAGAGCGAATGCACCGCCCTGATGAAGCAGATCGGGATGAACTCCATCCGATTGAGGGTGTGGGTCAATCCCGAGAACGGCTGGAACTCGGCAAGCGACGTCCTGGTCAAGGCCATCCGCGCCCAGAAGCTGGGGATGCGCATAATGATAGATTTCCACTTCAGCGACACCTGGGCCGACCCCTCCAATCAGGCGACTCCCGCCGCCTGGGCCTCCTACGGCATCGAGGACCTCAAGAATGCAGTCTCTACCCACACCCGCGAGACCCTCTCCCTGCTCAAGCGCTACGGCGTTGAGGTGGAGTGGGTGCAGGCGGGCAACGAGACCCGCAGCGGAATGCTTTATCCACTGGGCTCGTACAAGGAGAACGGCGGCAAGAACTTCGCCGCCCTTGTCACCGCCTGCTACGAAGCCGCAAAGGAGGTGTATCCCGACTCAAAGGTCATCGTGCACCTGGACAACGGCCACAACATCGACATCTACAACCGCATATTCCCCCTGCTGAACTCCTGCGGGGCCAAATATGATATGATAGGGATGTCGCTCTACCCCTGCTGGTGGAACGAGGAGACGCAGTCCTTCGGCACCGAGTGGAAAGAGCGCACCGACGCCTGCATAGCCAACATCTCCAAAGTGCACGAAAGCTACGGCAAGGAGGTGATCATATGCGAGACCGGTATGCCCGTATCCAATCCCGAGGTGGCCCGCGAAATGCTCTCCTACCTGCTGGAGAAGACCCGCGCGCTGGATTGCTGCAAGGGAGTCTTCTACTGGGAGCCCGAGGCGCCGGAAGGCTACAACAACGGCTACGGCCTCGGGGCATTCTCCGGCGGAAAGCCCACGATTGCCCTCGACCCCTTCAAGGAATAATCCGATGAAACGTGTTTGGTGTTTGATATTATTTATGTCTCTCCTTTCTCTCACCGGATTTGCCGGGGGAGAAAGGTCGGAGACATTGCTGCGCGACTGGGAGTTCCGCCGCGACCACGACACCGCCGCCGCAGACGGCTGGCAGAAGGTCCGGATTCCCCACGACTGGGCGATTTACGGCCCTTTTGACCGCGACAACGACCTGCAGACCGTGGCGGTGACCCAGAACGGCGAGACTCTCGCCACCGTCAAGACCGGTCGCACCGGCGGCCTGCCCTATGTGGGCAAGGGAGCCTACCGCAGGGTGCTGCACATCGCCCCCGGAACCCTCGACGGACGCCGCCATCTCCTCTTCTTTGACGGGGCGATGAGCCGCTCGCAAGTATTCGTGGAGGGGCGTCAGGTCTGCTTCTGGCCCTACGGTTACAATTCATTTTACTGCGATATCACCGACGCTGTCCACGAAGGGGACAACGAGATTGCGGTGCTGCTGGAGAATCTCCCCCGCTCGTCGCGCTGGTACCCCGGCGCCGGGCTCTACCGCAAGGTGCGCTATCTGACCCTGCCCGAGGTGCGCGTCCCCGTATGGGGCACCTGCATCACCACCCCCTATGCCGGGGAGGACTATGCCGTGGTCAAGGTGCGCACCCGCATCGACGGGCTTGGAGAAGGGGAGGCTGTGACCCTGCGCACCCGTATTCTGGATGCCTCCGGGGCCGTGGCGGCGGAGAACACCGTCACGCAGAAGATTTTCCGCGGCGAGGCGGTGCAGATTCTTGAAGTGAAGAATCCGCAGCTCTGGTCGCCGGAAACCCCTGCGCTCTACAGCGCAGAGACAGAAGTCTATACAGGCGCCAAAATCTACACCGACTGGGCCGACGGTTTCTACCGCAATTACAAGACGATAGTGGAGCAGGGCGGCGGAATGGCCGACAGCGTCTCCACCCGTTTCGGCATCCGCAGCATTGAGGTGCGTCCCGGCAAGGGGTTCTTCCTCAACGGAGAGATGCGCAAGTTCAAGGGGGTGTGCCTGCACCACGACCTCGGCCCCCTGGGGGCGGCGGTCAATGAGTCGGCCATCCGCCATCAGCTGATGATGCTCAAGGATATGGGGTGCGACGCTGTGCGCACCACCCACAATATGCCGGCCGAGGAGCTGGTGCGCCTCTGCGACGAGCTGGGCATAATGCTCATAGTGGAGAGCTTTGACGAGTGGGACCGCGCCAAGTGCGAGAACGGCTACAACCTGTGGTTCTCCGCCGACAGCGGCGACGGCGTTACCTGGGCGGAGAAGGACCTGACCAATATGCTGCTGCACTACCGCAACAACCCTTCCGTGGTGATGTGGAGCGTGGGCAACGAGGTCCCCTCGCAGTCCTACGAAGACGGGGTGCGCAACGCCGCCTTTCTGCAGGACATCTGCCACAGGATTGATCCGACCCGACCCGTCACCTGCGGGATGGACCAGTTTGACTCGGTGCTGAACGGCGGCTTCGCCTCTGTGTTCGACGTCCCCGGCTTCAACTACAAGACCGACCGCTATCTGCAGGCCGCCGCGGTGCTGCCGCAGGCGCTGCTGTTGGGCAGCGAGACCGCCTCTACGGTGAGCTCGCGCGGAGTGTATCATTTCCCGGTGCAGATGGGGCCCGACAAATTGCACGGCGACCATCAGAGCTCGTCTTACGACATTGAATATTGCCAGTGGTCCAACATCCCCGACGATGATTTTGCCGCCGACGCCGACTATCCCTGGTGCATGGGGCAGTTTCTCTGGACCGGATTCGACTATCTGGGCGAGCCTTCGCCCTACGACACCGACGCCTGGCCCAACCACTCCTCGGTGTTCGGGGCGATAGATCTGGCTTCGCTGCCCAAGGACCGCTTCTGGCTCTACCGCAGCATCTGGAACACCTCGTCGCCCACTCTGCACATCCTGCCCCACTGGAACTGGGAGGGCAGGGAAGGGGAGGTGACTCCCGTGTATGTGTACACCAGTTACCCCTCGGCAGAGCTCTTTGTGAACGGCGTCTCGCAGGGCATCCGCCGCCGCGGGGCCGACAGCGGAGTGCGTCCGTGCCTGGGCGCCGACGCCATCGGCCGTTTCCGCCTCATTTGGAACGATGTCCGCTACGAGAAGGGGGAGATTTGCGTCGTGGCCTATGATGAATCGGGGGCCGAGGTGTGCCGCAAGAGCGTGCGCACCGCAGGGAGGGCCGCCGCCCTCAAAGTCTCGCCCGAGCGGACAAGCCTCAAGGCAGACGGCGATGATTTGTGCTACATCACCGTGAGCCTTGTGGACAAGGAGGGCAATCCTGTCCCCGTGGACAGCCGCTTGGTCAAGGTCAAGGTGAGTGGAGCGGGCAGTTTCAAGGCTGTCGCCAACGGCGACCCGACCTGTCTGGAGCCCTTCCACCTGCCGCAGATGCACCTTTTCAGCGGACAGCTGACGGTGATTGTCTGCAGCGGCGAGACAGAAGGCGACATCGAGGTTGAGGTCAGCGCCAAAGGGGTCCGCAGCGCCCGCTGCACCCTGCACGCCTCGTGTTAGAGTTTAGAGTGTAGAGTTTAGTGTGTAGAGGAGTGGAGAGTTTAAAGTGGAGAGTTTACACGATATTTCGGCGCATCAGAGGCTTCGTCAAGCGCCATCAGGCGCTAGCGAAGCGCGGGCAGGGCTGGGCTGAGCAATAGCAAGCGCAGAAGACTGGGGGTGCAGTGTTTCGGGTGCTCCAGGCAATAAAAAGGGCCGCAGAACTGCGGCCCTCTCTAAACTCTAAACTCTAAACTCTAAACTCTAAACTCTAAACTCTAAACTCTA
>CAZIUO010000038.1:0-14555 GCA_964542575.1 uncultured Muribaculaceae bacterium
TAGAGTTTAGAGGCGCGAAGGCGCCGACAGCAAGTCCCTTCCCTGGGGAAGGGATTTAGGGTTGGGGACATAAACAGAAAATGTGCGGAGGGTTGCTGGGGCGTTGGAAGTTTAGAGTTTAAAGTTTAGAGTGGATATGCAGGAGGTTAAGCAAGAGATACGGCAGTGGATCGAGGAGAGCGTGATGCCGCGCTACGACGCCTTTGACAAGGCGCATCGGCAGGACCACGCCCGCTATGTGCTCTGCGAGGCGCTGCGTCTGGCGCAGCATTACAGCGTGGATGCCGATATGGTGGCGGTGGCGGCGGCGTGCCACGACCTCGGGCTTGCCGCCGGCCGCGAATTCCATCACCTGGAGTCGGGCCGCATAATCCGATCTATGGCAGAGCTGCGGCGCTGGTTCTCTCCCGAGCAGATAGAAACAATCGCGCAGGCGGCAGAAGACCACCGCGCATCGGCCAAATCGGCCCCCCGCACCATCTACGGCAAAATTGTGGCGGAGGCCGACCGGCAGATTATCCCGGAGACCGTGATTCGCCGCACAATCCAGTACGGCATCAAGAATTTCCCCGAAATGAACCGGGATGAGCAGTGGGAGCGCTCAATGGCGCACCTTTGCGAAAAATATGGCGAAGGGGGCTACCTCAAGCTCTGGATTCCCGAGTCGCCCAATGTCGGGCGGCTTGCGCAGTTGCGCGCCACCCTCGCCGACCGCACCGCTATGCGCCGCATCTTCGACGCCATCTTCACCGAAGAGACCGCCTGACGCTCCCGGACAGTTTCGCGCACCCCGATGAGTGCACGGCGCACCAGCGCGGGCAAAACAAAAAGCGGGTCAGGCCGGTGACCTGACTCGCTCTGGCGGCCTTGACTGAAGCCGCAGTGTTAAGTCTCTTGGTTGTCTAGTATTCTTCCTCGTTCCAGAAGAAGTCTTCTTTTGTGGGATAGTCGGGCCAGATGTCCTCGATAGATTCGTAAACCTCGCCGTCGTCTTCAAGGTCGGAAAGGTTCTCAATCACCTCCAAAGGGCAGCCGGAACGTGTGGCGTAGTCTATAAGCTCATCTTTAGTTGCCGGCCAGGGTGCATCCTCAAGCTTGGATGCCAGTTCAAGTGTCCAGTACATACTGAAAATCAATTAATAATTACTCTACTTCTGTAGAAAGGGCTGCAAATATATAACAAAATTCGATATCCGGTTATTTTTTTTCTGCCGATTGTATATCAACCACTTGCGCCAGTGTAAAGAGGTAATCGGAGAGGCGGTTGACATAGCGCTCGCAGCCGGCGTCGGTGCCGTTTTTCTGCTCTATCGCGCAGATGCGCCTCTCGCAGCGGCGGCAGATCGTGCGGGCAAAATGCAGCTCGGCGGCAAGCGCGGGCGGACCGGGGATTACAAATGAAAATCTGGAGGGCAGCTGCTCTGACATTTTGTCTATGCGGCTCTCCAGAAACTTTAGCTTGCTCTCTATGTCAAGGTCCGGCAGCCACTCGGGGGCGGAGTCGCACGCCAGATAAGATGAGACGACCATCAGATGCTGCTGAATCTGCAGCAGATCGCTGCAGAAGGGCTCTCCCTGCGCGTGGGCGCGCACGACGCCCAGATAAGAGATGAGCTCGTCGGCATCGCCGTAGGCCTCCACGCGGCTGTCGCACTTGGAAACGCGCCTGCCGCCGATAAGCGAAGTGGTGCCGTCGTCCCCTTTTTTGGTGTAAATTTTCATTGCTGTGTGTCAGATTCAATCTGGCCGTCCCTTATGCAAATAATGCGCCGTGCGCAGGAGGCAATCTGCTCTGAATGAGTCACCAGAATCACGGTGCCGCCGCGGGCGACAATCTGGTCAAAAATGGACATTATCTCTGCCGATGTGGCGGTGTCCAGGTTGCCGGTGGGCTCGTCGGCCAGGATTATGGAGGGGTTGCCGACCAGCGCGCGGGCAATCGCCACCCGCTGTTTCTGGCCGCCGGAGAGCTCGCCCGGATAGTGCACCAGGCGCTCCTGCAGCCCCACCGCGGAGAGGGCCTGCGCGGCGCGGGGCATCCGCAGCCGGCGCGCCACTCCCGCATACATCAGCGGCAGCGCCACATTCTCCTGCGCACTGAGGCGCGGCAGCAGGGCAAATGACTGGAACACGAAGCCGATGCGGCGGCTGCGGATTTGCGCCAGGGTGTCGTCGTCGAGGCGGCTGACATCCTCGCCGCACAGAAAATAGCTGCCGGAGGTGGGGGTGTCCAGGCAGCCCAGGATGTTCATCAGGGTGGATTTGCCGCTGCCCGAGGGGCCCATTATGGCGACATATTCGTTTCTGCAGATAGTGAGCGAGACGCCGTCCAGCGCCCTGACCTCGGTGGGGCCGATGCTGTAGGTCTTGCACAGGCCGCTGATTCTGATGATTTCTTCCATTGCCAAACATAACTCCGCATCTCACACCTTTTGCTCAAAGTTAACCCGGTAAACGGGAAAATTAAGATTATAATGTGTAATTTTGCCAATTGTAAAAACGCATACAATGGCATACCGCGAGATAGAGCAGTTTGACGCGCAAACCACAGAAGCGCTCAAGGGACATTATTTGGAAATCCTGCGTCTTTTGGGAGAAGACCCGCAGCGGGAAGGACTGCTCAAGACCCCCGAGCGGGTGGCCAAGGCAATGCAGTTCCTCACCAAAGGGTACCACGAGAGCGGCGAGGAGATACTGCGCTCGGCGATGTTCAAGGAGGAATACCAGCAGATGGTGCTGGTGAAGGACATCGACCTCTACTCGATGTGCGAGCACCATATGCTCCCCTTCTATGGCAAGGCGCACGTGGCCTACATCCCCAACGGCTACATCACCGGCCTGAGCAAGATTCCCCGCGTGGTGGAGACCTTTGCGCGGCGGCTGCAGGTGCAGGAGCGCCTCACGGTGCAGATACGCGACTGCATACAGAAGACCCTCGCCCCGATGGGGGTGGCCGTGGTGATAGAGGCGGCGCATATGTGTATGCAGATGCGCGGGGTGGAAAAGCAGCACTCTGTGACCACCACCAGCGCCTTTACCGGGGTCTTCTTGAAAGACGAGCGCACCCGCAGCGAATTTTTGCGCCTCATAGGGCTTGACCGATAAAAAGCTTGTGCCATGAAAATAATAATCGCCGGTGCCGGTGAGGTGGGATGCCACCTGGCAAAACTGCTTAGCGAGTCCAATCACGAGATAACCGTGATAGACGATGATGCCGACCGCCTTGCCAAGGTAAACGAGGTGGTGGACGCCATAACTGTGTACGGCACACCCACGTCGATCAGCGTGCTGGGCAATGCAAAAGTGGCCGACGCCGACCTGTTTGTGGCGGTGTCGCCCGACATAGACCAGAATGTGAACCTGGTGTCGGCGCTGCTGGCCAAGGAGCTGGGGGCCCGCAAGGTGGCCGCCCGCATCAAGAATTCCGAATATCTCTCGTTCAACAACAAGGCGCTCTTCACCGCGCTGGGGGTCGATTTCATGTTCTACCCGGAGCGGATGGCGGCCTACGCCATAGCCGACATCGTGCGCGAGCAGGGGATGACCGAATTCGTGGAGTTCGGCCACGGCAAGCTGCAGCTGGTCGAGTTCAAGCTGGGGGAGGATTCCCCCCTCATCGGTCGCGAAATCTCAGACTTCGTGTATCCGATAGAGCAGCTGCCCTTCCGCATCGTGGCCATCTCCCGCGCGGAGGGGACCCTGATTCCCAACCGCACCGACAAGATGAGGGTGGGGGACCTGGTGTATGTTATGGCCCTGCGCGACACCGTGTACGAGCTGCTCAGCGAGGCGGGGCGGCGCTCTTCGGCGGTCAAGAATGTCTCGATACTGGGCGGCGGCCCGGTGGGTCAGATGCTGGCGGCCAAAATCGAGAAGAAGATACCTTTCGTAAAAATCATAGAGAAGGACCGCAAGCGGTGCGAAGAGCTCTCGCAGACACTTGAGAAGACCATCATAGTGAACGGAGACGGCCGCAACACCGAGTGGTTCTACGAAGAGAACATCTCCGGCTGCGATGTGTTCGTGGCGGTGACGGGCGACTCCGAGACCAATATAATGACCTGCGCCGCGGCCAAGAAACTGGGTGTGCCCAAGACCGTGGCCCAGGTCGAAAATATCGAGTACATCAAGCTTGCCGAGGGGATGGGCGTGGACGCCGTGATCAACAAGAAGCTGCTCACCGCCAGCCGCATATTCCGGCTGACCCTTACCGACAAGATACGCTCCATCAAGTATCTGAGCGAGAGCGACGCCCTCGCGCTGGAGTATATCGTGAATCCGGGCAGCCCCGCCACCCAGGCCCTGGTCAAGGACCTTGACATACCTGCAAACGCCATTATCGGCGGCATCATAAGGGGGAGCGAGTCATTCATAGTCTACGGAAGCACCCAAATAGCTCCCTACGACCACGTAGTGGTGTTCACTCTCCCCAAATCCCTTAAAGAATTAGATAAATTGTTTATGTAGCGCTCCCTTCGCGGGAGGCTATTTTCATATATTCGGCGACCGTCACCCCGAACATCGACTTGAGGTAGCGGCCCAGCTGACGGTGGCCGTTGAATCCGCACAGCTCGGCAATCTCCTCCAGCTGCATCCCGCCGTAGCTGGCTGCATTGAGTATGAAGTGCCGCACGCGGAATTTGGCCAGATAGTCGCGGAAGCCCATCCCCCGCTGCGAGAGCGCCTCCCACAGATAGGTGCGGTTGGTGCCGATGGCCCGTGCCACATCCCGGCAGCGCAGCGCTGAGTTGAGGTAGAGCCGCTCGGAGAGGATGGTCTCGGAGGCCCGCATCAGGATGTCGGCCTGCCGCCTTCTGGCGGGACAGACACCGGTGAATATCAGCCGCAGATTCATTTGCGGATGTTTTTCTTGCAATATTCGCCCGGAGTGCATCCCGTGAAGCGGGAGAAAGACGAAGTGAAGGTGCTCACCGAGTTGAACCCGGAATTCTTGCGCAGCTGCTCCATCCCCATCTGCGGATTCTTGGCCAGCAGGGTCACCGCCTCCTTTATCCGGTAGTAATTGAGCAGCTGACGCCAGTTCATCTTATAATTGTCGTTCACCATCTTGGAGAGGGTGGTCTTGTTGGTGCCGAGGCTCGCGGCCACCGATTCGATGGACACGTTGTCGTCCAGGAAGGGCTTCTGCTCTGCCATATGGTTCTTGAAGCGCGACTGCAGGTCGCGCGGGTCGCGGCTGCATAGATCCGATAGGGCGTGTTCCTCTTCCAGGATGCGTCCTCCAGGCTCGATCTGCTCGGGAGATATGTATTGGGGCAATTGTTTGCGGGCGCTTTTGCGGCGTCCTATAATGATTCCGGCCAGGCCCGCCGCTGCGGTGATGCCTGTGGCCGAGATGATTTGTAATAATGTTGTCATAGTTTTTTTGGTAGTGGTTTTTTTGAATTTTGCCGTCGGCTGTGGCGTTAACAATTGCAAATTATGCAGTATCTTTAAAAACAACAATGCCCCTGGAGTGCTCCAGAGGCATTATTTCTGTTTTTAAAATCGGAAATTCCGTCTATGACCTTGTCATCGGCTCAAAACCTTTGCCATAGACTTCGGAAACGTTGCCTATTGATACAAAGGCATCAGGGTCGACATCTTTTATCAGTTTGAGAATTTTGCTTGTTTCTGTACGTTTCACAATCACCAGCACCAGCTTGCCGATGTGCTTGGAGTAGCCGCCCTGGCTCTCCAGAAGAGTGGCGCCGCGGTGAATCTCGTTGCAGATGCGCTCTGTGAGAACCTCATAGCGCTCCGTGAACACAAACAGCTGCACCGACTGCCGGCGGCCGTTGAGCACCATATCCAGAGTGTAGTTGGACACGCCGGTGAGAATGTAGCCATAGAGAACCAGCTGGATGCGCTCGCTCCAGGTGCCGCTGCCGGGAATCAGCAGCGAAGAGGCGATGATAATCAAATCGCACGAGAGCAGTATGGTGCCGGGGGAGATGCGGTGGTATTTGTTCACCATCAGGGCGATTATGTCGGTGCCGCCCGAGCTGCCGCCCTGGTTGAACACGATGGCGAGGCCGAAGCCGGCCAGGGCGCCTGCGAATATCACGCACATCAGCTTGCCGTTTTCGTTTGCAAAATCGCTGATGAAGTCGGAGGGGATTATGCCGGGCAGAATCCTGAGGAACAGCGCCACCACCAGGATGGCGTAGATGGTCTTTGCGCCAAAGCCCTTGCCCAGAATCTTGCTCCCTATCAGAATCAGAATCGCGTTGATTATGATGTAGGAGTAGGCGATGTTGAAGCCGGTGCTGTACTGGATGATGGAGGAGATACCGGTGACTCCGCCGCCCACCAGGCCGTGGGGTACCAGAAATACATCCCACGCGAGGCCATACAGCAGCAGGCCCAGGGCGATGATGGTGTACTCCTTGACGGTTACAAGAGCCTTTGACAGTGACTTGCTCATTCTAGCAGACTACGTTGATTATCTTGCCGGGCACTACAATCACCTTGCGGATGCCCTTCTCGGAGACATATTTTGCGGTGCGCTCGTCCTCCCGCACGGCCTTCTCCACATCGGCGGCGGCCATATCCTTGGGCAGGGTCATTTTGAAGCGCATCTTGCCGTTGAATGAGACGGGATATTCAAAGCTGCTCTCCACGGTGTACTCCTCGTGATATTCGGGGAAGCGGGCAAAACTGATGCTCCCGCTGTGGCCCAGCTGGCTCCAAAGCTCCTCTGCTATGTGGGGAGCGAAGGGGCTGATGAGGATTGCCAGCGGCTCCAGAATTTCGCGGCTGGTGCACTTGGAGTCGGCCAGCTCGCCCGCTGCAATCATAAATGCGCTCACGGAGGTGTTGTAGGAGAAGTGCTCTATGTCATACTGAACCTTGGCAATCAGGCGGTGCAGGGTCTTGAGCTGCGCCGCGGTGGGCTTGGTGTCGGTGGCGATGCACTTGTCCTCGCTCATAAAGAGGCGCCAGAACTTGCGCAGGAAGCGGTGCACGCCGTCGATGCCCTGAGTGTCCCAGGGCTTGCTCTGCTCGATGGGGCCCAGGAACATCTCGTACAGGCGCAGGGTGTCGGCGCCGTAGCGCTCGCAGATGAGGTCGGGGTTAACCACGTTGAACATCGACTTGCTCATCTTCTCCACCGCGTAGCCGCAGACATATTCGCCGTTTTCAAGGATGAACTCGGCGGTGGCATACTCCGGACGCCACTTCTTGAAGGCTTCGCAGTCGAGGCGGTCGCCCCGCACGATGTTGATGTCCACGTGTATCTCGGTGGTCTCGTACTGGTCTTTGAGCCCCAGCGAGACGAATGTGTTGGTGCCGTTGATGCGGTATACGAAATTGGAGCGGCCCTGGATCATGCCCTGGTTGATGAGCTTCTTGAAGGGCTCCTTCTCGCACACATAGCCCAGGTCGTAGAGGAACTTGTTCCAGAAGCGGGAGTAGATCAGGTGGCCGGTGGCGTGCTCGGTGCCGCCCACATAGAGGTCGACATTGCGCCAGTATTCGTCAGCCTCGCGGCTCACCAGCGCCTCGCCGTTGTGGGGGTCCATATAGCGCAGGTAGTAGGCGCTGCTGCCGGCAAAGCCCGGCATAGTGCTCTTCTCCAGAGGGTAGCCGTCGTAGGTCCAGTCCTTGGCGCGTGCCAAGGGGGGCTCGCCCGTCTCGGTGGGGAGATATTTGTCCACGGAGGGGAGCATCAGCGGCAGCTCGCTCTCCGGCAGGGGGGTCGCGATGCCGTCCTTGTAGTAGATGGGGAACGGCTCGCCCCAGTATCTCTGGCGGGAGAAGATTGCGTCGCGCAGGCGGTAGTTGATTTTGCGGTGACCCAGGCCGTGGGCCTCGATATAGTCGATGGCGGCGGGAATTGCCTCCTTCACGCTCATTCCGTTGAGGAAGCCGGAGTTGCACATTGTCCCCTCCTTGGCGTCGAAGCTGCCCTGCGAAACGTCGCAGCCCTCGATGAGCGGGATGATGGGGAGATTGAACTGCTTGGCAAAGGCCCAGTCGCGGCTGTCGTGCGCGGGCACAGCCATAATGGCGCCGGTGCCGTAGCCGGAGAGGACATATTCAGAAATCCACACGGGAACCTTGCTGCCCGTGAGGGGGTTGACTGCATAGGAGCCGGAGAAGACGCCGGTGACGCTGTGGGTTTGGGCGATGCGCTCGCGCTCGGTCTTCTTGCGGGTCTGCTCCACGTAGCTCTCCACGGCGGCCTTCTGTGCGGCGCTGGTGAGCTTGCCGACCCACTCGCTCTCGGGGGCCAGCACCATAAAGGTGACTCCGAAGATTGTGTCGGCGCGGGTGGTGAAGATGGTCATATCATATTCCTGACCGTCGCACTCCACTTTGAACACCATTTCGGCGCCCTGCGAGCGGCCGATCCAGTTGCGCTGCATCTCCTTGAGGGAGTCGGACCAGTCGATTTCCTCGAGGTCGCACAGCAGGCGCTCTGCATAGGCGGAGACTCTCAGCTGCCACTGGCGCATCTTGCGCTGCTCCACCGGGTAGCCGCCGCGGATGGAGAGCCCCTCCTTGACCTCGTCGTTGGCCAGCACGGTGCCCAGTTGCTGGCACCAGTTCACGCTGGTCTCGCCCAGGTAGGCGATGCGGTAGTTCATCAGAATCTCCTCGCGCCGCTTCTTGTCAAAGGATTTCCACTCCTCGGCGGTGAAGGGCTTCACGGCAGAGCAGGCCGCATTCACGGCGGCGCTGCCCCCCTGCTCGAATTTGGCGGTGAGGGTCTCTATGGGGAGGGCCTTGTCGCAGTCGTTGTCGTAGTAGCTGCCGAACATCTTGAGAAAGGCCCACTGGGTCCATTTGTAGTAACCGGGGTCGCAGGTGCGCACTTCGCGGTTCCAGTCAAACGAGAAGCCGATTTTGTCCATCTGGCTGCGGTAGCGGGCGATGTTCTGCTCCGTGGTGGTTGCAGGGTGCTGGCCCGTCTGGATGGCATACTGCTCTGCGGGGAGGCCGAAGGCGTCATAGCCCATCGGGTGCAGCACGTTAAAGCCCTGCAGGCGCTTGTAGCGGGCGTAGATGTCGCTGGCGATGTAGCCCAGGGGATGCCCCACGTGCAGTCCTGCACCGCTGGGGTAGGGGAACATATCCAGAACGTAATACTTGGGTTTGGAGGGGTCGGTCTTGACCTCGAAAACCTTATTGTCGGCCCAATATTTCTGCCACTTTTTCTCGATTTCTACAAAATTGTATTCCATTGTCGATGTTTGATTCAGAGTCTGCAAATATACGTAAATTAACGTCTTTTGAGTCTGAATTCTACAGGAATGACAATTTTTGTGCGAACTTTCTTGCCGCCGCGGGTGGCGGGAGTCCATTTGGGCGACGCGCCCACCACTTTCACCGCCTCGGCGTCGAGAGTCTCGCTCACGCCGCGCTCCACAGTGACATTGGAGACCTCTCCGCTCTCTTCAACTATGAACGACACGACCACTTTGCCCTGAACCCCCTCGCGGATGTCCTCCTGAGGGTATTTGAGGTATTTGTAGACCCAGCTGTCCAGGAACGACTGCACCTCGTGCTTGAAGAAGAGGGGAGGGGTGTCGCACTCCCCGGGGGCATAGACCTGCCCCTGCGGCTGGTCGCTTCCGGTGAGGGAGGCCTTGTTGCAGAGGGTCTTGACCAGCGCCGAGGCGTAGAGGGCCTGCGAGGCGAGATTGTCAAACGAGAGCAGGTCGGGGGTGTCCTGCACCGTGCGGTATTCCCTGAAGATGCCGGTGGAGAGGGTCGCGGCGGGGATTCCCGCCTGCTTGAAGGGCAGATTGTCGGAGGGGAACACCACCCCGCCGTGCACTTTGGGGTTCTCGGTGACCGACTCCTGCTCCTGCACCGCGGCCAGAATGGAATTTATTGCGCCGGAGGGCATCGCGGTGTAGACCTCGAAGGACCCTTCGCGCCCCAGCATATCCAGATTGACCATCATCTTGACGTTGCCGATGCTGCTGAAGCCCCCTTCGCAGGCAAAGTAGCGGCTGCCGGCAAACTCCTCTTCCATTGCGCCGAAGCCTATGAAGATTATGCTGCGGGAGCGCTGCGCGGGGTCGTCGCAGAGCATACGGGCGCACTCCACGAGGGCGGCCACCCCGGAGGCGTCGCTGCAGGCGCCGGGGTAGATGCGGCGTTGCGGCACTCCGTTGACATTCACGCTGTAGAAGCCCAGATGGTCAAGATGCGCCCCCACCACTATGTACTCTTCTTTCAGGGCGGGGTCGTCGCCGGGCAGAATGCCCACTATGTTGCGCGACTGCACCTTGCTGCCGTCCTCCTTGACTATGGTGAAGGTGTCGCCGTCTTTGCCGGTGAGCATTGTGACTCCGAGCGCCTCCAGCTGGCCGTAGAGATACTCCGCCGCCAGCCTCTCCCCCTCGCTGCCTGCCTTGCGCCCCTCAAGGGAGGGGGAGCACAGGTAACCGGTGTGGCTGCGCAGCCGCTCGCTGAGCGACTGTGCGGCGATGTTCAGGGGGAGGAGGGCAAGCAGCAGGGCTGCCGCAATGGCGTGGCGGATTTTCATACAGGGGGTGGCGGTTGTCAAAGATGATGCCAGCCCCTAGCAGAAGGGAGCCTTCACCACCTTTGCCTTGAGCAGACGGTCGCGCACTTTCACGAAAATCTCGCTGCCGACGGCAAAGTAGGGGGCGTCCACATATCCGAGGGCGACGGCCTTCTTGGCGGTGGGACCCATCGTGCCGCTGGTGACGTGGCCGATTTCGGCTCCGTCGGCATTGCAGATGGGGTATCCGTGGCGGGCGATGCCGCGGTCGGTGAGCTCGATGGCCACCAGGCGGCGCTTGAGCCCCTCGGCCTTCTGCTTAAGCAGGAAGTCCCTGTCCACAAAGTCACCCTTGACATCGTTGAACTTGGTGATCCAGCCCAGGCCCGCCTCCAGAGGGGAGGTGGTGTCGTCCATATCGTTGCCGTAGAGCAGGTAGCCCTTCTCCAGGCGCAGGGTGTCGCGCGCTCCGAGGCCCACCGGCACGATGCCGTAGGGCTCTCCGGCGGCAAAGACGGCATCCCAGAGGGCGGGGCCGTCGGCATTGGTCACATACACTTCGCATCCGCCGCTGCCGGTGTAGCCGGTGGTGGCCAGCACCGCATCCTTGATGCCCGCCACGGTGAGCTGCTTGAAGGTGTAGTTGGGCATCGACATTATGTCCTCGCTGCAGAGCTTCTGCATCACCTCCATCGCCTTGGGGCCCTGGATGGCCAGCTGGCAGGTGTCGTCGGAGGCGTTCACCAGCTCGGCGCCGACCTTCATATTGAAGCGGCCGGCAAAAGAGCAGATGTGGTTCCAGTCCTTGTCCACATTGGCGGCGTTCACGCCCAGCAGGTATTTCTGGTCGCTGAAGCAATAGACTATGAGGTCGTCAACTATGCCGCCGCGGCCGTTGGGCAGGCAGGTGTATTGCGCCTTGCCGGGGTAGAGGGTGCTGACGTCGTTGCTGGTGACATATTGCAGCAGGGCTGTGGCCTGAGGCCCGAAGACCCAGATCTCCCCCATATGGGATACGTCAAACACGCCGACCCCTTCGCGCACGGCGGTGTGCTCCTTGTTGATGCCGGTGTATTCGATGGGCATATTGAACCCTGCAAACGGAGCCATCTTGGCCCCCAAAGCGATGTGCTTCTGAGTGAAAACTGTCTCTTTCACGGCTGTTGTATGTGTAAATGTTTGTTTGTATTGTATATCCAGATGTCGTCGGGGTGGGTCTTCTCCCCGTAGAATTCCAGCATTTTGCCGTAGGAATCCTCGTATGTGTCGCCGCGGCATATCATCACCGCGGTGAACCCGTTTTTCATTTTTACCAGATGGACGTCGCAGCCCGAGGCGCTGAGGCTGTTGAAAAGGTAGCGGGCGTTGTCCTCGTTCTTGAAGCTGCCCAGCACCACATAGTAGCCGCTCTGCAGGGTGTCCGCCGCTGCGGTTGCGCCCTCCGATGCGGGGCTGCCGCTGCCGGGGGAGGATGCCGTTGCGTCTGCCGGCTTCGAGGCGGTCTCGGACGCAGCGCCGGTGCCGGTGCCGGGGTCGCCAACCGCCTTTTCGCCCGCTGCGCCTTCTGCCGTGCCGGTTTCAGCCGCCACCCTCAGGCTGTCCGCATCCGCTGCGAGAGAGTCCGGGACGCCGCCTTCCGCCTCAAGGGAATCGGGCGTGCCGCCCAGGGCCGCCGCCAGGGAGTCGGCGGTGCGCTTCATCTGCTCCCGCTGCAGCCGGAGGGCCGCTATGTCCTCAGAAGTGGGCTTGCCCAGCGCCGAGCGGATGGCGTCGCAACCCGTCAGAACAGAGCAGGAGAGCATTACGAGGGCAAATGTGCGGGCAAAATTCATATCTTGCGAAGTTAGCCATTATTAGGCTAATGGCAAAAATAACATATATTTGTGGTATGAAGAGGAGGCTTCTGATATCGATTCTGCTGCTGGCGCTGCACTTTGGCTGCGGCGCCGCGCAGAGGGACACCTTGCGCATAAGCTTCATAGGCGACGTGATGATGCACGGCCGCCAGCTGCAGTATGCCCGCACCCCCGGCGCCGACACCACCGACGCCGCTTCGTACGACTTCAGTCCCTACTTCAAGTATATCAGGCCCATACTGGACTCCTGCGACATCAGCGTGGCCAATATGGAGTTCCCGGTGGGGGTGAAGCCCTACTCGGGCTATCCGGTGTTCTCCGCCCCCAAATCGATAGTGCAGGAGACCAAAGAGAGCGGGGTGGACCTCTTTCTGCTGGCCAACAACCATATCTGCGACAAGGGGCGGCGCGGCCTTGACAGCACCTACGCCATCTACAGCGCGGCCGACGTCAAGTTCACCGGCCTGTGGCGCGACACTCTGGACGAGCAGCTCAACAACCCGGCAATCATAGATGCCGGCGGCTTCAGGGTCGCCTTCATCAATTTCACCTACGGCCTCAACGGCTTTACCCCGGCACCGCCGTATGTGGTGGGGCAGATGGATTCGCTCTGCATCAAGCGGGCGATAGAGCGGGGGCGCAACCGCGGTGCCGACTACATTGTGGCGCTGCCGCACTGGGGGGTGGAATACAAGTTCGAGGCTAATGCAGAGCAGAAGCGCTGGCGCGACGACCTCTACCGCTGGGGGGTGGATATGATTGTGGGGACCCATCCGCACGTGCCGCAGGCGGTGGAATACAGCTGCGGCCGCATCACCGCCTTCTCGCTGGGCAATTACATCTCCAATATGAGCATCCACGGCGGGCAGGTCGGGCTGCTGTTGGTGGCGACTCTTGTGCGGCGCGAAGACGGCTCCATAGAGACTCTCGAGCCCGATGTGCGCTATCTCTGGTGCGGCAAGGCGGGGCTTATGGAGCCCAATTACACGGTGGTGCCCATCGAGGAGTTCAAGGAGCGGCCCGAGGCTTTTCTGCAGCGGAGCCAGTACGACAAAATGATGCGTGAATACGGCATAATCAGACAAAAACTTTCACAACATTGAACAAGACCATAAAACTTGAGAACATCGACCCGATAGAGATTCTCGGGGTCAACAATAAGCTTTTCGACCTTTTCAGGGGGTATTTCCCGCAGGTGAAGGCCACCTCGCGCGGCAATGAGATAATGCTGGTGGGGCCCGACGCCCAGATCGCCCTGTTCGAGGAGCGTCTGGCGCAGCTGCAGCAGCGGCGTATGACCAAGCGGAGCCTCAACAGTTATGATGTGGAGTCGCTCTTCGAGCAGGATGGCGCCGGGCTCGAGGTCGGGGCCGTGGACACCGGGAGCGGCGATTATGTGATAGTGTATGCCACCGACGGCAAGTGCATCAAGGCCCGCACGGTGAATCAGAAGCGTCTGGTGAAGGAGTATTATGCCAACGACCTGATTTTTGCCCTGGGCCCCGCCGGCACCGGCAAGACCTACACGGCGATTGCGCTGGCGGTGCGCGCCCTCAAGAACCGCGAGGTCAAGCGGCTGATTCTCACGCGGCCGGCGGTGGAGGCGGGGGAGCGGCTGGGATTCCTGCCGGGCGATCTGAAGGATAAGCTGGACCCTTATCTGCAGCCTCTCTACGATGCGCTGCTGGATATGATTCCCGCCAAGCGGCTGCAGTCGTTTATGGAGGACGGCACCATTCAGATTGCGCCGCTGGCCTATATGCGCGGCCGCACGCTGGACAAGGCGTTTGTGATACTTGACGAGGCGCAGAATACGTCGCTGCCGCAGCTCAAGATGTTCCTGACCCGAATGGGCAGCGATGCCAAATTCATTGTGACGGGCGACGCCACGCAGGTGGATCTCCCCCGCAAGGAGGATTCGGGGCTGCTGAAGGGCGTGGAGCTGGTGCGCGGCATCCGCGGCATCTCGGTGGTCAACTTCACCAAAGAGGACATCGTCCGCCACCCCCTCGTGAGCAAAATCATCGAGGCCTTCGAGAAGGAAGAGCCCAGGAACTGAGAGTTTAGAGTGTAGAGTTTAGAGTTTAGAGGAGTTGAGAGAGGAGTTGAGAGGAATGGAGAGGAGTGGAGAGGAGTGGCGTGGAGTTGGGTTGAGTGGAGAGGAGAGGAGGGGGCGAGGGAGAGAGTTGCGGGGCGACATCAGTGCATCAAAAAAT